>JAEYPY010000065.1 GCA_023410295.1 Pseudomonadota bacterium | reverse complement strand
CTTATACTCAGCTGCGAGAAAAAGACCCCCAGCAACGTAAATCGCGCCCGCTCCGCCCGCCTTGGCGCGGGCAATCGTGGCTGCGTCCGCCAGGCTCTCGGCGATGGCGATATCCGCGCCTGAATGTGCGTCGGCGGCATGCGCGGCGATCTCCGCCGCCGGCGCGCCTTTATGCCGGGCAGCGACGCAAACGATGCGATCGAACGCCGGCGCCAACGCGGCGATTATGGCGGCATGATCCTTGTCGACGGATGCGCCGCAGACAAGGACGGCGGGGCGTTCGCCGCGCAAGCGCTGAAAGCCTTCCAATGCCGCCGCGATCGCATCGGGCGTATGACCGACATCGATCACAGTCAGCGGCGCTTCATCGATGATCTCAAGCCGACCCGGCCAGCGCGTGCGCTGAAGCGCTTCGGCGTGGATCTCCGGCGCGATGTCGCGCGCGAGCGCAAGCGCCACCGCCGCGTTGCGTTTCTGGTGCACACCCACCAGTGGCGCGGCTTCGCTTTTCCCAACGAACTCAACCGAAACACCACGCGCCAGCCCATGCGCCTCGATCCCAGCGCGCTGCGGCGCGCAACTTTCGCTGACGAAGAGTCTGGCGCCCTTCGGGGCCGCCTCGATCTTGTCGCGCGCAATATCCTCTAGCGCCGCGCCCAGCAGCTGCGTGTGCTCAAGGTCGAGCGAGGTCAGCGCCACGCGCCTCGCCTCGATTAGACGCACCGGATCAAGCCGGCCGCCAATACCCGCCTCCCAGACCGTGAACGCGCAGCCGCGCGCCACGAACCAGTCGGCGGCGATGAGAAAGAGAAACTCAAAGCCGCCAAGCTCAGCGGTGAGACCGATGCTCTCGGCCGCGGCGCGCACCCGATCCCAATGCTGCTCCAAATCGTCGTCTGAAATGTCCTCGTCGCCAATGCGGAAGCGTTCGTTGAGGCGGAAGAGATGCGGCGACGTGAAAAGGCCAACATTCGGCGTGCGCGCACTTAGCAGCGCCGCCGTCATCGCCGCGGTGGAGCCTTTGCCGTTGGAGCCGACGATCACTGCGCCATCGGCGCCAAACGCCGCCAAGTCAACCCCAAGCCGTTCGGCAATGCGGCTGATGCGCTCCAATCCGGGGCCTTTGCCAAATTTCGGATAGGGAACGCGCCAGATCCTCATCGCAGCGCAGCGTCAATGTTGGCGCGCCAGATCGTCTCGATCAGATCCCAGCGGCCGTTCTCTTCGAGCGTTGCGATCATCGGGTTGGAATTTACCTCGATCACTACAAGGTCGCTGAGATCGCCCTCAGACGAACGATCGAACACATCCACCGCCGCAAGCTTCAGGCCGATCGCCGCCGCCGCCTTCAGTGCCAGCGCCGCCAACGCCTCGGGCGCGCCATCGCGCAATGCCGACGTTCCCCCGCCAGCCGCACGGTTCGCTGGCCCTTCCAACACCGCACGCGCGCCCATTGGCAAGACGTCATCCGCCGCCAAGCGACGTCCTCTCTCATCCCGCGCCAAGCGCGACGGCATCGACGCTGCTTCGTCGCGCGGCAGCGCCTCGATCAGCGCTGCGAGCGTGCGCGCGCCATCACCCACCACACTCGGCAGAGACTTTTGGTAAGAAAAGAGCACTCGCCCTTCGAGCACAAACACCCGATGCTCCGGCGCGCGTACGTAAGGCTGGACCAGAATCGCGAAGTGCTCGCGCGCGACGCGGGCCATGTAGTCTTCGAACGCCGCGGCGCTTTCGATCACCTCGGCATGGAGCCCGTTGGAAGCCGAAAGCGGCTTGGCGAAGAAGGGGTACGCGGCGCGGCGCGCGAACGCGCGCGCATCCTCCGGCTCCCGCCCCGGCGCGCGCATCTCGGCATAGCGCTTGGTGACGAAGAAAAGCTGCCCAGGCAACACCGGTACGCTCGCGCGCCGCAGCACCTCGGCGCAGAAATACTTGTCGCGCGCGATCGAAGCTGCGCGCACCTCGTTCAGCGCGTAGGGCGAGCCGGCCCCCGCGGCGAACGCCGCACGCCGCATCCCGTCGCTGACTTCAATGAGATAGCCATCCTCGCCATCGAGCGAGCGAAAGGCATATCCAGCCGCAGCCGCCGCATGCGCCGCATAGCGCGCGTGTGCGCTCTTGAAGGTCTCAACCCGCGGCGATTGATCCAACGGCATGGCGAACGCCTCACGCGGGGCGCCCGCGCAGCAAGGAATGGTACCGCCTCCAGGGCTCGAACCAGGGACCTCTGGATCCACAATCCAGCGCTCTAACCAACTGAGCTAAGGCGGCACACGTCCTTGCCGGCCAGGCGAGGCCGGAAGGGCGCGGAACCTAGCCTCCTGCCTTCGGCGAAGCAAGGCGGGCGGCGCCACTCAAACCGGGCCCCAGCCCTGCTGGTTGATATAGTTCCGGATGCGCTGGATTCGGTTGTCGGGATCGGGGTGCGTCGACAGGAACTCCGGCGGCCGCGAGCCACCGCCGGCTTGCATGCGCTGCCAGAACGGAATCGCCTGCTTAGGATCGTAGCCGGCGCGCTGCATGTAGTTGAGACCGAGAATGTCCGCTTCCGCTTCCTGCTCGCGCGAGAACGGCAGGCTGAGACCGACTTGCGCGCCGAGCCCAAGCGCGGCCATGGCGATGTTGCTGTTGATCTGCGTGCCGGCAACCTGCAGCGCCGTCTGCGTCGCCGCTTCGCGGCTGTAGCGCTCGGCGGCGTGACGGCCTGTCACGTGGCCGACTTCGTGGCCAAGCACGGTGGCGATGTAATCGTCGCGGTCGCTGATCTCATAAAGTCCGCGATAGAAGCCGACTTGGCCGCCCGGCAGCACAAACGCGTTCTTCTGATCGCTGTTGAAGAGCACGAACTCCCAGCTCTGATTGCCACGCCCTGCAGCATTGACGATGCGGCGACCGACCGTTTCGAGCCGGCGCTGCGCCGCCGCGTTCGTCCAGGTCGGCGTCTGCTGGCGCATTTGCGCCCAGGCTTGCAGCGAAGCCTGCTGCAGTTGGCTCTCGTCGATGATGATGAACTGGTTGCGCCCCGTTTCCGGATTGGGTGTCGTGCACGCCGCAGCACTTAACGTCAGCGCGGTCGCGGCTGCCCCTTGCAGGAATGTCCGCCGGCCGATCGCGGCAGGGTTGTGGATCGCTTCTTCGGCAGCGTGATTGAGGCACATGGCGGTCTCCCGGATCTCGTCAGACGGTATTTTCTGCCGCACGGCGCGCGAAGCAAGGCCGTTTGGCAAGGTCACAACGAGGAAATCGCCACCACGCTCCATAGGCGCGAGCGTAGGATGGTGCCTGGGGCCGGAATCGAACCAGCGACACGCGGATTTTCAACGCGCTCCGAAGCTTCGAAGGGAAACAACGGCTTAGCCGCGCTCGGACTGCAAAACCGGCAACGTAGAATCAATAGCTTAGGTCGGATTCTGCAAAACCTTCCGAGGGCTACGTTGATCAAGAAGTCTCTTTCCGACGAGTGAGCCGATCTCGCCAACGTGACTCTTTCTAAACCTCTGGTTAACGTTCGAGGGCTGGGGGGCCAGCCATGAATGATAGGCGCGGTGGACAGGTAGGACCGGCGGGTTCGCCGGGAGGGGCGGTTGGGGCGCCGAAAGCACGTCCCGGCGCTTTTCTGAGCACGTTAAGTCGTCCCGCTAAGGGGCAGTTCGCGATTGCACTTGATGCAACCGGAAGCATGGGACCGTTGATTGCGGCAGCGCGGGCGAGCATCGGGGAAATCATGCACCGCGTTACCGCCGAAGCGGGATCATCGGTGGCTCTACGTCTCTATGTTTATCGGGATTATGATTGCGTCGGCACTTCGTATCCTGTGCTCGAACAATCGGACCTGACGGCGGACGTTGGCACTCTACAAAGGTGGCTCGCACAGCGCGAGCCCGCCGGTGGTGGAGGTAACGCAGGCGAGGCCGTAGAAGCAGCCCTCGCTGATATTCTGCGACGCGAAGAAGCCGACGCAGTGTTGGTCGCGGGAGACGAGCCCTCAAATCCCAAACACGAGTTGCGAGGTGCGCAGGCGACGGCACTTGAACTGGCGCCCCGCTTCAAAGAACGCGGATGCCCCGTGCATATGTTCGCACTTGGCGATTACCCCGCGACCATAACTGATTTCAAGAAAATCTCCGCTGCGTCGGGTGGTAAATTTGGTCGGCTGGACGGAGGCCCAGACATGATTGATCTGGCGGTTCTCGCCATGCTCTCCCGCCTCAAGGGCGAGTCCGGTGTTCGCGAGTATGTGGAAGGACGCTCCCTCAGCGACAACGCTCAATCCTTCGCCGCTGCGTTGCTTCCTAAGCCAGAAGACAAGCGATGAAGTTTCTCGCCTTCGTATTTCTTGCCATTGGCATCGCGGTCGCGGGGTTGTTTCTGCCTCACGATCAGATCAGCGTTGGAGTCTTCGGCACGTCGTTTGTGGCGTGGGTTGTTGGGCTTTTGGTAATCGTCTTTGCCGCGATCTGGGCATTGCTCGAACGTGACCGGAAAGCCTCTCGCTTCGATATGTTGGGTGCATCGGAGATCGTAGTCGTCTATGGCATCTTTGGGTTGCTCGCGAGCCTCGCTTTCGGCGCGGCGCAGTCAGCGCCGCTTATCGAAGCGGGATTGAGCGGGACGGCAATCGACCTGCGGGCGCTCGTGCCGCTCGTGACCCGCTTCACAGAGGGGCTGTTTGCTGCGGGCATCGCGCCGTTGGTGGCGGTCGTCTTGCGGCAGGTCGAACTTATGGTCGGCAAACCGCGCTTAGTTGACGTGGTGTTGGACCCGAAAGAACTGGAGCGCGAGTTCAAGGGGCTGGAACTCTCGCTGAAGGGTCTGAATCGAGAAGTTGAGGGCATGATGACGCGGTTCGGCGGCAGCGCTGAACGTCTCACCGACGCAGTGACAGCGCTTAACAAGGCGATAGCGTCTTCTGCGACCCTCGTGGACGCTTCTGGCCGCCAGCTTGGCGACGCGCTATCGCGTGGCGCTGCGAGCATTGCGCCGCCACTGGAGGCTTCGTCGCATCGGCTCAATGAATTGGATCAGGCTGTGAGGGGCCTCCGTGATGCGTTGGTGGAGGCCGTTCCGAATACGCAGGCGCTAAGCGCGCATGGACGCGACGCAGCCAAAGTGCTGGACGAACTGATTGTCATCATCGGTTCGGTGCGAAACTTTATTCACGAGTCGCGGTCGTGAGCCGCAGAACCGGCCTGCTCCACCTTCAACTCGGGCAGGAGACGATATACCTTCTCTTGGCGGCTTCGTTGGCGAGCGCGCTCATCTTGGCAATCATTGCGGCTCAACAAACTTCGCGCATAGCCCGGCTTGAGGCGATGGAACGGCGCGACGTGCCGCCAATCATAACGCTTAGCGAAGCTCGGGGATACTTCTTCCGAAGTGGACGCGCTGACTTGTCGGAGCAGTTTCGCGAGCAGCTTCGGGATGTGGTTGTGCCGCAGTTGTCGGCGCACAGACAGGCCTACGGAGTGACCGTTATCGAGGTGATCGGCCACACAGATGAACAGCCACTGGGTGGCAGCGCCTCCACCTTGGACTTCGATCTTTTGTCCTTTCTTCGGGATAACGGAGGGGCGGCGCCGGTTGACCCGGTGGCAGCGGATAATGTGGGTCTCGGCATGCTGCGGGCTGCTGCCGTGGGGCGAGCGTTGCGCGCTGACCCGAGACTGGCAGGCATGGTAATTCTGCCTTTGTCAGCGGGACAGACAACGGAAGTGAGCGACATGCTCGCAGAACCGGGCGGCGAGAGAGCGGATCGCGAACGCCGCCGCATTGAAATCAGAATGAGGCGAAGCAACGACTAGGCAGCTACGCGGTGACTCCACGAAGCTTCTCGTGAGCACGCGCCCACCAATCGTTGATCTCCCGCGTCTTCGCGGTGCCCGAAGGCCCGACTATGTCGGGGTGGTTTGCGCGCAGCATGCGGTTGCGCGCGGCACGACACTCTTCCAACGTTGGACGCGAGCCGAAACCGAAGTAATCCCAAATCGCTTGGAAGGGATCGGCGCTGGCGCGTGCGGTTCGATCGCGTCCGTCCGGTCCATACGTTCCCGACTTTCGCCGATGTGGTCCGCCGCTCGCTCCTCCGCTGCTTGAACGAGCCCTCGTGTCCGCATGACTCTTTAATTCGGCCGCCATACTCGCGAGGCTTGAAATTTGGACATCAAGGTCATCGAGATGGCCGCGTAGTTCAGCGACGCCTGTGCGTTTGCGCCCGATTGCCTTCCACGCTGCCTCCATCGCAGCAAAGAGCGGCTCCATTCGCGCGAATAACGCCATGCAAAACGGGTCGTCTGGGTCCCACCGCGCTTGGATTTCAGCTTCAGCTTTCTCGCGCTTGCGATCCAAATTGTGCCAATCTTCCGCGAACCTGAACAACGCTTGGGCCGAAAGCTTTAGGGTCTCTAGTTCGGTGGCGATCGTTGCGACATCTTCCGGCAAAAACTCGCAAGCGCGTCGTGAAAGCGAACCGGCATTTGACCGGAGCGATGCTAGGATTCCGATCGGGCCGGGCGCGAGTGTCTCGATGTGGGTAAGCAGCGCCTCTGTTTCTTGCGCGCTTCGCACTGCTTCCGCCCAGAGTCGCACATCATCAGCGCGACCTTCGCGCAAGAGAGTGAAAATTCGTCGATTAGAATCCGGGCTGATCGATCGGACCTCTGTCTCTAACTGAACAAAGGCGTCCAAGCGATCTAAGAACGCGGTTCGGCTTTCACCCGGGCCAGCGACCACGTCGGCGGGATTTTCGCCCAGCAACTCAATGAGACGCGCTACCGCCGCCACCGGATCGCCGATTTCTTCGAGCAACGACCGGAGTGCGTCTGGCGCATAGGCGCCGCCGACGTGTTCGATTAGTTGTTCTGCGGCGCGTATCCGCAGATCGTGGATGACCTGTTCAGCGCGTGTCGAAGGATTTCCGCCAACGCCCCTTTCGGATCGGCCAAATGGTGGCGCATATCCGCTTGGCGTGCTTATCGGATGCGGGCCGTCCGCAGAGCCTGGAATATGGCCCCGCCCAAGCCTTCCGCGTGATAAAAAGCGTATGGCCGCCACGAGTAGCGCGGCCACGACGACAACCGTCAAGACGACGATCACACTGATGGTGTTAAGCGCGATGATACGACTTCCCGGTGTTTTGACGTACAGACGTTATCTCAAATGGCAAATCCTTGTCACTGTGTTGCGCTCGGAGAAAGGGCGAGCCACTCTCCTAGCTGGATTAGCAAACCCAGTGGGAGGCACTGATGGACATTCGTTGCACTGGGTGCGGAGCGAGCAAAAAAGACAGCGGTCGGATTTTTTGTTTCTGTCCGAACGTGAAATGCAACGCCAACTATTGTAGCCGGTGTGCTGAGCGCGGAAACCGTTGCCCTAGATGTGACTATAAGTATCTGACCCGGGGCTGAGGTCCGTTTGTTTTAGCCCAGTCATGCCGCCACGCCTCCGGAATCTTTCGAGCGCTCCAGTTGACTCCGGCACAGTGTCATTCTCGACGATCTCGTGCGTTGGCGTCAAACGCAATCGCTACATCAAACGCCCAACGCTTCTGCCAGCACCGCGCCAAGCTCGTTCGCTTCCGTGCAAATAATTCCGAACCGCCGCTTTCGTATGTAGTCGGCCTCGGCAAATCGCTGGCACTCAGGTGCGATAGCTGGGACGAGGAGATAGCCAGCGCTTGCCTCATGTTCTGTGCCGGAGACTTTGCAGCACCAGCGCAGACTGTCTCGATAGACATGCATCGACGTTAATGCTTCTGCGATCGACCTCTCAGCGACACGATATTTCGCATCGAGCAGTACCCAACTTGTAAGTTCGTTTGACTGATAGACGGCCAAGACAAAGTCGGGGCGTCGCGCGGTGCTGATTGTCATCGGCCCGAATTGCGCGCCACCGAAGTGCTCTTGAAAATGCAACGCCAATCGTCGGCCATCAGAGTGCTTGGCTTGCCAAAGGCGGCCTTCTTTGGGTGTAGTGAGGACGTGATGATGCAACGGCTCGCGTTTCACCGTCCAATCGGGGCCAAGCGTCAATTCCAACGCCTCCATTGTTCGATAGAGGCTATAAAGTTCGAACAAATCCCACGTTCTGCGGAGGCTCGACGCCAAGTCGCCGTCGTCTTCTAGAGTCAGTCCGGAATCGAGGAGTCGAGAGGCCAGTTTGCAAAAGCGGGCGTAAGCGGGATGATCCGAAAAGACCTGCGCAACCCCCTCCGTCATCTCGCCTGGTGCTAGCCCTTCCAACACAGGATGTCTGAGCGCCTCTGTTACACGGCGCTCAGCGTCGCGTGTTCGCAGAGCGAGGTGTCGCGCGCGTTGCCGTTCGAGGTCATGAGTGAGCTGTTTGTGGGAAAAGTCTTCGAGCGTCGCTGCGGTGGTTTCGAAAGAGCGACGGAGCCGTCGAAGCAAGGTGACGACATAGCGGTTGGCTGGGTGATCGTAGGTCTCTCGCCGCAAGTGTTGAAGGCAGTCCACCGCCAAATCACCCGACTTAAGGCGCGCTAGCTGGTTGGGACGCGACGCCAACCAAGCCAAAGTGCGTGGCGAAACAGGCTCAGTCGTGGAGATTCTGGAATAGATTTCGAACCTTCGCTGTTCGCGGATGGGATCAGCGAGCACCCGTCGCAGTTGCTGCAAGAGCGCCCCTAGGAAGTAATCGATTACTGCGGGATGCGTGGCCCGAGGCGTGGGCCCGACGATCGTTGACACGCCTGCCTGTCCGGGCGCGAAGCCAAATGCAAGCGTCGGGCCGTATGCGAGCACGCGGTCGAGCATGCGCGCGTACTCTTGTTCTGAGTGCTTTTTGTCGGCTGGAACGGCAGCGATTTCCAGCGCTTGCCGGGCGTTACCATTGCTCAGCGTCAGCGTGGTCCTGCCGCACCAACTTTCACTGTAGAAGCGCCAACGCCAGATGAGATCAGACGTATCAAGGGCCAATGGCAGCGGGTCGCCGATGGCCTCGCCGTCGAGCAAAAGCTCAGGTCGCGTGTCGGTGTCTCGCGGTGTCCGCAGTTCAATAATGATCGGTTCGTATTCGCTAACGCGGATCGGCGAGCCCACAATTTCCTCGCGCGAAGCTTCTCGCCATACCCGCAGGGTCATGACCAGAACCGCGCCTGTCCCATGCGGTCCAAGCTGGCCTGCATCTGCACGACCTTGGCGACTGAACGCGGCAATGCGGCCCGAGAGAGCGTTGCGTGCAGCTTAGTCAATGCTTCAGAGAGTGAGCCGGAGTCATCGCCTCGTACGCGGGGGAGGATTTTCATCAAGACAGCGCTGTCGAGTGCTTCGGCAAGAGGCAGAGTGTCAGAGCAGGCTTCGCAGTAATGCAGGATTTCGTCGGCGCTCCGGTAGCCAAAGTGTCTGCGCGCCGGATAGAGGCAGTCGTAGAGAGATTGTAGCAGCGACGCCACTTCGTTGAGCAACGTCTCCGACGCACCAGATACCTTCTTCGCGTCAGCCCAACTTTTCAGATCAACATCCCAGAACTCGAAGGTGAAGGCCCGATCCAGCACTTTATCCGAAAATGGATAAGTGGACTCGTCCATATTGACCGTCCCGAAGATGAAGAGATTGGTCGGCCATGCGATGCGCGGATCAACGTTGTCGATAGCTTCGCTTTGGCCGTGTAACGCGAGATCAGCCGCATCTCCCTCCATCGCCGATAGGAATGGAGCAAAGTAGTGCTCCACCCGGGCGAGGTTCATCTCATCAAGGCACAGGAAATACGGGCGAGAGCGATCGGCATCTGCCGCCAAGATAAGCCTTAGCGCTTCTGCACCCTGAAACGATGGTGGGTCGGTGATCGCGTTGACGTATCCAAGCAGCCCGCTGGGGTCCGTCCAATCTGGCCGAACGGCGACCTGAGCGTATCGATCACGCCAATCACTTAGGCCCAGCGCACTGCAATACGCTTGACTGTATGCGCGGGCGATCGAGGTCTTACCGGTGCCAGACAGCCCCGCGAGCAACACAAAGCGCTTTCGCGAAGATGCGTGAAGAGCAGCGTGCAATTGCGCGAGAAAGCCATCGGGAAGAATTAGTTTCGAGGGCTGCCCGTCGAGGTGATTGCGAACCAAATCGAATGTCGGCCTGGTCCACGAGACTGCTTCGGGCGGCGAAGGCTCGCCCAAGGGAGCCGCAGTGTCTTCAAGTTCGGTAGGTGCCGCTAATGTCCAACGCTCCCTAAAGTCTTCTGGCAGCGCCTCGGCGTACCCGATCCCATCCTCGGTCAATTCAATCTTGTATCGGTCGCGCTTCACAAGCTTTGTCGCTAGCACCCATTGGATCAGTTCGGCGCTTGCCCACTGGCTCTTCCGATTGGGCATGAGCGTGAGCAGATAGTCGCTCAGCTCCTTCTGATTCATACCCTCGGGTTTTTCCTTTAGAGCCAGCAAGAGATGCCCGATGCCGAATACGCGGCCCACGAGAAGCGGTTGCAGTACTTCTGACGGGTCTGGCGACGCCAGCAATTCGAGACCGCGTTCAGTGGGCTTGAATGCGCCGTCGCTGAACTTGATGAGCGTGAGCCCGCCTTGGGCCTGTGATATGATCCCGCTCGCGCTCCCGGCGGATTTAAGGTGCGGCGCTTCACGCTGGATGGTGTTGACGAGATCGGTGCGGCTGATGCCTTGCTCACATTCGCGAACGATCGCCACGAGCAGCGGAATGTTATCTGAGACATGAGTGAGGCCGCGACGCTGCGAGTTGGCAGGCATTAGCGCGAGCATGGGTATGTTGGTTGCCAGCTTTGACGACCCGCCGGTTACGATCGCGCCTTCGGCTGCGTCACCGCCGACGAAACGCTCCCAAAGAAACCAAGTGAAGATGGATTGTTCGACTTGCTCGGCGAGAGACGCTGCCTCGCCGACAGTGCTTTGGATATAGGCGCGAAGAACCGGATGGCTCGCAATGACCCCCGCTCTGCTTGTCGGGAGATTCAGGAGGCGAAGCACTTGGTGAAATCGGCGGCGCCCGAGGATGCAAGAGATGTCGGTTGGAAAGAGAGCTGCAAGCAGTCGTGTCAACCGGGCTTTGGGACGCCGGTCGTTGTATTGCTGAACTTGATCCAATGTATCGTCGTAGAGCTTTTGCAGAAAGAGGCCGCGTTCTTCTGGCGTCGGCAGCGGGTTGGTGAGAAAAGCATCCCGGAGGGCTCGCGCCAGGGCTTTGTTCTTGTATGCGCCTGCGACAGTGACCGAACTGCCGGGCCCCACGCCAGAGATCGAGTCGTTGTCCCAAAGAGTTTCTTGGAAAGCGGGCGTCATCCACTCGGCATCCGTCGCCGCTTGGATGCGTTCGACGTGGGCGATGTAGTTGGTGCGCCATGTTGGCCAGAAGGACTCTTGAAGGCGTGTTCTGAACTCGCCCTCATAGGCCGATCTCACCGCTGCGGCGTCGAGAGACTTCATTGCGCTCACTTTCGGACTGTCCAAAATCCACTACCTAGCGGGGTTCGGCGGAGCACGCCAGAATACCCCGATCGTTCATCGCGTAAGCTATGGAAATGACCGAGGCGCGCCAGCTATCGGTTGACCAGAGCGGAAGTTGAAGCTTGATGGAGCGAGACTTCGGGAGCGGGTTGTGCGTCTAAGCTGGAACGAAATCAGGGCGCGGGCGGCGCAGTTCGCAAGGGAGTTCGCGGACGCGACGCGCGAACGCAGCGACGCGCAGACCTTCTTCAACGAGTTCTTCGAGGTCTTCGGACTCCAGCGCCGTCGCGTCGCGTATTTCGAGCACGCGGTTACGAAGTACGGCGGAGCTTCGGGCGCCATCGATTTGTTCTGGCCGGGAAAGCTCCTTGTTGAGCAGAAGAGCGCGGGCAAAAGCCTAGCGCGCGCCCGTGAACAAGCGTTGGATTACTTTCCGGGCATCGTGGAGAAAGACCTCCCGCGCTATGTGCTGCTTTGCGACTTTCAGACTTTTGAATTGGTGGACCTCGACACGCGCGAAGAGACCAAGTTCAAGCTCGTCGATCTTCCGAAGCACGTCGAGAAGTTCGGATTTATTCTGGGCGTCGAAAAGCGGACGTTTAGGGAGCAAGACCCCGTCAACATCGAAGCTGCCGAACTCATGGGCGAGCTTCACGATGCGTTGGAGGCCTCCAACTATCGCGGCCACGCCTTGGAGAGGCTGCTCGTTCGTCTGCTCTTCTGTCTCTTCGCGGACGACACCGGCATCTTCGAGCCGCGCGGGATCATGGAAGACCTGATCATTAATCGGACGAGCGAAGACGGCGCCGATACCGGTCAGTGGCTGCACAGTCTCTTTCAGGTTCTGAACACGCCGGAGGATCAGAGGCAGAATAACCTCGATACTGATCTAGCGCAGTTTCCCTATGTGAACGGCGATCTGTTCGCGGAACACCTGCCGGTTGCGCAATTTGATCGCGACATGCGCGACCTTCTCATCAAAGCATGTGGCTTCAAATGGGAGGCCATTTCACCGGCCATCTTTGGCTCGCTATTCCAATTCGTCATGGCGCCGGACGAGCGGCGCAAGGAAGGTGCCCACTACACGAACGAGAGATGTATTCTCAAAGTGATCGAGCCGCTGTTCCTGGACGAACTGCGCGCCGAATTTGAACATCTCAAAGGATTGAAGCGGGATCGCGATGCCCGCTTGCGCGCCTTTCACGAGAAGCTTGCTGGCCTTACCTTCTTCGATCCGGCGTGCGGATGCGGCAATTTTCTCGTGATTGCCTATCGTGAATTGCGGACGATCGAGACCGAACTCCTCAAGTTGCTTTACGCCGACGTATTCCACCGACCGGGATACACCCGCGTCGATCACAAGTTCGATGTAGGGTCGTTGACGAAGCTCTCGGTCGAGCAATTCTATGGCATTGAGTTGGGCGAGTTTCCGGCCCGCATTGCTGAAGTAGCGCTCTGGATGATGGATCACATCGCCAATGTGCGCCTCTCATTGGAGTTCGGTGAGAATTACGCGCGTATTCCGCTTCGCCAATCGCCTCATATCGTTCACGCTGATGCCTTGGAGTATGATTGGGGCCGCGTTTTACCTGCGGACCGGTGCAGTTATTTGTTCGGCAATCCGCCATTCGTCGGCGCGAAGATGCAGAGCCCTGAGCAGCGTGAGCAAGTACGACGTATTGCGAATCTGGGAGGTTCGGGAGGCACCCTCGATTATGTTGCCGCGTGGTTCATCAAAGCGGGTGTGTATGTTCAGGAAGGCAATGCGCGCATTGGGTTCGTGGCCACAAATTCGATCACGCAGGGGGAGCAAGTCGCGCAGCTATGGCCCGTTCTGTTTGATCGCTGTCACCTCGAGATTGCTTTTGCGCATCGGACGTTTGCGTGGGAAAGCGAGGCGCGCGGTAGAGCGCATGTTCATGTGGTTGTGTTGGGGTTGTGCCGGACGGAGGACGAACCCGAATCCAAACGGCTCTTTTCCTACTCCGATATAAAGGGTGATCCCGTGGAAAGCGTTCATTCGGCGCTTTCGCCTTACTTGTTTGACGCGAGCCGGTTGAGAGACAGGCATCTAGTTGTTCGCGAAGTGAGTAGGCCGTTGGGTGGCGCAAGGCCAATGATCATCGGATCGAAACCCATCGATGGCGGGTATCTAATTTTTGATGATGATGATGATCGAGAGCAATTCGTCGCGCGCGAACCCGAGGCGGCCCCCTTCATACGCCCATTCATTGGCGGTACGGAGTACATCAACGGCAAACGGCGTTGGATACTGGCACTGCAAGGCGTCGAGCCAGATCAACTCCGTCGCCTGCCGCTCGTTGGGGAAGACTAAGAGCCGTCAGCGAGTATCGGCGCGGTGAGCGAAGTTCCAAGAAGAAGCAAGACGAAGACCCCAGGCCGCCGGGTTCGTCAGCGCGATCCTTGGCGGATACCCCGACACGATTTCATGTCACGGTAATTCCGGAGCGACCATTTCTAGCCGTCCCCGAGAATAGTTCGGAGACTAGAGACTATGTGCCCATCGGTTGGCTAGAGCCGCCAATCATTCCGAGCAACAAGCTGCGCTTCCTGAAAGATGCGGACTTGTGGGATTTTGGGATGCTCACTTCCAGAATGCACGTCGCATGGCTGCGTTACATCGGCGGGCGTATTAAGAGCGACTTTCAGTATTCTATTGGCATTGTGTACAACTGCTTTCCCTGGCCCAACGCCGAAGAGCGGCAGAAGCAAGTTGTGCGCGAGAAAGCGAAGGCAGTACTTGATGCGCGGACCGCACATTCGAGTGCTACGCTGGCAGACCTGTACGATCAGAGCGCAATGCCCCTAGATTTGCGAGATGCGCACCGCTCGCTCGATCGAGAGGTAGATCGGCTTTATAGGCGCGAACCTTTCGAATCCGACCGGGCTCGCGTTGAACACCTCTTCGCGATGTACGAGGTTATGGCAGCACCTTTGATGGCCACAGCACGTCAGACTCGGAAGAAGCGCCGGTGAACTCAGTCGTCCTTCGGCTCGGTGATCTTCGCGATGCCGCGTCGAAGTATGGACGCTTGAGCGTGCCCGCTGGGGCGCGGGGCTCGATCCCGTGCACGACGGAAATCAAGCCTGCGCCAGATGGTGTCAGCGTTGAGACGCCGCACATGGAGATTTCGGTGCTCGCCACGGGCAGATGGACAAGCATCGTGTCGGTGGATTGCAAGCGGCTACACGGCACGCTTGATGATCTGAAGAAGCGTTGGAAGGACATCGGCGGAGACGATGCGCAAATAACGCTTTCCTCGACCGCGACGAGCTTGGACTTCTCATGGGCGGATGGGGCCAGTTCTCGGCGCGTGTCGATCCCGGCATGGCCCCCGCGTCCCCGTTAGGCGATCGCTCTCATCGAGCTTCCTTGATCCCCGCCGAACGACGCGCGCGATCAAGTGGCGTGCGTGGTCTCCGATGGCCGAGGGCCGCGAGGGGCACGGCGCCCGCGCTCCCCCCGACGCCGAAGGCGGATCGCAGCTTTCGCAGCCTTCACGACGTGGGCGCTTTGGACGGGGCAAAAGACGCATTCTTGCCACGTTTGAAGGTTCCAGCCTCCGCACTTCGAGCAAAGCCTCCGCCATGCGGGCCTTGTTTTTCAAGGGCTGCGAAAGCTGCGGAGGCATCGGAGGCACTTTTAGAATCTCTCTACGCGCGCCTGCGGGCGCGCGATTGGCACTTTGCGGAAGTTAGGTTTCGCTTCCTTCGGAGAGCTCAGCTTTCACAATTCGAGGGGTTCTGCGTCGAAGAGTGGGCCCATTTTGACTGCGAGGAAGGTTCCAGCTTTCACCCTTCGCTCCAGCTTTCGCCCTGCGGGCCTTATTTTTCAAGGGTCGCGAAAGCATGAAAGCAATGAAAGCAATGAAAGCAATGAAAGCAGATTTAGAAACTCTCCTACGCGATCGCGCGGGCGCGCGATTGGCAATTTGGAGAAATAAGCTTTCATTTCTTTCGGAGGCTTCGCGCGATCCGAATGAGGCTGGGAAGGCCCTTCCGGGGAACGGACGAGCGATGGGGGTAGTGGGTCAAATCTTGGGGCCGTTCTCGCCCCCAACCGTCTGGGTAGTATCTTTTTCTCGCCCGCAGTTCCGGGAAACTTTTTTCCCCGCCGTGCATGGATGGCGCGGCA
>JAEYPY010000005.1 GCA_023410295.1 Pseudomonadota bacterium | reverse complement strand
GCTTGATCCGTCGGCGCCGCGACAGCAGCGGCGGCTTGCGCTTCAGTGCTTGCCGAAGCGGGGCCAGCCTCGGCGCTCACTGCAGCGCCCGCAGCCGCTGCGGCTTCAGCAGACGGCGCTGCTTCCGCCGCGGCGTCCGCAGCTTCACGCGCCGTGTCCTGCGCCTCTTCACGCGCTTCGTTGACGGTTCCCGTCACCGGTTGAGTGGAGACTGCCGCCTGCGCATCCACCGCGCCTTGAACCGTGCCGAGAACCTGCGCGGACGCCGGTGCAGCCAATGCAAACGCTGCCGTCGCCACGCTGGCGATAAGAATTTTCTTCATGTGAGACTCCCGAGTGCTCCGGCGCGGGGGAGGAGCGCCGGCTAAAGCAAAGCGGGAGTCAACGCGCGTAACCGCAAACCGGCCCGCGCGCCGCGGTTAAAAGACGTTAAGCCGGGAACCTAGATGCGAACGGCTTCGGCGACTCGGAATGTCAGGACGTCGCCATCGCCCTCGCGCACGGTGACATATTCCCCGGGGCGCAGTTCGCGGCCGCCCAACTTGAACAGCGGCTCTTCACGACCTTCGTCCGCCTCGTCGTACCAAAAATACCAGTTGTCGCCGCGATGGCGGAGCCAGCCGTCGGCCGGCGTTTCATGCGGCTGGAAACGGCGCACAGTGCAGGCCGATTTCTTATCGCGCCAAAGTGCGGCGTCGAGCTTGTAATCGCTATCGAGCGGGGCGTGCAGAACATAACCATAATCGTCGTGGCCATCGGGATAGCCAGCGTCGGGGTTGCGCCCCAGGCGGAGGATGACACGGGTCAGGCCAGTTCTTTCGCTCATTAGGTGCTCCTTTCGGCGAACACGCTTATGTGGGAACCGACGCCAGCCTACATTGAGCCCGCGCAAAAGGAACACCGATGGCCCACGCCTCCCGCGCCCAGATATCCGCCAAAGGCGAAGCGCCGCGTGCATGGCAGCGCATGCTGTCGGGTCGCCGGCTCGACCTTCTCGACCCCTCGCCGCTCGATATCGAGATCGAGGATATCGCTCATGGCCTCGCCCGGGTCGCGCGCTGGAATGGCCAGACCGTGGGTGAGCATGCGTTTTCAGTCGCGCAGCATTCTCTGGTGGTCGAAGAGATTTGCCGCAAGCTCGCGCCGGGTTGGGACCGCCAACGCCGCTTGATGGCGCTCTTGCACGATGCGCCGGAATACGTGATCGGCGACATGATCAGCCCGTTCAAGGCCGCGCTTGGGCTCGACTACAAAGCGTTCGAAGCCAAGCTCGAAACGGCAATCCACGTGCGCTTCGGCCTGCCAGCCCAGGCGCCGCAAGCGGTGAAATCGGTGATCAAGCGCGCGGATATCATCTGCGCGTATTTTGAAGCGGTTCAGCTCGCGGGCTTCACCGAAGCCGAAGCCAAGCGCTTTTTTGGCGCGCCGCCGCGGGGGCTTGCGCTCAGCTTGAAGCCCAAACCGATCGCGCAGGTGCAGGAAGCGTTCCTGAAGCGCTTCCGCTCGCTGATCGATCCGGCTTAAAGCTTGCCGCGCATGAGCATGAGCCCCCGGGTCGTTATCGGTCTTTCCGCCGTCATCGTCGCAGCGACGGAAGAGGCGCCGCATGTCGTCGTCACGCGCGATGGCGAAGGCGGCGTTCTGGGTCTGCCGTTCGGCCCGTTCGATCCTGCGGGCGACAGAACGCTCGAGCTTTCGCTGCGGCGCTGGGTGAGCGAGCAGACCGGCTTTGATATCGGCTATGTCGAGCAACTCTACACCTTCGGCGATCGTGGCCGCGAGACCCCGCTCGCCGACATCGAAGGCAATCCCGATCGCGTCATCTCCATTTCGTACCTGGCGCTGACGCCCTCGCGCGCCGCGCTCGAGCGCGCGCGCGCGCATTGGCGCTCGTGGTATGATTTCTTCCCGTGGGAAGATTGGCGCGAGGGCCGCGCGGCGGTGATCGACGAAATCATCGCGCCGCGCTTGCGCGAATGGGCCGATGCGGCCGAGGCCGATATCGCCGCCAAGCGCCGCGCACGCGTGCGCCTCGCCTTTGCGCTGGACGGTGCGCCCTGGAACGAAGAGCGCGCGCTTGAGCGCTATGAGCTGCTCTACGAAGCGGGGCTCGCGCCGGAAGCCGCGCGCGACCAGGCGCGCTTCGACGGCAAGCCGGCGCCAGCGATCCACGCCATGCCGGGCCTCGGCGAGCCGATGGCCTCGGACCACCGGCGCATATTGGCGACGGCGATGGGCCGCCTGCGCGCCAAGATCAAATACCGGCCGGTGATTTTCGAACTCGCGCCCGACCGTTTCACGCTGCTCAGCCTGCAGCGCGTGGTCGAAGCCATCGCCGGACTCGAGCTGCACAAGCAGAACTTCCGCCGCCTGCTCGACCGGACAGGTCTTGTGGAAGGCACGGGCGAACTGGACACCAGCGCCGGCGGGCGCCCGGCGGAGCTGTTCCGCGCACGGCGCGAGACATTGGCGGAGCGTCCGGTCGGGGGCATCCACGTGCCGGCCCCGCGCGGGGAGTGAAGGAGTTGTCCGTCTATTAACAGGCTCAACTTATAGGCTCCGCCATGCGCGTTTCGCTGAAACAGCACCCTTCCTCCAACAGCGCCGCCATCCAGGCGGTCGAGATCAATCTCACCCGCGAACCGGACGGCTTCATTGTCCGCTATCGCATCATGGGCGCGCAGGGCGACGTGAAGCGCCCGCCCCCGGATGCGCCGGAGCGCGCCGACAATCTCTGGCAGACGACGTGTTTCGAAGCGTTCCTCGCCACCGATGACGGGGGCTATTACGAACTCAACTTCTCGCCTTCCACGGAATGGGCCGTCTATCGCTTCGACAGCTATCGTGCCGGCATGCGGCCGAGCGATGATCTCGGCGCGCCGCGCATCGAGATGCAGGCGGATACGGACTGGTACGAACTCGTCGCGTCATTCGGTACGCGGCCGAATGCGACACGCCTCGCGCTTTCGGCGATTATCGAAGAGAAGGACGGCGCCAAGTCCTATTGGGCGCTCGCGCATCCTGAAGGCAAACCAGATTTCCATAACGCGGAGAGCTTCGCGCTCGATCTTTCGGAGATCACATGAGATTCGGCATCGACCGCCTGCTTGAAGATTCCAGCCTGCGCGCGCCGCTTGAAGGCAAGCGCGTTGCACTGCTGGCCCATCCGGCCTCCGTCACGCGCGATCTCACGCATTCGCTCGACGCGCTCGTCGCGAGCGGCGTCAACATCACCGCTGCCGTCGGGCCGCAGCACGGCATGCGCGGCGACAAGCAGGACAATATGGTCGAGAGCCCGGACTATAACGATCCGGTGCATGGCGTGCCGGTGTTCAGTCTTTATGGCGAAACGCGGCGGCCGACGGGACAGATGCTCTCGACCTTCGATGTGATCCTGATCGATCTGCAAGATCTCGGCTGCCGCATCTACACCTTCATCACCACGTTGCTCTACATACTCGAAGCCGCAGCCCAGCACGGCAAACAAGTGTGGGTGCTGGACCGGCCCAACCCCGCGGGACGGCCGATCGAGGGCCTGACGCTGCGCAGCGGCTGGGAGAGCTTTGTCGGCGCAGGGCCGATGCCAATGCGGCACGGCCTCACGCTTGGCGAACTCGGACACTGGTTCATCAAGCACTTCAAGCTAGACGTCGACTATCGCGTCATCGCCATGGAGGGCTACGACCCGAACGCCGCGCCCGGATACGGCTGGCCGATTGGCGAGCGCACCTGGATCAATCCTTCGCCCAACGCGCCGAACCTTTGGATGGCGCGCGCTTATGCCGGCACGGTGATGCTCGAAGGCGCGACGCTTTCGGAAGGCCGCGGGACGACGCGCCCGCTCGAACTCTTCGGCGCGCCCGACATCGATGCGCGCAAAGTGATCGCCGAAATGCACGCGCTGGCGCCGCAATGGCTGAACGGCTGCAAGCTGCGCGATTGCTGGTTCGAGCCGACGTTTCACAAGCATGTCGGCAAGCTTTGCAGCGGCGTTCAAATCCACGTCGAAGACCCCGCGCACTACGACCACGAGGCATTCAAGCCTTGGCGCGTGCAGGCGCTCGGTTTCAAGGCCATCCGCAAGCTCTATCCAGATTACGATCTCTGGCGCGATTTCCCTTACGAATACGAGATCGGGAAGCTGGCAATCGACGTCATCAACGGCTCGCCCTTGCTGCGCGAATGGGTCGATGACGCCAATGCTGCGCCGCAAGACCTCGATGCGTTGACCGAGCCGGATGAAAAAGCCTGGGCGAGCGAGCGTCAGGCGCATCTGCTTTATTAAACCGCGCTATCTGATCTCCACGATCTCCGCCTCCGAACCGGCGACGTTGACGACATCGCCTACGCCTTTGCCCATGAGCGCACGGGCGAGCGGCGAGACGTGGGAGATCGTGCCCGCTTCTGGGTCCGCCTCGTCTTCGCCGACGATCTGGAACGTTTGCCGGCGTCCATCTTCGCGATCGATGACGACCGTTGAGCCGAAATGCACGCGGTCGCGATCCGCTGGCGGCTGCATGAGCTGAGCGCTGCCGCGACGCGCATTCCAATAGCGCAGATCGCGATTGAGGCGCGCGCGGCCGTCGCGATCATCTTCGCTGGAGGCTTGCAGTTCGGCCGTGAGGCGCGCGATTTCCGCGTCGATCAGCTCAAGGCCGCGCGCGGTGACGAGGTTCGGCGCAGCCGAAATCGGCCGCTCCGGCAGCTCCTCGGGTGCGTCATCATCTTCTTTTACGAACGCGCGGCTCATGACGACAAATTAGGCCGTGGTTAGAGACCGGCAAGCCAAGGTCACCAAGGCATCACGGCGCGGATGACGAACTTGCCGCCGCATACGGGCGCTGGCGCACCAGCAAGCGCGAACAATGACAGACAAATGAGCGCATAGCGCATGGGCCCCTCCTGGTCCCACGACCATTGCGCACGCTCATTGCAATCATATTGCGCTGCGTTGCAGGAAGCCTACTGCCCCGCAATCGCCTGCGCGTTGTCCGGCAGCGGCAGTTCGACGGGCGCGGAAACGTAAACCGGCGGGCGGCCGTAGTGCAGCGGATCGACGATCATGCCGTCGACGTACACTTCATAATGCAAATGCACGCCCGTCGCGTTGCCGGTGGCGCCCATGCGGCCGATCGGTTGGCCTTCGAACACACGCACCCCGGGACGCAGACGCTGATCGAACTCGTTCAAATGCGCATAGATGGTCCGCACGCCATTGCCGTGATCGATCTCGATGAAGTTGCCATAGCCGCCGCGATAATCAGCGTAAGTGATGCGTCCGTCGCCCGCGGCGTAGATGAAGCCGCCATCAGCGTGGGCGAGATCGACTCCGTTGTGCGGACGCCCGCTCACAACACTACCGCGCCAGCCAAATCCGGATGACAGACACGCCTGCTGCGTCGGATTACGCAACAGCGCGCCCGCGGGCGTGTGGATGTAGGGCGTGTATTGCGTCGTCTCTCCGCGCGCGCCGATGAGGCCGAGATTTGAGCCCCAGCTGCCGCAGCTGAAGAGTTCGCTGTGCAGCGGCGCGCGACCCGCCGTGTCGTAAATGCTGGGGCCCTCGTACGGCGTCGCGGCATACGCCGCCGGCGCATAGCCATACTCAGCTTCCGGCGTGACGCAGCCGGCGAGCGCGAAGGCGCAGAGCGCCAAACAAGACTTTCTGAGCACCGCCTATAACCTCGGTCAGAACCGCCCTCGCGACGTAATCGGCTCCTCCCTAGCGCAGGCGTCAAGCGATCGGAACGCTGCGTGGCAGTAGCGTCCACCAGCGCGCAGGTCCGTTCATTTGTTCGGCCGCGCGTCCGGCTTCCGCGCCGGAGCCGAAAAACACATCGCCGCGCAGCGGCCCACGCCGGATCGCGCCGCCCGTATCTTGGGCCACGAGCAGACGCTGAAACGGTGCGCCGCCATACGTGCCATCCACAAAAACTACAGCGCCATAAGGATGATAGCTCGGATCGACGGCGATCGAGCCCATGCCTGTCAGTGGCACACCGGCGGCGCCGCGCGGCCCCGCGGTCGGGTCGTCGATCGTCTCTTCCTGGAAGAAAACGTAAGAGGGGTCAGCCGCGAGCGCTTGCCGCGTCGCCTCTATCC
>JAEYPY010000272.1 GCA_023410295.1 Pseudomonadota bacterium | reverse complement strand
GCATACGCTCGATCGACTGTAGAACCGTCCGCGCCGGCGGGTCGTCTTGACCATCCGCCAATTCCCAAAGTTCTAAGATTGCTCGTTCCCAAGGCGAGGTTAGTTCACTCTTTGCGTACTCGGCCTTGACTGTCGCCGCAGCGACGAATTGGCTGATAATCTCTTCTTTCAGCCATCCCTTTCCGATCTCGCCGCCTGCCGGGATCGTATGCACGCCTCCGTAAAATGTAAGTGGCGCGGCAGGCCGCTCGTAAGTCGCCACTTCCTCGAAGACATCTGACCAGACGACAGTGTGACGCCAAAGATTTGGACGAGCCGGTGCGACTTGTTCGGTGGCCGCGATCTGCCAACCCTCCTCGTCCCAATCCTCGAAGCCCACGTAAATCCGGCCGTGCTCGTTCGGGCCATAGCTGCGTTGTGCAGATTTCGCCGGACGCAGCGTCTCTTTCAGTGCAGGGAGGCTCATTGCCTATATTCCTCCCAGACGGATGCGCCGAGAGAGGTCAGGGTGCAAATGTTCGCCAAGGACACGCTTATTACTCTGATGAAGATCGTTCATCGCTGCGCTCACCAGATCGACCCAAGCGTCGGAATTTACATCGACAAATTGTCCCGCACTGATTCTAAGCTGCAGGTGGTGAACTATCGATAAATCTAACTGACCGGATTCTCTCGAAACGCGGGTGTTCAACAAATGCAAAACATCACCGGCGTTGTGCGACTCAAACCATCCGTTGTTGCTATGCCAGATTCTCCCAAGCCCGAAGATCTGATCGGGTATCCACTTGTTCCGCTGGAGAACGTCCTCGACCCTGTAATCCTGATCAGGACTGACAAAATGATCGACAACATAGAGCGCAACAACTCCAATGCGCCGGTCTGGCTGCTGCTTGGAAATGATCGGGACAACATCCTTCAGCAGTTGACGCGCCACTTCCCAACTTCGCTGCCAGCGGGTGTAACGCGTGCAGCTAACTCGCACCTCGTTGAATGCGCATTCCAGCGCCCACACGTGACTGCCGTCCGCGCGAAGCGTCGCGAAGGTCACACCCTTTCGTGACGCGCCCTGCAATACAGGCACGATGGCTTGAGTTGCATCCGCGGGCCCCACCGCACTCGCGGGCAGCAGCTCACGCCATTGGTCATGCTGAGCCGCAATATCGGTAATTGATTGCGAGCTGAGAGGGCCGTCGAATCCCACGGCGAACTCGCAGAGGGCCACGGCATGATCTTCGTTGACAGGTTCGAACGGCATGGACGGCCTCATGCGTACTTGATCCCAGGGATGCGATGCAAGGCCAGACCCCTCCCTAGGCGCCGCCTTGCCTCCCACCACAACAGCTAGGGGGTCACTGACAGTTGTCGTAGGGCTCATTTGGCGACAACGGTAAGCAAGCTCACCCATAATGCCGCATTCGTTCAGGTCGATTGACTTAGAGCTTAACCGGCATCAAGGCGACTCAGGGCAGACATCGCGTATGCCAAACGCTCGCGCACGCCAACTTGCCTGGATACGAGACCTCCATAGGACTGCCTTATCAAGCATCCAAGATTGGGGGGTGAGGCTAACCACATGGCTGGTCGCGGGGAACGGCGGCGCAATGGTGCTCCTGTTCAACGCTTCTATCGATCGGAACGCCGTGCTGCCGGGTGGCTACACCCTTTCCCTCATACTCTTCGCTATCGGACTCGCCGTAGCTTTTGGAGCCGCGGCAGCTTCCTACCTGATAGGAACGCGCATCGCGTTCTGGGTTGGACAGTCGGCTACTGCGCTGGCTGGCATCGAGATGAATGAGGAAGACTTGGCGGCCATCGAGGCCGAGCATGGAGAACAAGGCCCTGATACGCCACTACCAATGAGCATTGCAGAGCACGAGGCTAGGCTCCTCGAATGCGAGGCGCATTTGCTAAAGCTTGTCACTTACGGTCAACGAAATCTTTTCAGTTACGCGTGCTCAGCACTGCTCTTCGCCGCGGGCATTCTTTCGCCAATCATCACCGATCTAATGGGCTGATCCCGTGCAAGGGTGGCGCTCCCGCGCGCACGTTATGCGGGACCCGCTTCCACCACGCGCCGCACGTCCGCAATCAGCCGCCAGAAACCCTCTTCAGTCGAAAAGTCCCACCTGTCTGTGACGGCGCGAATGTGCAGCTTGATAAGCAGCGCGTCCGCGGACCGTGCGGGATAATCGAGCACAGCGCGCACCGCTTGGCCTTCGGCTGCGGCTGTGTCGTCGGCTGCGGCCCCAAGCTCGCGCGTCATGTAGTGCGCGCGCGCGCCATCCCTTGCCGCGATCCAGGCGGCGTACTCAGCGCGCAGCTGCGCTTCGCCGTCTTGGTAGGACACGCCCGCCGCTTTGGCGCGACGGTGCGCCATGTTCCAGAGCATCGAAGCTCGCACGCCGTCCGGCTCGCAACGCTCCTCCCATTCATCGACTTGTCCGGCGCGCTCGCCGCTCGTGTGCCGGTAGCGGCAGCGATAGCGCAGGCCCGCCGGATATTCTGGCGTTGCGCGCTCCACCGCCTCTTCCGCGTCATCAGAGAGCGCCCCGGCTGCCTCAGCGCGTGCGATCTTCTCCAGCGCGTCAGCGCATAGGCTGGCGAATGCAGCGTCAGAGCAGCGCGCGCCGGCTTCCAGTAAGCCGGCTTCATCAAGGCCGGACAGATTGGCAAGCGAGGAGATCGCAGCCGGCGTAGCAGTGGCGATGCCGGCGCCGGCGAGAACGGGCGCGCCAGCGAGCGCGGCCAGAACGGAACGGCGCGGGGTCATTGTTGGCTCTCCAGATCGACGGGCGCGAGCCCGCACAGGCGTTGGAGATCGGCGACGAACAGCGGCCAGGACGCGTCGTCAAAATCGTTCCAGCCGCCCGCGTCGGAGATCATTTCCACCTTTAGCGATAGCGCCGCCAGATCGGGCGCGGGCGCATCGAGCGCCGCGTGGACAAGCTCGTAACGCCATTCAGCCGTGGCGCGCTGGCGCTCCTCAGCGGCCTGCACCCCATGGCGGGCGCCTATCTCTCCGTTGTGCTGAACGCGCGCCAGCGCGTCGCTGTGGGTCTCGCTTGGCGCAACGCCGCGTGCGTCGGGATCAGCGCTTGCGGCGCGCTCCGCCGCGGAGAACGCCTCGATTGCCGCTTGGTCGGCAGCGTGCGCCTTGCGATAGGCGTAGCGTAGCAGCGGCCAAGCCTCAGACGTCGAGAGATCGAACGGCGGCGCGAACGTTTCGCGCGTCAGCTCACGGTCCGGTGTCATGGCTTAACTTCCTCCTGTTTGAGTGATTGGCGCAGCTGCGCGGCCGTCCGGTTGAACGGCGCGACGGAATCGCGAGAGGCCACAGAGGCGGCTTGCAGCAGGCGCAGCGTGGCCTCAGGGCCGAGCGCGAGCGTTCCGCGTTGCTCGCCGCTGCGAACGTTCAGCATCAGGACGCCGCCCTGCCATTCGCTGCCGAAAATGTCGGTCAGCAGCAAAGGCGCGGCGTCGAGCTTCATAGCCTTGGCCGGCTTCCATGATTTGCGGGCGCGCTTGCTCATGGATCAGCGCCCCGCGTTGCTGGCGTTGGGCCGATGGCCGAGCTTGTCAGCGCGGGCGCCGAAATGTGCGGCGGCTTCCGGGGAGCGATCGCGCGGCGAATAGATGCCGCGAGCGCGCGCAGCGGCGTATGGGTCCGCCGGCCTTCCGCCGCCCTCAGCCTTGCGACGCGCCCAGGCGAGCGCCTTTCGCAGCGCACGCGGCCAGGAGAGGCCATCGCGCTCCTGCATCGAGCGCGCGACCTTCAAAACCGCCGGTTTGCCGATTGGTCCGCCCCAGGGGTTGCGCTTTGTCATCCCGACCACCTTTGCGGTAG
>JAEYPY010000219.1 GCA_023410295.1 Pseudomonadota bacterium | reverse complement strand
GATATGGACGTGCTCACCGGCGGCGCCACGCGCGGCGAGATTCGCGCCGGAGGCGCGACGCGCACGTTTACCAGCACATTCGGCGAGGCCGTCCCGCTACTCCGCCCGAAACAGGCATCTTCAAGGGCCATCGCATGAAATTCTGCGACATCACCATGGCCTACAACGGCGCCAGCGGCGGCATCCGCACGTACATCGACGAGAAGCGCCGCTTCCTGCGCGAGAACACGGAGCACGAGCACCTGCTCATCATTCCGGGCAAGCGCAATCGCATCCGCCGCTCTGGCCGCAGCACCACCGTGACGCTGCGCGGCCCGTTGCTGCCTGGGCAGAAGAATTATCGCATCTTCCTCTCGTCCGCCGCGATCAAGGACGTGTTGCGCGAGGAGCAGCCCGATATCATCGAGCTCGGCAGCTATTACACCGAACCGTGGGCTGCGTTCAGCTATCGCCGGCGGCAGCGCGAGGCGGGCAGATCGTGCGTCATCGGCGGCTACTTCCACACCGACGTCGCTGAAGCCTATGTGGCGTCGCCGTTGCGCTCGGTGGCGCAGAGCTGGGCCGAAGACGTGGGCGAAGGGCTCGCGAGCGCGGTTGAGAAGATCGCCGACATCGCCACTGCCGGCGCGGAAAAATACATGCGTCACGTCTTCAATGGCTGTGACGTGCGCATGGCGGCAAGCCCATCGCAGGCCGCTCGGCTGCAGAGCTATGGCGTCGAGAATGTCAACGTCGTGCCGCTTGGTGTGGACCTCAAGCTCTTTAACCCGCGCCGCGCCGATGCTGAGCTGCGCGCGAAGTGCGGCGCGGGAGGCGATGCGCTGGTGCTGATCTATGCCGGCCGTCTATGCAACGAAAAGCGTGTGCTGATGCTGATCGAAGCGTTCGAGCGCTTGCCGTCGGAGTTGAACGCACGGCTATGGCTCGTGGGCGATGGGCCGCTGCGCGATGAGGCGAAAGCGGCGGCTGGCGCCAACAATGCCATTCGCGTCTTTCCATATCAGAGCAGCCGCGAACGTTTCGCGGCCATGCTTGCCAGCGCTGATCTCTACGTCACCGCCGGCCCGTTTGAGACCTTCGGGCTTTCGGTGATCGAAGCACAGGCGTCAGGTCTTCCGGTCGTCGGCGTCGATGGCGGCGCGCTGCGTGAGCGTGTCCCATCTGGGCTTGGCCTGCTCGCGCCGGTCGATGATGCGGCTGCTTTCGCCGACTCGATTGTCCGCGCCGCGCCTCAGCGCCACGCCATGGGCGCCGCCGCACGCGCGCACGTCGAACGTCACTTCAGCTGGTCCGCCGCGTTTTCCAAGTGGCTCGGCTGCTACGGCATTGAACCGGCGCGCGCGGAGGAGGAGGCGCCCATGCCGATGCCGCCGCCAGCAACGACAACCCCGGCGATCGAAGCTGCTTACTAGTGCGCGCTCGGCGCGCCGCCGACATAGCCGAGCGTGGCAGCGCGATAGATAGCCTGTGAACGGCCGGTGACATTGAGCTTGCGCGCGGCGTTAGTCATGTGAAAGCGCACCGTCGGCACCGAGATGCTCATGATGGCGCTGATCTCGGAATCTGTCTTTCCCGCCGCGCCCCATTTCAGGCACTGGATTTCGCGCCGCGTGAGCTGCACAGGTAACCCCGCCGCTTGGCGCGCCGTGTGATCGTGATCGGCCGCCACGAAATGCAGCGCCAACGCGTGCAACGCCGGCGCATGGCCTGCGAATACGCGCTCGACGTCAAAACCCGTATCGTCAGTCGCCCACACCACTGCGCCGATCACGCCGCCAGGCAGGTAGGCAGGCGCGATGATGGCCGCGCCAACGCCAAAGCGTTCCGTTGGCGGGCCGACCTTGTTAATTGCCTCGAGCGCGGGATTGGCGCGCCAGGTCGCCAATCGCCCGTGCGTGAAATAGAATGGCTCCGAGCACACGCGCACGGCGTGGATGAAAAACGACCGCAGCGCAAAGCCGCGATCCTCCCAGTAGCGCAGGTCCGGATCGACCCAGCGAAACAGGGTCTCGGCGAACGGGCGCCCGCGCGAATTGCGCATCGGCTCGGGGCTGCCAATGTCAGCGCTGGCGGCGATGCACGGCAAGCCGATCTCGTCGCCGATCTGCTGTACGCGCGCGGCGAGGCGGTCGATTTCCAGTGCCGCTTCGTCACTGTCAGTTCCGCTAGCTTGCTTCACGCCGCCATTTCCCCGAGCGTGCCTTCTCTGACCCTCGCGGCATGACGCGCGATGCGCGGGCATGTAAGCATGTCTGGCGGCGGATGCACATAGGCGTCATCCGGCCGACGAAACGCCGGAGCCGGCTTTGGATCTCGAACTCGACGAGCAAGAGCGCGCCTTTCGAGACGAGGTGCGTGCTTTCCTCCGCGATAACCTGACGGCTGAACTCGCCGCAGGCGGACGCGCAGCGACCAGCATCTTCTGCGATCCGGCCTATTCATTGCCTTGGCAGCGGATTCTCCACGCCCACGGCTGGGCCGCGCCGACGTGGCCGGTCGAATTCGGCGGACCGGGCTGGAGCGAGATGCAGCGCTACATCTTCGCCGAAGAATGCGCGCTCGCCGGCGCGCCGAACTTGGCGCCCATGGGCCTGCGCATGGTCGGGCCCTGCATCATGCACCACGGCACGCCCGAACAGCGCGCGTATTACTTGCCGCGCATCCTTTCGGGCGAGGATTACTGGTGTCAGGGCTATTCAGAACCCGGCGCCGGCTCCGATCT
Organism: Pseudomonadota bacterium; assembly: GCA_023410295.1. Classification (GTDB taxonomy): domain Bacteria; phylum Pseudomonadota; class Alphaproteobacteria; order Caulobacterales; family Aquidulcibacteraceae; genus Vitreimonas. The sequence continues at coordinate 18,844 of JAEYPY010000219.1, read as the reverse complement.
AGCCGCGCTGCGCACGCGCGCGGTGCGCGACGGCGAGGATTACATCGTCACCGGCTCAAAGATCTGGACTACGCACGCACACTTTGCCAACCGCATGTTCGCTTTGGTGCGCACCGATCCAGAAGCCAAGCCGCAGCGCGGCATCACGTTTCTGCTCATCGACATGAAGGCGCCCGGCGTCAGCATCCGCCCGATCATCAACCTCGCTGGCGAGGATGAACTTAACGAAGTCTTCTTCGACGGCGTGCGCGTGCCGCAAGCCAACCGGCTTGGAGAAGAAAACGACGGCTGGACGGTCGCCAAATATCTGCTCGAATTCGAACGCGGCGGCAGTTTCGCGCCGGCCTTGCGCGCGCGCCTCAAGCGCCTGCGCACCGTGGCCAAGGAAGAGTCGCTGAACGGCCCACCGTTATTGGAGAACGCCGCTTTCGAAGCGCGGTTAGCGTTGGCTGAGATCAAGGTCGATGCCATCCAGGTGACCGAGCATCGCGTCACCAGCGCGCTCTCCGGCGGACAGAACCCGGGCCCGCTCTCTTCGATGCTGAAGACCCAAGGCACAGAGATGCTGCAGCGGATCGAAGAGATAGGACTCGACGTCGCCGCACATTACGCGCCCGCCGGGCGCCAGCACGCAAACGGTCACGGCGCCAACGAGCCGGAGATCGGCACGCCGCACAGCCGCGATGCAGCCGCGCGCTATTTCAATAGCCGCGCCGCTTCGATCTATGGCGGCTCCAACGAGATACAGCGCAACATCATGGCGCGTCTCGTTCTCGGTCTTTGAGCTTACTCCAACGCCAGAAAAGAACGCCGCCGTCCTTGGGGGAACGGCGGCGAGATGAGCAGCTGCTCTGGGAGGAGCGTCGGGCTCAGTAGTTCAGGGTGAGTGAGACGCCGTAGGTCGGCGCCTGGCCCGGAAAGCGGACGACGACGTTCGCGTTCGAGGCCACCGAGGTCCAGTAATACGTATCGGTGATGTTGCGGCCCCAGAACTGGAGCGCCCAGCGATCGTCCAGCGCGTGCACGCCGAAGCTGGCGTTGACGAGGCTGTAGGAGTCGATCTCGAACGTCTCCTGATCGCCGAGGTCCGCCGCCGTATCCCCCTGCCAGCGCGCATTGAGCGCGGCCTGGAAGCCGAGATTGGCGCCGATCTCCCGGTCGTAAACGATTGTCGCCGCAGTCTGCCATTCTGCCGCGTACGGGAACGGCACGTCGTCATAGAGGCGCGGCAAGCCATCGGGACCGGTGCCGCTGTAATTGATCACGGCCGTATCGAGATACGTCGCCGAGCCGATCAGCGTCAGGTTGTCGGTGGCGCGCCAAGTCAGGTCCATGTCAACGCCATACGCCTCAGCTTCCGGCACGTTCTGCAGCCGCGCCAGCGCGGTGTAGATCGGATCGGAGAAGTAGGTGCTGATCTGCTTGTCCTGGTAATCGTAGTAGAACGCCGAGACATTGAACTGCGCGGCGCGGTCGAACAGGCCGAGCTTGGCGCCGACTTCGTACGCGAGCAGCGATTCCTGGTTCGCCGGCGCCTGCTGGATCGACGTGCTCGCCGCGTTCACCGGCGTGACGCCCGCTTTGTAGCCTTGCGAGACCGAGGCATAGAGCAGCGTTGACGGCGTCGCCTGCCAATCGAGGCCGACGCGCCACGAAGTGTTGTTTTCCTCCAGCGTATGGCGAACTTCGCCGAACTCACCCGTTTCGGGGTTGAACGTGTTGCATTCGTTCGCAGAGATCGGCGCAGGGAAGTCTGCATTGCTCGTGGGCGCCGGGAAGTTCGGATAGCCGTAGGCGCCGCCATAGATGAAGTAATAGAGATAGCGGTTTACGACATTGACGTTCGGCAGCATCGAGCCGTTAAAATCGGCCGAGCAGCCTTGATAGCTGTGCTCGTCTTCGGTGTAACGAACCGCCGTCGTCAGCGAGAGCGAATCTGTCAACGACCATTCCGCATTCGCGAAGATGCTCGCGGTGTCGTACTCCATCGCCGCCCGATCCTGGTAGGTGCGAAAGGCTTGCGACATGTCCAGCAAGTTATACGCGCCCGGTACGTAGTTGGCGTTGTAGGGCGTGAGGATCGTCCCACCCGAGAGTCGGAAGACGATCGGATCGTTACCCAGCAGCGTGACAGTTCCTAGCGTCCGGATCGCGGTGACGTTGGAGTTTTGTCCCAGCAGCGTGCGGTTATTGTCCTGGATTTCGTCCGTGCCGTAATAACCGCCGACTAGCCAGCGCACGCGCTCGGTCTCGCCTTCAAGTCTGATCTCCTGCGAGAACGACTCGATCTCGCCGTCCGCCTGCTGCAGGAGGATTTCGAAAGGCGCGCCGCCCCAATCGAACAACGCATCGCGCTCAAGGTGATTGTAGCCCGTCAGCGAAACCAGCCGCATATCGTTGTTGAGATCGTAGGTGAGCCGCAGTGCGCCGGCGTAGAAGATGTTGTCTTCGGCAAGATCGCCCGGCAGGCCTGGGCCGATGCCCATATCGACGCCGCGTATGGATTCCGGCGCCCAGTCGGCTTGGCTCGCATCCGTCGGCGCATTGGCGGCGATATAGGCGGCAAGGCCCGGCGTGTTGAATGGGTTCACCAACGGGTCGGTCGCCGGCGTGAAGCCGATGCCTTGGCCGACGATAGTGTCGGAGCGGTTTTCCCAGCCCGACAGCGTCAAGTCAGCGGTGAAATTGTCGGCCACATCCCATTCAAAGCGCGCCCGCGCGCCGATGCGGTGCACTTCGCCCTGGGTTTCGTCGCGCGTGTTGCTCTGCTGCCAGCCCTCGTCGCTGTCTTCAGAGCGGAAGGCGACGCGGAAGCGGAACCTGTCGCTGAACGGCGCGCTGAAATAGCCTTCCAGATTGTGCGTCTGGTAATTGCCCCATTCGCCGGTGATCGAGGCTTCGATCTCATCCGTCGGCCGGTTGGTGATGAAGTCGACGAGACCCGCCGTGGTGTTGCGCCCGTAGAGCGTGCCTTGCGGCCCCTTCAGCACTTCAACGCGCTGAATGTCGAAGATCGGCCCCGTCATCATGAACGGGAACGGGTAGGCGACTTCATCGACATAGGAGCCGACGGTGGAGGTCGCTGAAAGGTTGATGGTGTTGAAGCCGATGCCACGTAGCGTGTAGATCGGCACGCCCTGATAGCTCTGCTGCACCGAGAAGCTCGGCGCGACCGCGCTCAGGTCGCGCACATCCGTAACGTGCAGCTGATCGAGCTGTTCGCCGGTGAAGGCCTGAATGCCCATGCCGACGCTGTTGGCGGTCTCTTCGCGCCGCTGCGCGGTCACGACAATTTCGTGTTCAGCGACGCTCGGGCCTTCTTGCGCGGCGGCTTCGGGTGTTGCAGCAAAAGCGAACGCCGAGGTGCTGGCGCACAGCAGCGCGCGCAAAATAAGCGTGCGGTCCATAATCTCCTCCCACTCCCGCGGCTGCTCGGGACGGACCGGCGCCGCATTATATGAGGATGCTCCGGGAGGGGGGCTCAACCGGCAAGCTGTTGGAACTGATAGGAGTTGTCGCGCAGAACTGCGAAGCTGCCCGCAGTTCGCGAATTTCGCTCCTATTCGGCGGCGACCGCGCTTGCATCCTGGGGCGGCGTCCAGCCGGCAAGGATGCGCGCCTGCGTGGCGCGGCTGCGATAGAGAAAATCGCTCGGCAGCCCGAGCCGCCGGCACGCCTGCGCTGGCGGCGCGCTCGGGATTGGAATCCGGTCGGCCAATGCCCCCATGCCACGCAGCAGCTGTTCGCCCAGCGGCGAAAGATCGTATGCCGCGCCAAGCTGAAGCCGCTCGCGCACCGAAGGCGGCAAAATCGCCACCGCGCCGCGCGCGATCGTGCGCCGCACGCGCTTCGGCACGCCGATCGCGCCCGTGCTGTTCTGAAAGATGTCCAGGAATTCCGTCACGATCGGATGCGGCTCAAAGCGCGGCAAGAGGTTGGCGAGCATCGCGTCAAAATCGGCGTCCGACTTCAGCGGCGCCTCCACGCCATAGAGCCGCGCCACCGGCTCGTGGTCGGCGTAGTAGCGCCGTTTCTCCGCCTCGGTGAGCTTGGCGACGAAGCGGTCATACGCAGTCAGAAAACCCCAGCCCGCCGTCGCGCTTACCCAATCCAGCAGTTCGACATCGAGCGCCTTGTAAGTTTCCCCGGCCGGCGTCGCGCCGGCAACGCGCGCGTGCATGTTTGTGACGCCTTGGATGACGCGCCGCGCCGCTTGCTTCGGCCCATAGACGCCCACCATCGCCGCCATGCCGGTGCGCTGCGAGCGGCCGATGGGGTCCTGCTTGTATGTCGAGTGGTCCCACACCCCCGAGCGGATGCGCGCATCGGCGAACTCCAGCAGCACCGCGGCGACGCCGCCGACGCCCAGCGCGATAGGGTTCTTGAACACGCGCCAGGCCACCGAGTCCGGCGCACAAAACGCCGGCGCGCCGGGCGGGTTCTCGAAATCCACCTTCCAGCCGAGATAGGTCTCGATCTTCTGCATTCGCGCTCGCGTCATCTTCGGCAATTGTGCCAAGGCAAAGATAACGCAAAACTACGGCGCGCCTACCGGCCGTTGGCGCCTATGACATTCAACAGGGGCCTTATGACCGCTTCGGCGCCCAGCCTGGACCTTCTGGCGAAACTCGCGCCGAAGCTCGCGCCCGGCGGCGCGCGGATCACGCACGTGCAACCGCTCTCCGGCGGCGCAAGCCAGGATCTGTGGTCGATGCTCGTGCAAACCACGGCCGGCGATGAGGTGCGCGTCGTGCTGCGCCGCGCGCCGACCGAACGCGGCCGCTCCGATCTCGCCATACCGATCGCGCTCGAAGCCGACCTGATCGCCGCCGCGCATGCGGCCGGCGTGCCGTCGCCGCGCGTGCTGCATGTGCTCCGCCCGAAAGACGAACTGGGCGAAGGCTTCTTCATGCAGCACATCGACGGCGAAGCGCTCGGCCAGCGCATCGTCCGCGATGCGGCCTTCGCCAGCGTACGCCCGCAACTGGCGCGCCAGTGCGGCGAGATCCTCGCACGCATTCATGCCCTGCCGCGCCCAGCCGCGCTGCCGGTGCAGCAGGCGGGCGACATTATCGAAGCGCTGGAGCGCCAGCACCGCGCCGAAGACTGGCCGCGCCCCGTGTTCGAACTCGCCTTGCGCTGGTTGAAGCAGAACACGCCGCCGCCGGCGCCCGCCGCTGTCGTGCACGGCGACTTCCGCACCGGCAATCTGCTCGTCGGCGCGGATGGAGTCAGCGCTGTGCTCGATTGGGAGCTGGCGCACGCCGGCGATCCGCTGGAGGACCTTGGCTGGATCTGCGTCAATTCCTGGCGCTTCGGCGCGATCGATAGACCGGTCGGCGGCTTCGGAACGCGCGAAGAGCTCTACGCGGCTTACGAAGCCGCGAGCGGTATGCAGGTGGATTGTAGGCGCGCGCATTTCTGGGAAGTGCTCGGCACGCTGCGCTGGGGAATCATCTGCACCATGTCCGGCGTCGCGCTGCGCGATGGCGTCGCCAGCGGCGCCGAACGTGCCATGATCGCCCGCCGCGCCTCCGAAACCGAACTCGATCTGCTCAACCTGCTGGAGGGCCGTTGAGATGCAGGATCTGCCTACGCCCGCGGCCATCCTCGATCTCGTCATCACTCAGCTGGCGAACGCAGAGCCAACCACGCCCGAGCGCGGCAAGTTCGAACAACGCGTCATCATCGCCGCGCTGCAGCTGGTCCATCGCGAACTCAAGTTAGCCCCCGTCAGTGATGCAGCCGAACAAGAACGGCTCGAAGCGCTGCTCGGCGAACCCGGCGATCTCCTCGCGCTCAACCGCAGTCTAGCCGCGCGCCTCCGCGACGGCTCCTTGACGCTCGCCTCGCGCGACGTCGCCGCACACCTGCGCGCGACAACGATGGAGAAGCTCGCAATCGATCAGCCCAGCTACGCCGCCTATAAACGCGCGCTCACAAGTAAGGACTAAGCATGGACTTCGATCTCCCCGCCGATCTCGTCGCCTACCTCGCCGAGCTTGATGACTTCATTGAGCGCGAAATCAAGCCGCTGGAAAACCAAGGCGACAACATCAAGTACTTCGACCATCGCCGCGAGTATGAGCGCACAGATTGGGAGCGCGGCGGCATCCCGAAGAAGGAATGGGAGGATCTTCTCGCCGAAGCTCGCCGCCGCGCCGACGCCGCTGGCCATTTGCGCTTCGTCTGGCCGAAGGAGCTCGGCGGCCGGGAAGGTTCGCAGCTCTGGCTCGCAATCATCCGCGAGCATCTCGCCGCCAAGGGGCTCGGGCTTCACAACGATCTGCAGAACGAACACTCGATCGTCAGCAACAATCCGTTCGTGGTGATGTTCAAGACCTTCGCCACGCCCGAGCAGTACGCGCGCGACGGGCAGAAGCTGCTCGATCAAACCATGATCACCGCGTTCGGCCTCACCGAGCCGAACCATGGCTCAGACGCCACCTTCATGGAAACCCGCGCCGTTCCGCACGAGAAGAACGGCCAGCCGGGCTGGCTTATCAACGGCGCCAAGATGTGGACGACCGGCATGCATGTCGCCACGCACGTTATCGTCTTCGCCCGCACCAGCGGCGCGGATGGCGATGCGCGCGGTATCACCACGTTCATCGTTCCGGCCGACGCGCCCGGCCTCAAGATCGAGGAATACCTCTGGACCTTCAACATGCCGACGGATCACCCGCGGCTTTCGCTCACCGATGTCTGGGTGCCGGAGAATTCCTACTGGGGCGAGATCGGCAAAGGCTTGAAGCTCGGTCAAAGCTTTCTGCACCAGAACCGCATCCGCCAAGCGGCGTCCTCGCTGGGCGCTGCGGTCTATTGCATCAATGAGAGTGTGAAATACGCGCGCGAACGCAAGCCGTTCGGCAAGCCGCTTTCGGAGAACCAGGCGATCCAGTGGCCGCTGGTGGAGCTGGCGACGCAAGCGGAAATGCTGCGCCTCCTCATCCGCAAGACCGCGTGGCAGATGGATCGCATGCCGCACAGGGAAATCGAGCGCCAGCTCTCCGACAAAGTCTCGATGTGCAATTATTGGGCGAACCGGCTGTGCTGCGAAGCCGCCGACCGCGCCATGCAAGTGCACGGCGGCCTCGGCTATTCGCGCCACAAGCCGTTCGAGCACATCTACCGCCACCACCGCCGTTATCGGATCACCGAAGGCGCCGAAGAAATCCAGATCCGCAAAGTCGCGGCTTATTTGTTCGGGTATCTCGGCGCCTGATTGTTATCTTGGCGTCGATCTTGATGTCGCGAGGCGCAAAGGCGCAGCGAGGAGCAAACCTGCGACAATGAAGGTCAGCGAACCGGCCCAGCAAGCGGCGCAATGGCCGAAGAGCCCGTAGCTGGCATGCGCCGGTGCGCCACACCATGCGTTGACTAGCGCGCGCTCAAGCGGTGTTTGCATCGCCCAGGTCATCCAGCCAACCATAGGAGGCCAGGCGGCCGCCGCGGCGAAGCAAGCGAGGGCGAGCAGGCGTGTGCGCGGCGTCATGAAGCCTCCCAGGTGCGACCTTCATGCACGCACCAGACGCCGTACGATTTGATCTTGCTCAAGTCTCGAAGCCGCGGGCGCTGGTACCGGCTCCGCGGTCATAAGCGCTATGCGCGGGGGACGTTGCATGAGTCGGACGGGCGGATTTCGGGAAGACGCGACCGGGATCCTGTTAATCCTGGTGATCTGCAGTTTTCTGGCGCTGTTTGGTGCCGCTCGCGCCATGGATGGCCCGTTTGCCATCCAGATGTGGACCATGCTCGGGGCTTTTTTGCTGGGCATCGCCGGTCTCACGCACGAGATGGGCAAGGGGCCGAAGCAGGAAACCCCTTCGCGCTACGAGAACGGCGTCATCAAAGCTGGCGTCGTCGCCTCGATGTTCTGGGGCCTGGCTGGGCTCTTGGTCGGCGTCATTATTGCCCTGCAGCTCTCGTTCCCGAACCTCTTCTATTTCCCGGAGCTGGGCTGGACCAATTTCGGCCGGTTGCGGCCCCTGCATACCTCCGCCGTCATCTTCGCCTTCGGCGGCAACGTCCTGATCGCGACCTCCTTCTATGTCGTCCAGCGCACCTGTCGCGCGCGTCTCGCCGGCGGGCTTTGGCCGTGGTTCGTGTTTTGGGGCTATCAGCTCTTCATCGTACTTGCCGGCACCGGCTATCTCATGGGCATCACCCAGAGCCGCGAGTATGCCGAGCCGCCGTGGTACACGGATATCTGGCTGACGATCGTCTGGGTCGCGTATCTGCTCGTCTTCCTCGGCACGATCTGGAAGCGGCAAGAGAAGCACATCTACGTCGCCAACTGGTTTTATCTCTCGTTCATCGTGACGATCGCGTTGCTGCACATCGTCAACAATCTGGCGATCCCGGTCTCGTTCGGCAGCTCTTTCAGCTATTCGCTGTTCTCGGGCGTGCAGGACGCGCTGACGCAATGGTGGTATGGCCACAACGCCGTGGGCTTCTTCCTAACCACGAGCTTCCTCGGCATCATGTACTACTTCATCCCGAAGCGGGCGGAGCGGCCAGTCTATTCCTATCGGCTTTCCATCATCCACTTCTGGTCGCTGATCTTCATCTATATCTGGGCCGGCCCGCACCATCTGCACTACACGGCGCTGCCGCAATGGGCGCAGACGCTGGGCGCGACGTTCTCAATCATGCTGTGGATGCCGAGCTGGGGCGGCATGATCAACGGCCTGATGACGCTCTCGGGCGCCTGGGACAAGCTGCGCACCGATCCGGTGCTGCGTATGCTGGTGGTCTCGGTCGCGTTCTACGGCATGTCGACGTTCGAAGGCCCGGTGATGAGCATCCGCGCCGTCAACTCGCTCTCGCACTACACGGATTGGACCATTGGCCACGTGCACTCGGGCGCACTGGGCTGGGTCGGCTTTGTCAGCTTCGGCGCGCTCTACTGCCTGGTGCCGTGGCTGTGGAAGAAGAGGGAGCTGCACTCGATCGCGCTGGTCGACTGGCACTTCTGGCTCGCGACGATTGGCATCGTTCTTTACATCACCTCGATGTGGGTCGCGGGCGTCATGCAGGGCCTCATGTGGCGCGCCTATAACGATTTCGGCTTCCTCGAATACTCGTTCGTCGAGAGCGTCGAAGCCATGCACCCCTATTACATCATCCGCGCCATGGGCGGCGTACTCTACCTCCTGGGGGCGATCCTCATGGCCTACAATTTGTGGCGCACCGCCACGTCCACCGAACCGGCGCACGAGCGCGTGGCTGATGCGCCGCGGACCGCCGCCGCCGTGGCTGCGGAATAGGGGGCGCGCATGTGGAAGTTTCACAGCTGGTTCGAGCGCCACTCGCTGATTCTGCTGATCGGCATCCTCGTGGTGGTCTCGATCGGCGGCCTGGTGCAGATCGCACCGCTCTTCTTCATCTCTTCGACCATCGAGCGCGTCGAAGGCGTGCGGCCATATACGCCGCTCGAACTGGCGGGCCGCGAAGTCTACATTCGCGAGGGCTGCTACACCTGCCACTCGCAAATGGTGCGCCCCCTGCGCGACGAGGTGGAACGCTACGGCCATTACTCGCTTGCCGCCGAAAGCATGTACGATCACCCGTTCCAGTGGGGCTCTAAGCGTACGGGGCCAGATCTCGCGCGCGTCGGCGAGCGTTATTCGGACGAGTGGCACCGCGCTCATATGGTCGATCCGCGGTCGGTGGTGCCGGAATCGGTGATGCCCCCTTACGCGTTTCTCGAGCAGCGCGATCTCAACACCGGGAACATGCAGCAGCACTTGCGCGCTAACCGTGCACTCAGCGTGCCCTACACCGACGAGCAGATTGCAAACGCAAATGCCGACGCGCGCGCGCAGGCGGAGCCACTGGGCTCCAGCGCCTACGATTTCGAGCAGCGCTATCCCGGTGTCGCCATCCGCGATTTCGATGGTCAGCCCAATCGCGTGACGGAGATGGATGCGCTGATCGCCTATCTGCAGATGCTCGGCACAGGGGTCGATTTCTCGACCTACGAAGCCGATGCGCCGATCAACCAGCGGTGACGTCATGAGCTATGCCGACGCCACGCAAATCGCACAGACCTGGGGCCTTGGCCTTCTCGTGATCTTGTTCGCCGGCGTCGTGGTTTACGCGCTCTGGCCGGGCAACCGCGACAAGTTCAAGCGCGCCGCAGCAGCTCCGCTCGCCAAAGAGGACGACGATGGCCGACAAGATTGAGCGTGACGAGGTCAGCGGGACCGACACCACCGGCCATGAATGGGACGGCATCAAGGAGCTGGACACGCCATTGCCGCGCTGGTGGCTCTACGTGTTTTACGGCTGTATCGTTGCTTCCGTGATCTATTGGGTGCTGATGCCGGCTTGGCCGATGGTCAATGGCTACACCAAGGGTCTTCTGAACCATTCCGACCGGCGTAACGTCGCGGCTGAAGTCGAGATGTTGCAAACCTCGCGCGCGCCGATGTTCGAGCGGCTCGCCAACGTGAGCGTCGAGCAGCTGGCGCGCGACCCTGAGCTGCAGGAATTCGCGCGCGCGGCCGGCGAATCCGTATTCGGCGACAATTGCGCCACCTGCCATGGCGCCGGCGGCGCCGGCGCGCCCGGTTATCCCGTGCTGGCGGACGATGTCTGGATCTGGGGCGGCACGATGGCCGACATTGAGCACACGCTCCGCGTCGGCATCCGCGCCGGCCACGATCAAACGCGAATGTCGCTAATGCCCGCGTTCGGCCGCGACCGTCTCATAACGGCCGCGCAGATCGCCGATGTCACCGAGCACGTCATCTCCATCTCAAGCGCACGGACGCGGCTTCAGCCCGATGCGCAGGCCGCAGCGCGCGGCGCCGTGGTCTATGAAGCGCAATGTGCGACTTGCCATGGCGCCACCGGCGCCGGTGACCGCACGACGGGCGCGCCGAGCCTCCAGGACGACGTCTGGCTCTACGGCGGCTCGCGTGAGGAGATTCGACGTCAGATCGAGCTTGGCCGCGCTGGCGTCATGCCGGCCTGGGAGCGCCGTTTCGACGCCGGCACGCTTCGTGCGCTAGCCTTCTACGTCCACCAAATGGGCGGCGGCGAGGCCGATGCGCCCGCGGCGCCTCAGCCTGTCGCAGCCCCGGGCGCGCCTGCGCTTGATCAGAATCAAGACGGCGCCGGCGTAGGGGATGCTACGCGCTAGGCGTGGGCAAGATCACACTCATCGATAATCGGGTGGGCGTCGACGATCATAGCGTCGACGCTCATGCCGTGAACTCCAAGCAGGCGCGCGGGCTCTACAAGAAGCGCGAGCAGATTTATCCCAAGCTCGCGCACGGCTTCTTTCGCAACGTCAAATGGGCGGCGATGGTCGTCCTCCTGGCGATCTATTACATCACGCCGTGGCTGCGCTGGGACCGCGGTGTTGGCCGGCCCGACCAAGCAGTGCTGATCGATTTCGAGAACGCCCGCTTCTATTTCTTCTTCATCGAGCTGTGGCCGCAGGAAGTCTATTACATCGTCGGCCTGCTGGTTTTGGGCGCGTTCGGTATCTTCCTGTCCTCAGCCTTGTTCGGCCGCGTCTGGTGCGGCTACGCCTGCCCGCAGACGGTCTGGACCGATCTCTACATCTATGTCGAACGCTGGATCGAAGGCGACCGCAACGAACGCATGCGGCTGGCCAAGGCGCCGCTGTCGCTTGACAAGACGCGCAAGAAAATCGCCAAGCACGCGCTCTGGATCCTGATCGCCGTCGCCACGGGCGGTGCGTGGGTGTTCTATTTCGCCGATGCGCCGACGCTCTGGCGTGAACTCTGGGCCGGCGAAGCAGCAATCACCGCTTACATCTCGGTCGGGCTTCTGACCTTCACCACCTACGCCCTCGCCGGCACCATGCGGGAACAGGTCTGCACTTATATGTGTCCGTGGCCGCGCATTCAGGCGGCCATGACCGACCAGCACGCGCTCAGCGTCACCTACCGCTTCGACCGCGGCGAGCCGCGCGGCCCGCATAAGAAAGGCCAGAGCTGGGATGGACGCGGCGACTGCATCGATTGCCGCCAGTGCGTCGCCGTCTGCCCACAAGGCATCGACATCCGCGACGGCGATCAGCTCGAGTGCATCAATTGCGCGCTCTGCATCGACGCCTGCGACGATATCATGACCAAGGTGGGCCGCCCAACCGGGCTCATCGCCTACGATACGCGCGTCAATGTCGAGAAGCGTCAACGCGGTGAGTCGGCAAAGTTGCATCTCATCCGCCCGCGCACCGTTCTTTACGGCGTGCTGATGCTCGTCGTCGGCGCGATCATGACGGTCGCGCTGGCGACGCGCTCGACTCTCGATCTCAATGTCATCCGCGATCGCAGTCCGCCATTCGTGCGCCTCGCGGATGGTTCGATCCGTAACGATTATGCACTGAAGCTCATCAACATGGCGCCCGACGCGCGCCGCTTGCGCATCCAGGTTGAAGGGCTGGAAGGCGTGCATTTCGTCGCCAACGGCCACTCTGTGGACGAGAACGGCGAGATCGTTGCCGATGCGACGGCGGACGCCGTCGCCAACCTCCGGGTGCACGTCGCCGTGCCCGCGGGAACTGCCCCGGGCTCGCATCCGATCGAATTCCACATCATCGACGCTGAAACTGGCGCGCGCGCCAGCAGCGACTCGGCCTTCTTCGCGGGAGCACAGCGATGAGCGCAAAACCGGGCTTCCAGATCCGCGGTCTGCACGTGCTTGCTATGATGTTGCTGTTCTTTGGCACGGTGATTGGCGTCAACGCCGCCTTCATCACGGCGGCAGTGCAGTCGTTCCCTGGCGAAGACGTACGCCGCTCCTATCTGCAGGGGCTCAGCTACAATGACACGCTGGCCGAACGCCGCGCGCAGGCGCTGCAGGGTTGGAATGCGCACGCGGCGCTGGCCGAGCGAGCAGGCGGCACGGAGCTTCGCGTGAGTCTGGCCGACGCCGATGGCGTGCCGATCGAGCACGCGGCCATCTCCGGCGAGTTACGCTGGCCCACCGATGCGCGCCGCGATTATGCGCTCACGTTCAGGCCTCGAGGCGGCGGGGTTTACGTCGCCCAGCTTGAAGGCCTGCATGCCGGCCGCTGGCTGCTGCGCGCACACGCCGAGCGCGGCGAGCAAAGCGCACTCGACTTTGAGGCGGAGCTGACATGGCCCTCGACACCCTAAGCTCCGCCGGCTGCCCGTCAGGCCTCGCAGCGCCCGCTGAGCCCGAGGCGTCGCACGCAAATATCAGCGCCTTCGTGCGCGCCGATGCGCGCGGCAACGATACGCTTGAGCTGATGGTGGAGGGCGCGAGCTGCGCCGGTTGCATCAAGAAGATCGAAGGCGCGCTGCTGGCGACGCCAGGCGTCTCCGATGCGCGGCTCAATCTATCGACGCGCCGTCTGCGCGTCGCCTGGACGCCCGGCGCGCTCGCGCCCGAAGCACTGACTGAAGCCCTGACACGTCTCGGCTACCGCGCTTCGCCGTTCGACCCCGAAGTGGCGCAAGAAAAGACCGACGCGGAAGGCCGTTTCCTGTTGCGTTGCCTCGCCGTCGCCGGCTTCGGCGCCATGAACATCATGATGTTCACGACGCCGGTCTGGTTCGGCGACGACATGACCGCCGAAACGCGCACGCTGATGCACTGGTTTTCGGCGCTGGTGGCGATCCCGACCGGGCTCTATGCGGCGCAGCCCTTCTTCCGCTCGGCCTGGCGCGCGCTCCGGGCCTGGCGCGCCAACATGGACGTACCGATCTCGCTGGCTGTGGTGCTGACCTTCGCCATGAGCATCGCCGAAACGCTGCAAGGCGGCGAGCATACCTATTTCGACGGCATCACCATGCTGCTCTTCTTCCTGCTGATCGGGCGCTATCTCGATCACAGGCTGCGCGAGCGGGCCCGCACGGCGGCGCGTGAGATCCTGGCGATGCAGGCGGTGGCGGCGCGGCGCATCGGGGCGAACGAGACCATCGACACCATCTCCGCGCGCGAGATCGCCGTGGGCGACCGCCTGCTGCTCGCGGCAGGCGAGCGCGCTGCATGCGACGGCGTCGTCGAGACCGGCGTTTCCGATTTCGATTTCTCTATGTTGACCGGTGAGACATTGCCGGTTGCGGTACGTCCGGGCGACCGCGTCCTCGCCGGTGCGATCAATGTCGGACGCCAGATCACCCTGCGCGCTGTCGCCAGGGCGGAAGATTCCGCCGTGGCGGAGCTGGCGCGTCTGATCGAGATCGGCGAGCAGGGGCGCGGCAAGTTCGTACGCCTGGCTGACAAGGCCGCCGCCCTCTACGTGCCGCTGGTGCACTCGGCAGCGGCGCTGACGTTTCTGGGTTGGATGATCGTGCCGATGATCTTGGGCGGCGAAGCCGACGTGCGCGTGGCGCTGACGAATGCCGTTGCGCTGCTCATCATTACATGTCCATGCGCGCTGGGCCTTGCAGTGCCGGCGGTGCAGGTGGTCGCCACCGGCCGGCTGTTCAAGCGTGGCGTGCTGGTGCGCTCTGGCGATGCGTTGGAGCGGCTCGCTGCGGTGGACACGGTCGTCTTCGACAAGACCGGGACCTTGACGCTCGGCAAGCCGCGCCTCGTTTCCCAACCCTCAGACGAAATGCTGAGGGCGGCGGCGGCGCTTGCCCGTGTCTCGCGCCACCCGCTCTCGCGTGCGCTTGTCGAGGCGGCGGGGCCGGGCGCTGCTGCGGCAGACGCTGTCGAACGGCCAGGCGAGGGCGTCGAAGGCGTCATCGATCGTTTGCCGGCGCGCCTCGGCAAGCGCACCTTCGCGGCCCCTGGGGCGCTCGAAGCAGCGGACGGCGCACCAGAGCTTTGGTTTGCGCGTGAGGGGAAGGCGCCCGTGCGCTTCGTGTTCGCTGATGCGCTTCGCCCCGATGCCGCCGCCGCGGTCGCCGCGTTGAAGGCGCGCGGGCTCAATGTCGAGATGCTTTCGGGCGATCGACCCAGCGCGGTCGGCCAAGCCGCCGCCGCCGCCGGCATCGAAGACTGGCGCGCGGGCGTGCTGCCCACGGAGAAGACCGCGCGCATCCAGGAGCTGCGCGCGCAAGGGCGCAAGCCGCTCATGGTCGGCGATGGCTTGAACGATGCCGCGGCGCTCGCTGCCGCACACGCCTCTGCCTCGCCGGGCGCGGCCGTGGAAGCGAGCCAAGCCGCAGCCGACATCGTCTTGCAAGGCGATCGGCTCATGGCGCTGGTGGAGGCCATCGACGTCGCCAAGCGCGCTCGTGCACGCGCTCTGGAAAATCTTGGCTTCTCAGCGCTCTACAATGTGGTTGCAGCGCCCCTCGCGGCGGCCGGTTTTGTCACGCCGCTGATCGCGGCGGTGGCGATGTCGGGTTCATCGTTGATCGTGACAGCGAACGCACTGCGCATGCAGGGAGGCGGGCAGGCATGAACATACTCATCTTCCTCGCGCCAGCCGCGATTCTGATGGGCGCGATCGGTCTCGTCGCCTTCCTCTGGAGCCTACGTTCCGGGCAGTATGAGGATCTGCAAGGCGCGGCGCACCGCATCCTGATCGACGATGAGGACTGACGCGAAGAAGCCGGCGACCCGTTGGCGCCGGCTTCTCGTCTCGTTCATATAATGGGGGTTTAGGCTGCTTCGCAGTGCATCAGCGCCGAACGATCCCGCATCACGACATGGCGCGAACTCGGCAGCCCGATCGCGCACTGACGCTCGAACTCTGAGAACGCCCGAGAAACGCTTTCGATCGTCAGGCCGAGATAATCGGCGATGTCCGAGCGCGACATCGGTAGATCGAGTTCGCGGTTGGAGGCAACGCGGTCGGCCATTCGCAGCAGGAACGCGGCGACGCGCTCCCCCGCGCCCTTCCGGCCGAGCAGCAGCGCGTGCCCACGCGCCTCATCCAGCTGTCTGGCGGTGAGTCCAAGCACTGCCCGAGCGGCGCTGGCGCCTTCACTCAGAGCTTTGTCGAGGCAAGCGCGGCGCACCATCACTACTTCCGTGGCGGCAAGCGCCTCGGCCGAGAGCGTGTGGCGATCGCCGCATTCGAGCCCGAAAATGTCACCCGGGAGATGGAAGCCGAGGATTTGGCGCCGGCCCTCCGAGGTGAAGCGCATGGTGCGCACCCCGCCCGAGACGACGCAATAAACGTACTCCGCGGCTTCATCTTCCCCGAAGATTTCCTCGTTGCGGTCGAAATGCATGCGCACGCCGCGGACTGAGAAGTCCGGGCCGAACGTAATGCTGTCAGCGAGGCCGATGCTGGGGCATTTGCTCTGGGCTGCGGTGACGCTCTGCATGATGTCCACTCCCGTCGTGTGGGCAGAGGTTCATGCAAGCCGGCGGGAAGGGAAATTCGGGGTGATCGCTTAAGGGAAAACCCCTAAGCCCATTGGCCTATGCTGTTAGACAGGTCGCGATGGTGCGTCTGTGGCGCGTTGCACGCGCTTCTATTCTGATGTTTGAGAATAATCACGAAGGACGGGCTCGCGCCATGATCCAGCTCAAATCTGGAGCCCAGCGCTGATGGCGTTGGATGCTCGCCCAGAGGCGCTCCGCTCCAAGGCGCTACGGGTATATGGACTCGTGGCGGGCGCCTCGGCGGGCGCGTTCCTGATCGCCTATATCGCGCGCGAGCTGTGGCCCAATACGCCGCCATTCATGATCTTCGCTGCCGTTGTGGTGGGCGCCAGCCTCCTGGCCGGGCCTGGCCCGGGGCTTCTCGCGACGGCGCTCGGAGCCATGGGCGGCTTGGTTCTGGAGCCATCCGGAGAGTTGGGGGCCGCGCCGTTCATCTTCTGCGGCATCGGTCTTGTTGCGGCTTTCGTCGGCGCGTGGCTGCAAGAGGAGAGGCGGCGAGGGGTGGCGGCGACGAGTGCGCTGGCGGAGCGCGAAGCGCATCTGCGCTCGATTTTCGATACCGCGCCGGAAGCCATGATCGTGATCGACGATCGGGGCATCGTGCAATCCTACGGCGCCTCGGCGGAGCGAATGTTCCACTGGTCACCCGATGAAATCATCGGCCGCAACGTCAGCTCGCTCATGCCCGAACCGTTCCGCTCTCGGCACGACAAGTACCTGGAACGTTATCTCGAAACCGGCGAGCGACGGATCATCGGCATCGGCCGCATCGTCGTCGGTCAACGCAGGGACGGCTCGACATTTCCGATGGAGTTGGCCGTCAGCGAAGTGAAATCTGTTCATGGCCGCTTCTTCACGGGGTTCGTTCGCGACCTGACGGACCGACAGGAACGGGAAGCGCGCCTTGAGGAATTGCAGGCTGAGGTGGTGCACATTTCGCGGCTGAGCGCCATGGGTGAGATGGCGTCGGCGCTCGCGCACGAACTTAACCAGCCGCTCAGCGCCATCGCCAATTATCTGAATGGCGCGCGGCGCATGATGGAGCGCGAAGGTAGCCGCGATCCGCGCATCCTCGAAGCGGTGGAGAAAGCGGCGCAGCAGGCGCTGCGCGCGGGCGACATCATCCGCAGGCTGCGCGACTTCCTAGCCCGCGGCGAAAGTGAGCGTAGCGTCGAGAGCTTGGCAAAGCTGGTGCACGAAGCCTGCGGTCTGGCGCTCGTCGGCGCCAAGGAAAGTGGCATCGAAGTACGCTATGATCTTGACGGTCACCTTGACAGGGTGCTGGTGGACCGCATCCAGATCCAGCAAGTCATCGTCAATCTGGTGCGCAACGCCATTGATGCGATGGAAGATCAACTACGCCGCGTGTTGAGCGTCAGCACGCGCGTCGATGGCGACTTGGCCATCGTCAGTGTCGCCGATACGGGGCCGGGGATAGACGAGGCGGCCGCCGCGCGCTTATTTCAGCCGTTCGTCACCACAAAGGCGCAGGGCATGGGCATCGGTCTCTCGATCTCCCGCACCATTGTCGAAGCCCATGGCGGTCGCATTTGGACCGAACCCAATCCGGGGGGCGGCGCCATTTTTCGCTTCACCGTACGGCTGGCGCCGGATGAGGAGAGTGTCTCGTGAGCGCACCTCCCAATGAACGCACGGTGCATGTGGTCGATGACGATGCCGCCGTGCGTGACTCACTGAGCTTCTTGCTCGGCTTCGCCGACATCGGCGTGCGCACCTATGCGAGCGCGATCGAGTTTCTGGACCACGCAGACGCTGCGGCCTCCGGCTGCATCCTCACCGATATCCGCATGCCGGGCATGAGCGGGCTCGACCTTGTTCAAGAGCTGAAAAAGCGTGGCCTTATGCGGCCAGTGATCGTGCTCACCGGGCACGCGGATGTGGCGCTCGCGGTGGAGGCGATGAAGGCCGGCGTGATGGATTTCATCGAGAAGCCGTTTGACGATGAGGCGCTGCTCTCCGCCGTGCGCACCGCCCTGGCGCGTGACGAGGACGGGGCCGAGCGCGAGGCGCGCCGCGCACAGATCCAGGAGCGCTTCACCCAGCTTTCGCCGCGCGAGCGGGACGTGTTCGACGCTATCGTTGCCGGGGATTCCAATAAGAGCGCGGGCCTGAAGCTCGGCATCAGTCCGCGCACCGTGGAAATCTATCGCGCTAACGTCATGGAGAAAATGGGCGCCAGGACGCTTTCTGACTTGGTGCGCATGGCGCTGCAGCGAGAACAAGGCTGAGTTTGAGCCTGCTCAATGCTGCTGAGGTCTGAAACTGGCTTGGTGCCGGTGTGACGCAGATCATCCCCCTTCCTGCATCCAAGGCGCAGCCCCCGCCGCCGACGCTCGTCCTGGTCGATGACGACCCGGCGCTCTTGCACGCGCTGACCTTTGCCTTCGAAACGCAGGGATATGTGGTTCGAGCATACAGTGACGCCGAAAGTCTCCTGGCAGATCCCTGGCGTCCCGAGGGGCGTACGTGCTGCGTTTTCGATCAGAAACTCCCCGGCCGCACTGGGCTCTCCCTGATAAAGGAGTTG
>JAEYPY010000202.1 GCA_023410295.1 Pseudomonadota bacterium | reverse complement strand
CGCCGCGCTCGCCGTCGGCATGATCTGGGGCTGGGGCGCGCAGCGCATCGCCGGCGCGCCGATCGATCCGCCGGGCGCGCAACCTATTGTCCGCGTCGCCGATTCCGGCCTCAGCCAAGCCGAGAAGTGGCGTTACCGCCCTGACCAGGAATGGCGCGTGTTGGCGCGCTATCTCGATGTCAGCGGCCCGCCGGAAGAGAGCCGCGCCTCAATCCTCATTTGGCCAGAAGGCGCGATCCCGACGCTCAACTTCTTCCAGCTTTACAACGATGAATACCTCGCCGCGCTCGCCCGCGGCCTTGGTGACCGCGCCCTTGTCACCGGTCTCACCCGTTGCGAGCCGCGCCCGGCGTGCGATGCGTTCATACGCGGGGAGGCGAGCGCCGCGGACATCACGCTCTATAATTCCGCGGCGGTGATCGATGGGGTCAGCGGTGCGCCGCGAGTCGCCCAAGTTTACGATAAGCACCACCTGGTACCCTTCGGCGAATACATTCCGTTCTGGAACTTGGTCAGCGGTCTCAACATCGCGCCATTGCAGCGGATTGGCGCGGGTTTCGCCGCCGGCGACATGCCCACACGGCTGGTGATCCCCGAAGCCCCGCCAGCCGTAGTGCTCATTTGCTATGAAGCGATTTTTCCCGGCATGATCCCGCGCGGCGAGGGTCGTCCCGGCTGGATCATCAGCGTCACGAACGATGCATGGTTCGGCGAGGGGACAGGCCCGTATCAGCATTATGCGATGGCGCGATATCGCGCGATCGAAGAAGGCTTGCCTATGGCGCGTTCGGCGTCGGGCGGTGTCTCAGCTATTATCGATGCGTTCGGTCGGGAGATGCGCGCAACGCGCATGCGGGGCGCCGCTACGGAAGCACAACTTCCGCCCGCGCTAGAAGAAACCACACTTGTTCGTTGGGGCAACATCTTGTTGCCGCTTCTTGTAATCATCATTTCAACAGTAAGGTTCTTGCCGAAGCGATGGTCGGCGGTGAGGCGGGTGAAATGAGCGACGAGCGCGCGGCCAATGCGATCGATAGGAAGCTGGGTCAGCGCGTGCGCAGCCGTCGGCTTGAGATCGGCATGAGCCAAGAGCGGCTCGCCGAACTTCTCGGTGTTACGTTTCAGCAGGTGCAGAAGTACGAGAAGGGCGTGAACCGCATCGCGGCCTCGCGCCTGCACGACATCTCGCTCGCGCTCGACATGCCGGTGGCGCGCTTCTTCGAAGGGCTGCTTGGCCGCACGGCCGGCGGCGTCGCGGAAGCTGGCAGCGACTATATCGACGACGCGCTCGCCACCCCGGAAGGCATGCAGCTCATGTCGCTGTTCGCCTCGATCAAGAGCCAGAAGGTCCGCCGCCGGGTGGTGGAGCTGGTCCGGGCGCTCACGGAAGAGGCGTCCGAGGGCAAAAAAAGCAGCTAAAGCGCGAGAAAATTTGCGCGGGAACCCCGCTTTCCCTATGAGGGCCGCTGATTTTGCGCGGAGAATCAGCGTGGCGAGAAGCTCTTACGTCTTTACCAGCGAAAGCGTTTCCGAGGGTCACCCGGACAAGGTGGCCGACCGCATCTCCGACACCGTCGTTGACGCCTTCCTTGCCGCCGATCCCGAAGCGCGCGTCGCATGCGAGACGATGGTGACGACCAACCGCATCATTCTTGCCGGTGAAGTGCGCGCCGGCAAACCAGGCAAGTCGAAGCCTGAGAACAAGGCCTTCACCAAAGAGATCATCGCCTCGCTGCAGCCGAAGGTGCGCGCCGCGGTGAAGGACATCGGCTACGAGCAGAAGGGCTTTCATTGGGCGAAGGCGCGCTATGCCTGCTACCTGCACGGCCAGTCCGCGCACATCGCCCAAGGCGTCGATTCCACCGCCAAGAAAGAAGAGGGCGCGGGCGATCAGGGCATCATGTTCGGTTACGCCTGCAGCGAGACGCCCGAACTCATGCCGGCGACGCTGCAATACTCGCACAACATCCTGAAGCGCCTTGCCGAAGTGCGCCATTCAGGTGAACGCCCAGAACTCGAGCCCGACGCGAAGAGCCAAGTTACGCTGCGCTATGAAAATGGCAAACCAGTTGAGGTGGTCGCCATTGTTGTCAGCCATCAGCACAAGAAAAAGCTGAATGGTTCGAACTATTCCACCAAGCGCATGGAAGAGCTGGTCAAGCCCTATGCCTTGTCAGTGTTTCCCGACGGCCTCGTCACCAAGAAAACGAAGTGGATGATCAACCCGACCGGTCGCTTCGAGATCGGCGGGCCGGACGGCGACAGCGGTCTCACCGGCCGCAAGATCATCGTCGACACCTATGGCGGCGCATCGCCGCATGGCGGCGGCGCTTTCTCCGGCAAGGATCCGACCAAGGTCGACCGCTCCGCCGCCTACGCCTGCCGCTATCTGGCCAAAAACGTGGTCGCCGCCGGCCTTGCCGAGCGCTGCACCATCCAGATCAGCTACGCCATCGGCGTTGCGGCGCCGACCAGCTTCTATGTCGATCTCCACGGCGCTGACACGATCGATCCGTCGATCCTTGAAAAAGCGCTGCCGGAGATGATCGGCGGGGCCACCCCGCGCGCCATCCGCACGCACTTGAAGCTCAACAACCCGATCTATGCACGCACTGCCGCCTACGGCCATTTCGGCCGCCAGCCCGACAACGAAGGCGGCTTCACCTGGGAACGCGCCGATCTGGTGGAGGAGCTGAAGCGGTTGGCGTAAGAGGGCCCATGTCCACTTCGCTCGGCCTCTCGCCTGAACTCGTCGCCTATCTCGCGCGCGTCAATCCGCCGGAGCATCCAGTGCTCGCGCGCTGCCGCGAAGCTACGCAGAAGCTTGACCGCGCGTCGATGCAGATCAGCGCCGAGCAGGGCGCGTTCATGGCGCTCATCGCGCGCATGCTCGCGGCAAAACGCACCTTCGAAGTGGGTGTGTTCACCGGCTATTCCGCGCTCGCCGTCGCGTTGGCGCTGAAAGAGATGCATCCCGCCGGCGCGCATCTGCTCGCTTGCGACATCTCAGAGGAATGGACGACGCAAGCGCGCGCCTATTGGCGCGACGCAAATGTCGACGACGTGATCGAATTGAAGCTCGCCCCGGCCACGGAAACACTGCAGGCGTGCATCGCGGCGGGGCAGGGCGGCGCTTACGATTTCGGTTTCATCGACGCCGACAAGACCGGCTACGACGCCTATTACGAACTTGGTCTCGAACTCCTGCGCCCTGGCGGGGTCATGCTGTTCGACAATGTGCTCTGGAGCGGTCGCGTCGCCGATCCTGCCGACACTAGCGCCGACACCACCGCGCTGCGCGCGCTCGCCATCAAAGCCCGCGCCGATGCCCGCGTGCACGCGGCCATGACCAATATCGGCGACGGCCTGCTCATGGTGGTGAAAAAGTAGCGCCGTTCCCCGGGAAGTAGCCCCGGCGAAAACCGGGGTGCGATCGGACCAAGCGATCGACAAGCATTGCGCGCGTTGCTCTGGGTCCCGGCTCTTCGCCCCGCTTCCGCGG
>JAEYPY010000180.1 GCA_023410295.1 Pseudomonadota bacterium | reverse complement strand
ACGGCGCCGCTGGAACTCACAACGCCAGCGTCTGCGATAGCGAAGCGCGAACGGCGCTTCGATCAATGGCTCGCGGAAAACGGCCTCGCCTGGCTCGGCGGTGCGCTGCTCGCGTTCGGCGCGGTCTCCGTCGAAGCGCTTGCGGCAAAGTTTTGGGGCGTGTTCGCGCGTTCGCCGAAAAGGCGTTCAAGCTCGCCGAGCTTGCGCGTCAGCGTGTCGATGCGACGCGATTGCAACCACACCCACACACTGAGGCCGATGATGACCAGCCATTCCAAAAACCCGCCCCTCGCGGATAGCCCGACACGTTCCGGCGCCGCGCGCGCGCGTGCAAGCCGATGCGCCGTTCAAGGCGGCGCGTTCCCCGCGCAAGGGAGTTTGCGCGCATTGCGGGCGTGTGGTCAAAGCAGCTTATGACTTTTGTTGTTGATCCACCGCCAGCGCCGACCGTCGCTATCGTCAACAGCAGCGCGCGTTTTCCGGTCCGGCGCATCTTCTGCGTTGGGCGAAACTACGCCGACCACGTTCGCGAAATGGGGAACGATCCGAAAAGCGAGCCGCCGATCTTTTTCACAAAGCCTGCTGACGCGATTGTCGAGAATGGCGCGGTGATTGAGTACCCCTCGGCCACCTCGGACTTGCACCACGAAGTCGAACTCGTGCTGGCCATCGGCAGAGCCGGTGCAGAGATCGCCGAAGCCGAGGCGCACTCGCACATCTGGGGTTATGGCGTTGGCGTTGATCTTACGCGGCGTGACTTGCAAGCGGCCGCGAAGAAGGCGGGCGCGCCCTGGGATGCGGCGAAAGCCTTCGATCATTCGGCGCCGGTCGGCGCGCTCACGCCGGCCGAGCAGCCTTTGGGCGCCGCCGCGATCCGGCTCAGCGTCAATGGTGCGGTGCGGCAAAGCGGAAACATCGCCGACATGATCTGGCGCCCGGCGGAAATCGTCGCCGCGCTGTCGAAGCTTTGGGTGCTGAAGCCCGGCGATCTTATTTTCACCGGCACGCCAAGCGGGGTCGGGCCGCTGCAGCGGGGCGATGCGGTGCTGGCCGAGGTGGAAGGCCTTGAGCCGTTGCGATTCACTATCAGCTAGGGGTCGCTGTGCTGGCCTTTGCGCCCGCGCCACGAAGGGCTAGGTTGCGCGTCCCTTGCGAGGAGTAGCGCGTGAAGCCGACGGACATCCGCGACCCGGATTATTTCCACAAAGTGGTCGATTGCCAGTGGGCGTGCCCGGCGCACACGCCGGTGCCGGAATATATCCGTTTGATCGCCGCGCAGCGCTACGCCGACGCGTACATGATCAACTGGAAGTCCAACGTTTTCCCTGGGATTCTTGGCCGAACCTGCGACCGCCCCTGCGAGCCGGCATGCCGGCGCGGGCGGGTGGAAACGTCTGAGACCAACAAGCCCGAACCGGTCGCCATCTGCCGCCTCAAGCGCGTCGCGGCCGACAATAAGGGCGAGATCGAAGCGATGCTGCCGCCGAAGGCGGTGAAGAAGAACGGCAAGCGCGTGGCGCTGATCGGCGCTGGCCCGGCTTCACTCACGGTGGCGCGCGATCTTTTACCGCTCGGCTACGAGGTTCATATCTTCGACGCCGATTCCAAAGGCGGCGGCATGATCCGCACCCAGATCCCGCGCTTCCGCTTGCCGGAGAGCGTGATCGACGAAGAGGTCGGCTACATCCTGCGCTACGAGCCCGTCACGCATTTCGGCACGCGCATCGATTCACTCAAAGCCATGCGGGCTGAAGGCTGGGACGCGATTTTCGTCGGGACCGGCGCACCGCGTGGGCGTGACCTGAAGCTGCCGGGCCAGGAAGAAGCGAAGGCCAACGTCCATATCGGCATCGACTGGCTCTCCAACGTCTCCTTCGAGCACATCGACAAGATCGGCAAGCGCGTCATCGTCTTGGGCGGCGGCAACACGGCGATGGATTGCTGCCGTACCTCGCGCCGTCTGGGCGGCGAGGACGTGAAGGTGATCGTCCGCTCCGGCTTCGATGAGATGAAGGCGAGCCCCTGGGAAAAAGAAGACGCGATGCACGAAGGCATCCCGATCATCAATTTCCTCAATCCGCGCGAGTTTACGCACGAAAATGGCAAGCTCACCGGAATCTGGTTCACCAAGATGCAATGGGTGGAAGAGGGCGGCCGCAAGAAGCTCGTGCCGACCGGCGAGCCGGACGTGCATTACGAATGCGACGACGTGCTGATGGCTGTCGGCCAGGAGAACGCCTTCCCCTGGATCGAGCGCGACATCGGCATGGAGTTCGACAAGTGGGACATGCCGGTGGTCGATCCGGTGACCATGCAGTCTTCGATCCCGAACGTCTTCTTCGGCGGCGACGCTGCGTTCGGGCCGAAGAACATCATCTGGGCGGTCGCGCATGGTCACGACGCCGCGGTGTCGATCGATCTCTTCTGCAACGCCCAAGACGTGCGCGAGCGGTTGCCGCCGGGCGTGTCGATGCTCTCCACCAAGATGGGCATCCACGAATGGGCCTACGACAACGACGTCTCGCTCGACCTTCGCTACAAGGTTCCGCAGGTCGAGCCGGAGCAGGCGCTGCGCAATGTGAAGGTCGAGGTCGAAAAGGGCTTCGATCCGCTGCTCGGCTACAAGGAAGCCCAGCGTTGCCTGAACTGTGACGTGCAGACCGTCTTCTCAGCCGAGCTCTGCATCGAATGTGACGCCTGCGTCGATATTTGCCCGATGGATTGCATTACGTTCACGGAAAACGGCGAGGAAACCGAGCTGCGCGAACGGCTGAGCGCCCCGGCCCTCAACCTCACCCAGGACCTCTACATCCAGGATGGCCTCAAGACCGGGCGGATTATGGCCAAGGACGAGGACGTATGCCTCCATTGCGGCCTCTGCGCCGAGCGCTGCCCGACCGGGGCCTGGGACATGCAGAAATTCTATATCGACATCACCCAGGCCGGGTGTGCCTCCCAAGCCGCGCCTCCGCGCCGGCGGGAGCCTGCGGTAGCCAAGTAAGGGAACAGAACCGCCCCTTCCGGAGTCTTGCCCTCGTGTGTGCGCGCGCCGAAGGCGCGGAAGCCTGCGTCTGTCCAAAACGGGCCGACGCCAAGAAGACGGCGCATCGACCTGGACCGCAGGCCGCTTCGGCGCCGCTCACCCTTGTTTTGAGCAACCCGAAGGGGACTACCAATGAAGCTTCGTCTCGCCACAGCCCTCGCGCTGTCCCTCGCTTTCACTCAAGTCACCGCCCCGGCCGCCTTCGCGACCGAGGCGCCTGCCTTCCGCTCGGTCGAAGCGCAAACCTTCAGCCAAGATGAACTGACCCGCTATGGCCTCTCGTCCGCTGACGCGGCCGCGGTCGGCGCCTATCAAGACGCGGGCTATCAAGTCCAAGTCGTGAGCGCTGAAGAAGCCGAAGCCATCACCGGCGGCCAGTTCTCGCAGAACCAATGGCTGGTGATCGGCCTCATCGTGCTCGTCGTGGTCGTGGCTGTCGCCGCTGACTAATGCGCACGCTTCGACTCGCGATCCTGCCGATGTTGCTGCTGGCGCTCTGCGCCTGCGCAACCACGCCGACGTCCAGTATCGACGTGTTTGCGCAGCGT
>JAEYPY010000149.1 GCA_023410295.1 Pseudomonadota bacterium | reverse complement strand
GCCCCGGCGCCCACACCCACGACGCCAGCGCCTGAGCCAGCCCGTCCTGACCCGACCGAGGGTAGCGTCCCGTCCAGCACGCAGCTTGCCTCGACCGAAGTCGTGGCCCCGGCGCCAAGCAATGCCGCAACGCGTGCGATGCCGCTTGGACCGTCATCGGCCGCCGCGGCCACGCCGACCCAACGGAGCACGACACCACCGGCGCGCAATAACGGCGCTGCCGTCGTGCCAGCCTCCAGCACCACCCGTCCGGCCGCGTCCACGCCGACGCGCACGACGACCGAAGCGCCGGCGCCCAATCGAACCGCTAACGCAACGACCCCGGCCAACACGACGGTGGCCGAGCGTCCGCTGGTGTTGCCGAACACGTCCGGCGCAGTTGGCGGCATCAATCTGACGGATGATCCAGCGGCGCAGACCGAATCCATCCAGATTGGCAACGGTGTGGAAGCCGTTCGGCGCGATCAGCGCGCCGGCCCCGAACAATAACAGGTCCGTCTAAGCCGGCCCTGGGGCAGAACGCGGCCGGGCTGAGTTGGAAAATTATGGCGCGCTACGTGTTCATTACCGGCGGCGTGGTCTCCTCCCTTGGGAAGGGCATCGCCTCCGCCGCCCTTGGGGCATTGCTGCAAGCCCGCGGGTATCGTGTCCGCCTTCGCAAGCTCGACCCTTATCTCAACGTCGATCCGGGCACGATGAGCCCGTATCAGCACGGCGAAGTCTTCGTCACCGACGACGGCGCGGAAACCGATCTGGACCTCGGCCACTATGAGCGTTTCACCGGCGTCTCAGCGACGCAGGCCGACAACATCACCACGGGCCGTATCTATCAGGAGATCATCGCCAAAGAGCGCCGCGGCGATTATCTCGGCGCTACGGTCCAAGTGATCCCGCACGTCACCAACGCCATCAAAGACTTCATCCTCTCCGATCACGGCGATGCTGACTTCGTGTTGTGTGAAATTGGCGGCACCGTCGGTGATATCGAGGGCCTGCCGTTCTTCGAAGCCATTCGCCAACTCGGCCAGGAGCTCGATCCCGGCCAGGCCGCGTTCGTGCATCTGACGCTGCTGCCATACATCCCGTCAGCCGGCGAGATGAAGACAAAGCCGACGCAGCATTCGGTGAAAGAACTGCGCTCGATCGGCATTCAGCCGAACATCCTGCTCTGCCGCTGCGATCGCCCGATCCCGGAAGATGAAAAGAAGAAGATCGCGCTGTTCTGCAACGTCCGCGAAAGCGCGGTGGTCGAAGCGCGCGACTTGCAGACGATCTACGAGGCGCCGATCGCCTACCATTTGGCCGGCTTCGACACCGAACTCTTGAAGCACTTCGGCGTCACCGTCGCGCCGCAACCGGATCTCACTCGGTGGGAGACGATCGTAAAGCGTTTGAAGTCGCCCGACGGCGAAGTCACGATCGGCGTGGTCGGCAAGTACACCGAGCTCAAGGACGCCTACAAATCGTTGATCGAAGCGCTGCACCACGGCGGCGTCGCCAACAACGTCAAGGTCAACATCCGCTGGATCGAGTCCGAGAAGTTCGAAGAACTCGGCGACGCTTGGCACGAAGATCTGCACGGCGTGCACGGCATCCTGGTGCCGGGCGGTTTCGGCGAGCGCGGCAGCGAAGGCAAGATCGCTGCTGTGACGTTCGCGCGCGAGCACAATGCGCCGTTCTTCGGCATCTGCTTCGGCATGCAGATGGCCTGCATTGAAGCGGCGCGCAATCAGACTGGTCTCAAGGGCGCAAGCTCCACCGAGTTCGGGGAGACCAAACACCCAATTGTCGGCCTGATGACCGAATGGCTGAAGGGCAACGAGCTGGAGAAGCGCAGCCAAGCCGGCGACTTGGGCGGCACCATGCGCCTCGGCGCCTACAAGGCGACGCTCGATCCTGAGAGCAAAGTCGCCGCCATCTACGGCGACACCGAGATCAGCGAACGGCATCGCCACCGCTACGAGGTCAACACCAAGTATCGCGACAAGCTTGAGGCCGCCGGCCTCATCTTCTCCGGTATGAGCCCCGACGGCGTGCTGCCCGAGATCGTCGAGCGGCGGGACCACCCGTGGTTCATCGGCGTGCAGTATCACCCCGAACTGAAGTCGCGCCCGTTCGAGCCGCACCCCTTGTTCGCGAGCTTCGTTGCAGCCGCTGTCGAACAGAGCAGACTGGTCTAATCCAAGAGCCGCCACGCGCGGCGCATGTCGGGGGAGGGCATGCAGCAGCAGTCACTGGCGATCGACGCGGCCGCTGAGGACCCCGCCGGCACGGCGCTGGCGCTGTTCATCGTTGTCGTTGCGCTCATCGGCTGGCTAGCGCTGCGCCAGTTCGTGCGCTCGTTGCGCGCCGGGCGGACCCGCGCCGTGGTTGGCGAGGCGTTCCCCGCCTTCGCTCGTGAAGCTCTGATCAACGCGGCCAAGGTCGACGGCCGCGTGAGCGCGGAAGAGCGCGCCGCCGTCGCACGCGCGCTTGCCGAGGCCACCGGGACCGAGCCCGAAGCGTTGGCTCTGGCCAGGGCGTTCAATGAAGCGCGGCTCACCAAGGACGAACTGGTCGCCTACCTCGCCGCCAGCGCCGGGCGCTTCAAGCGTGAGGAGAAGGTGGCGCTGCTCAAGGGCCTGCTCAGCGTCTTCACCACCGATGGGCGCTTTGAAGAGGCCGAGCACGCCGCCCTGGTGGACTACACCAGCGCCATCGGTTTCGACCGGCAGAGCGCCCCCGAAATGCTCCGCGGGCTCGCCCGAGACCTGCGTCGCGGGTCGATCATCTAGCCGGCTGCATCCAAACCCTCCCGACATCGCATCTCCGATCCAGATCGACCGGGCGCCCGGCTTCTTGCCGCGTCCGAAGGAGGGAGATTTCGATGAGCCGCATCCTCGCGCCCGCCATTTTGGCCCTTGCTTTGGCCATCCCGGCCAGCGCTTCCGCCGAGACCCGCAATGTCTCCGGCTTCACCCACGTGTCGGCCAGCGCCGGCACGGACGTCGAGGTCGTGGTTGGCCCGCGCTTCAGCGTCGAAGTAACCGGCCGCGACGCCCACCGCATCGTCACCCGCGTTGCCGGCAATCGCC
>JAEYPY010000137.1 GCA_023410295.1 Pseudomonadota bacterium | reverse complement strand
CCCCCGGGGCGTCACCGTGGCCGAGCCGCGTTACCCGCGCGCCGGCGCGCCCAACGCCACCGTCGAGCTCTTTACCCTCGATCTCAATACGGGCGAGCGGCGCGAAGTCGATCTTGGCAATAATCCTGACGTCTATCTCGTGCGCGTGAACTGGTCGCACGACGGCAGCGCGCTCTACGCGCAGCGTGTTTCACGCGATCAGCGCCGGCTTGATCTTCTCCGCATCGATCCCGTCACCGGCGCAAGCCGCGTCGTTCTCAGCGAAACCGCGCGCCATTGGATCAACGTGAACAACGGTTTCCATGCGCTGGAGGACGGCGGTTTCCTTTGGATCTCCGAACGGGACGGCTTCGCCCATGTCTATCGCTATAATGAACGCGGCCGCTTGGTGCGTCAGCTGACGCGCGGCAATTGGCCGGTGCGCAAGATTGCCGGCTTCAACGAAGCGCGCGGGGAGCTCTTCATCGTCGCCAGCACCGAGACGCCGATCGAGCAGCACCTCTATCGCGCCAGTCTCACGCGGCAAATGACGCCCCAGCGCATCACGCAAGGCGCCGGCCTGTGGAGCGTCGAGATGAACGATGACGCCAGCGCCTATATCGGCACGTTCACCAATGTCTCGACGCCCTCGCGCGTCTCGTTGCATGCAAGCGATGGCCGCTTCATCCGCTGGCTCGAAGAAAACGCGCTCAACGCCGATCACCCGTTCGCGCCGTACGTTGGCCGCTATCCCGAGCCGCGCTTCGGCACGATCCCCGCCCCCGGCGCGCCGAACGTTGCGCTCCACTATCGCATGGATCTGCCGGTGAACTTCGATCCGTCGCGTCGTTATCCGGTGATCGTCAAAGTCTATGGCGGCCCGCACGGGCAAACCGTCTCGCGCGGTTGGACCAACCCGCGCGATCTTGTTTATCTCGAGCGCGGCTACATCCTGTTCGCGCTCGACAATCGTGGGTCCTACAATCGCGGGGCCGCGTTCGAAGCCGCGCTCGGCGGACGTTTCGGCGACGTCGAGGTGCGCGATCATCTCGCTGGCCTCGCCTTCCTGGAAAGCCAATCCTTCGTTGATCCCGACCGCATCGGCGTCACCGGCTGGTCCTATGGCGGGTACCTGACGCTGATGCTGATGACGGCGGCGCCCGACGCGTTCGACGCCGGCGTCTCCGGCGCGCCGGTCACGGATTGGCGGCTTTACGACACCGCCTACACCGAGCGCTATCTCGGTATGCCGGATGCGCCTGGCGGCATTTACGCTGCATCATCGCCGCTCGGCGGCGCGGCAAACGTGAGCCGTCCGCTGCTGATCGTGCATGGCATGGCTGATGACAACGTCACCTTCGACAACACGACGCAATTCATCGCTGCGCTACAGCAAGCGAATGTGCCATTCGAGATGATGGCTTATCCGGGTCAGCGTCACGGGCTCTATTCCCGCTGGGCGAGCCGTCACGCGGCCGAGGCGACGCTGAACTTCTTCGATCGCACGATTGGCGACGCCGGCGCCGCACAGTAGCGGCGCCGGGTCAAGCCAAACCTAGGCTGGCACCCACTGGCCGCTTGGCGTGCGGCAGAAGGTTTCCGGCGGCAATTGTTCGTTGCCGTATTGCGGATCGGAGATGGTCGCGCGCACCGTGCGGCACTCCGCGCCATAACCGGACGCCGGCTGCGGGGTGGAGACGTTGAGCGAACGGTTGGCGCCCTGGTCGGACTGCCAGCTATCGTTCACCGGCCCGCCCGAATTGAGCGACTGGTAGTACGCGTTCTCGACGCGTTGCTGCTCGCGCGCGGTGAGCCAACGGCAGACGCCGTAGGTGCCGAGGCCGCCTGCGGCGGCGCCGATCGCCGCGTTCTCAGCGCGGTTCTCACGCGGGCCTTGCGTCGCGCCGATGACCGCGCCGATGCCGGCGCCGATCAGCGCGTTGCGCGTGCACTGCGAAAGCCGCGTGCCGCCCTGGCCATAACCGCCGCCGCCATAGCCGCTGGTGGTTTCGCATGCGCCGAGCGCAAGCGCGCTCGCAAACGCCGCACAAAGCAGTGTCTTCCTCATCTCAATTCTCCTCAAGGCGTCCCTGCTAATTCAAATCAAAGTGGCTCAACTGTGACCGGCGCTACTCGCGCGCGGTGCAAATCGTTTCTGCGGCGCCGGGGCGCGTCCAGCGCGTCTCATTCATACGCCCACGCAATTCCGCGCCATTGCCGGAATAGCGATAGGCTGAACCGGAAATACGCGCCGGCAGCACCAGCGTCGTATAGCCGTCCTGGACCACGGTCGCATTCTCGCGCCTGAACGTGACATTAATGTCCGAGCCGTCCTCGCAATGATAGACGATGGTCTGCGCCTCCGAGACGGGCGCGGGGCAAGGCGTTTGGCAGCCGGCCAAGCCCAAGGCGGCGAACACAAGCAGAGCGCGCATCGAAATCTCCTCCGGCCTTCTTAGCGCGTTTGCAGCGGCTTGAAACGCCCTTGTGGCCGCCCGACCCCGTGCTTCCCCTCCGGGGCACAAACCCGTAAGACACCGCCCCTGCGAAAGGGGGACACCCATGTCGAACGGCTATCTTGTCGCCGCCACCGCCGATATCGCCGCCGCGCGCGAGATCAGCGAGGGCTTCGGGCTCGACGTGATCGATGCGAGCACCGTCGGCGACCCCGCCGCCACGGCCGAGGCGCTCGCCGCTGCAGCGAATGTCGGCATCCTCCTATCCGCAAACGCCGCGGAAGACACCAGCTTCGTTGCGCTCGCGCAAGCGCTTGCGGGCAAACTCCCGCGCGCGCAGCTCATTCTAGTCGACAGCGCGCGCGATGCGTTCGCGTTCTTGCCGGCTGAGTGGCCGGCGATGTCGCTCGACGATGCACGCGCACGCGCGGCGGCGCTAGCGCAACAGCAGCAAACCGGCGACACGGCGCCAGAGCAAACGCCAGAGCCCGCACCGCCGGCGGCTGAACCTCCATCCGCCGACGCGACGCCCGAACAACCCGCAGAGCCGGCGCCGGCGCCTCAGCCGCAACCCCAAGAGTCGCAGCGCGGCGCGGGCGAAGCCGAGCCAGCGCCTACGGAAGAAACCGCCGTGCTCGAAGACACTGCATCGTCCGACGACTTGCTAGGCGGCGCTGACGAACAAGCGCCGGATAGGTTCGGCGCGCCGGCCGATGAATCGGCTGCATCCGGCGATGAGCCGGCGCCGGATGCCGAGCGCATGACGGATCAATCCTCCGCCGAAGAAAATCCCGCCCCGATCCGCGAACGCGCGATCGACACTGGCGATGCTGCGGCGAGTGAGCCACCTGCGCCGCCCGCATCTGTCACGCCGCCAGAAGAGCCGCCGGCGCCAAAAGCGGAAGAGCCGGTCGCCGCCGCGCCGCCACCCGCAGCCGCTGCGCCTGAGCCCCAACC
>JAEYPY010000136.1 GCA_023410295.1 Pseudomonadota bacterium | reverse complement strand
ATAACGCTGCTCGACCACGGTGACGCCGCTGGCGTTGACTTCCGGACGCTGAATGAGCGGCACAGCGCTTTCGTCGGTGCGTGTGAAGGCGATGCGTTCATCGCCCGGCGCGAACCAGAAGCCGGAGAAGCGGTCGAACTCCTCCTGCACGACGAACTCGGCGACGCCGTTCGAGATCGCGCCGCTGCCGTCTTCAGTGAGGCGTCGCTCGGCGCCGCTTGCGGTGTCGATCACATAGAGATCTTGGTCGCGGACGAAGCCAATGTAGCGGCCTTCCGGCGAGAAAAGCGCGCCGATCTCGTCCGCCGCGGTTTCGGTGAGGCGGCGCACGGCGCCGGTGCTCGCATCGGCGACGAAAAGATCGCCGCCGACGGGAGCGAGGATCGCGCGTCCCTGATCGTCCCAATGGTAAGTGACGACGCCGCGCGCCGAGATGCGCATGCGCTCGCGGCGTGCACGCTCGGCTTCGGAAAGGTTGCTGTCGTCGGCGAGAGCGCGCGCGTCGAGCAGCACGCGCGCGCCGCCGCCTTCAACGGGCTCGGCGGCGAGATCCAAGACGGTTGAATCGTCGGCCCTGGGCTGCAGGAAGGTGATCGAGCGTCCGTCCGGCGAGAATGTCGCCGCCCGCGGCCGCGGCCCCGACAAACTGGGATCACTGAACACCCGCTCCATCGTGAGCGGCTGGGTGGTGGCGGTTTGCGCTGCGGCGGGCAGTGCGGCGAGGGCGAAGGCAACAGTGAAAAGAATGCGCATGGCGCGGAGCCTAACGCTCCGCGCCCGCATCAGCCAAGGGACAATCCGCCGCTCTTAGTGGCGGCCGTTCTTCTTGAGCTTCATGAGCTCAGTCTTGCGTGCTTTCAGCTCCTCGCCGAGCGCATCGAGATCGAGATCGGCCTTCTTCGCTTTGGCGAACATGCCGTCGCGCTGTTCTTCTTCCTTCACATGGTGCTTGATCATTTCGCTGAGCACCGTGACACGCGCGTCCCAATGATCATCGCCCGGCTTGCCGGCTTCAATCTCAGCAATCAGCTTCTTGGCGCCGTCGTGCTCGATGTCGGCTTCATCCATCATGTCGTCTTCGATGCCAGCCTCGCGGCACGCGGGATAGAAAATCTCTTCCTCGATCTGCGTGTGCACCTTGAGTGCGAGGCAGATGTTGTCGGCCAGCTTCTGCTTCTTCGCCGGCGCGGTGGTGTTCTCGAATTCCTCGAACCATTCCTCGACTTGGCGGTGGTCGGCTTTCAAGAGCTCGATCGCGTCCATCGAGGCGGTGGCTTTACGCGCGCTGGTGCGGCGTTTGGTTGAGGATTGGGTCTGCGTGGTGGGCATGTGCATATCTCCGGCTGTCTTTTGCGAAGAACAGCGGGAACGCGCCCAAGTTCCGAGACGTGCAACTCTTGCGAGTCGTTCTCACGCACCGAGTTACGCACACAAAAACGCCGCGGCCCGTTCGCCGCGGCGTTCAAGTCACAACGAGGGGTCGTTACATTGCCGCCAGACGCAGCATGCGGCGCAGTTCGTCCGGCGCGCCGGCTTGGCGGCGCTTCTTGGCTTGGCTCGGCTGATAGGCGAGGCGCGCGTGGTCAGCGCAGTACGGACCACCGGCCGCGCCACGGCCACAGAACGCGAACTCGGGATCGGTCGGATCGCCGATGGGAAATTTGCACATGCTCTCGTTGAGCGTCAGCACGTTGGCGGCGCGGCCGTCCTCGAACTTGACCGGTTCGAGATGCGGAATGACCACCGCCGGCACGCTCGACGGCAGCCGCAGGCGCGGCGCACTCGGGCCAACGATGCGCGGGCGCGCGGTGCGCACCGGCCGCTTGGCCGGACGCGACGGCGTCGCTCGCCCGGCGAGACCCAGGCGGTGTACCTTGCCGATCACGGCGTTGCGGGTGACCCCGCCCAGTTGTTTTGCGATTTGGCTGGCCGAAAGCCCCTCGGCCCACAGCTTACGCAGCAGCGTTACACGCTCGTCCGTCCAACCCATGTTCAAGCCCCTTTGCCCATGGCCCGCCTCTCAGCGGGTTGACCTGACACTCCTCCTTCTGGAGCGGAAGTCAACATAATGGGCTGTAAGATGTGGGGATATACCATATCCAGTGGATAATCCCCTAATACGGGTGAGTTACTCACGGCTTCTCCGGGGGCTGCTCAACCGACTCCGATGCATTATCTGTTGAGCGAACGGGGGCTTAGCCCGTTGCTCATGGTTAACGGGCGCTCAGAACCGTTAAGGATTTATGAAAGGCGATGTTCTCGCTATGGACACGCGCGTTGACGCCGCTCCTCTGACCTCCCGGCACTACGGATCTGTGAATTGGTCGGGCCTGCAGACGCTGATCTGGCGCGAGGTCCGCCGGTTTTTGAAAGTCGGGGCGCAGACGGTGTTCGCGCCGCTGGTGCAGACGCTGCTCTTCATGATGGTGTTTTCGCTGGTGCGCGGCGGCGATTGGCCGGGCACCACACGCGCTTACGCCGATGGCTTGGCGGCCGGTCTCGTCATGATGTCGATCTTGTCGAATGCGTTTCAGAATTCGTCGTCGTCGATCGTGATCGCGAAGGTGCAGGGCAATTCGGTCGACTTCCTGATGCCGCCGTTGAGCGCGCTCGAACTCACCATCGCCTTCATCGTCGGCGCCGCCGCGCGTGGGCTCTTGGTTGGCTTCGCCTCTCTCATCGCCGTGGCGTGGCTGGCGAACATCACGCCAGAGCATCCGCTGATCGCGCTTTACTACGCCGTCGCCGCTTCGGTGATCTTCGGCGCCATCGGCCTTATCGGGGGCATTTGGTCCGACAAGTTTGACCACATCGCCGCGGTGACGAACTTTATCGTCGTGCCGCTGACGTTTCTCTCCGGCACGTTCTATTCGACCTCGATCCTGCCCGAGCCGTGGGCGACGATCTCGCACTACAACCCCGTGTTCTCGCTGATCGACGGCTTCCGCTACGGCTTCATCGGCTACGCCGACGCGCCGCTCGAGATCGGCGCGGCGAGCGTGTTCGTGCTCGCGATCGCACTCTGCTGGATTTGCTGGGCGATGTTGAAAAGCGGGTATCGGTTGCGGAGTTAGCGTGCCACGCGACTTAGCTATCCTTGTCCTGATTCCATTCCTCGCCGCTCTTGCGATTGGCGTTATCTGCGGGCCGAGGTTCAGTGGGTGGAGTATGATTGTCGCGGGTGTTGCTGCGATCGCAATCCTGGCGGCATCAGTGTTCCTTCAACGCGACGACCCTCGTTGGGCCTATGACACCTTCATGGTGATGTGCAGCGTCGCGACTGGCTTCTTCGGTCCGATGATTGTGAAGCGTTGGAAGATTGCCGCGATCATATCAATGTTGTCGTTGCCGATCGTAACGCTCGCGGCCTTCTACGTCGTTGTGTGGCACGCATGCATATCAGGACGAGGTTGCTTGTAGTTGGGCGGGGGCGGCCGCCGAAGGCGTCAGTCAGCCGCCAGGCGATAACCGACGCCGCGCACTGTCTGCAAATACACCGGCGCGCGCGGATCGGTTTCGACTTTGCGCCGAAGCCGCGTCACTTGCACATCGACCGAGCGCTCCATGCCGGCATTCGTGCGCTTGGTCAGTTCTTCACGGCTCACCACTTCGCCTGGGCGCGCAGCCAGCACCCGCAACAGCGCCACTTCAGCTTCCGTCAAACGCACCGTCGCGCCTTCGCGTGAAAGTTCGCCTCGCGCAGCGTTGAACGTGAACGGCCCGAACGTCACCGTCTCCGGCGTTTCCCCGCGTGCGGCGATTGTGCGGCGCAGAATGGCGTTGATGCGCAGCGCCAACTCGGCTGGCTCGAACGGTTTCGGCACATAATCGTCAGCGCCGATCTGCAGCCCGCGGATGCGGTCTTCCGGCATGCCGCGCGCAGTGAGGAGCACGATCGGCACCTTCGAGATCCGCCGCACGCTCTCGGCAAGTGAAAAGCCGTCTTCGATCGGCATCATCACGTCCAGGATGAGGAGGTCGAAATCCATCGCCTCCAAGAGCTTGCGCGCGTGCGCGGCGTCGGCCGCGGCCGAGACGCGCGCGCCGGCCTGAGCGAGGTAGCGCTTCAGCAACTCACGGATGCGGTCGTCGTCATCGACGATCAGTAGATGCGGTGGGCGGTCCAGCGCATCGAAGGCGGGGGCGGTGGTCATATGCGCCTGGCCCCCGCGAAGGCCGTCGCTTCGGGATCAATCCGCCCCATGCACAAGCCTCCGCCGGTCAGATGTTGCACGCGCCTGCCATTTCTGTTGACAGACATGCCTTGAGCCACAGAATGCTTCAAAAATCGTCCCTTGCGCGTGAAAGCATGCCCTGCCCGCGGGCGGCTCCGCAAGAGCCGATAGAGGAGGTGACCCATGGCGGATCGGCCTTTTGACGACCGCGAAGGCTGGATCTGGATGGACGGCAAGTTCATTCCGCACAACGACGCCAAGGTGCACGTCCTCACGCACGCCATGCACTACGCCTCCGCCGTATTCGAAGGCGAGCGCGCGTATGGCGGTGTCATCTTCAAGAGCCGCGAACACAGTGAACGTCTGCACACCTCCGCGCGGCTGCTCGGCTTCAGCTTGCCCTACGACGCCGCAGAGATCGACCGCGCCAAGGCAGAGCTGATCGCCAAGCTCGGTTTTGAGAATTGTTACGTGCGCGCCGTCGCTTGGCGTGGTTCGGCGCAGATGGGTGTCTCGGCCAAGCGGGACGACGTGCACGTCGCCATCGCTGCTTGGGAGTGGGGCGATTACTTCAAGGACAAGATGAAGGGCGTCCGCCTCATGATCGCGCCGTGGCGCCGTCCTGCGCCCGACACCGCGCCGTGCAATTCGAAAGCGGCGGGCCTTTATATGATCTGCACGCTGTCGCGTCACGCCGCCACCGATGCGGGCTTTGATGATGCGATGATGTTCGATTGGCGCGGCCAGATTGCCGAGGGCACCGGCGCCAACATCTTCTTCATCAAGGATGGCGTGCTGCATACGCCGACGCCGGATTGCTTCTTGAATGGGCTGACGCGCCAAACCGTGATCCAGCTCGCCAAGCAGCGCGGCATCGAAGTCGTCGAGCGCGCCATCTGGCCAAACGAAATGGCGGGCTTCTCCGAAGCCTTCCTCACGGGCTCGGCCGCCGAGATCACCCCAATCCGGGAAATCGCCGGTCTCGCCTTCAAGCCGGCCGCAATCACCGAAACGCTGATGAACGATTTCTCCGCGCTGACGCGGCGGACGAACCAATAGTCAGCACCCGGAACTAAAGCCTGTGGCGCCACGTTACCGGTGGAAAACCACCGGAGGGATGTCCATGGCTTTGCAGTTCGAGCCGGACTACACGATCGCCGGGCGCCACTATGCGCATGGCCTCATCAGCTGGCCGAGCATCGTCGCCGGCGCCATCGCCGCGATCGCTATTGGCTTTGTCTTGAATGTGCTCGGCCTCGCCATCGGCGCTTCAGCCTTCAACCCGTACGAGATCAATCGGCAGGACGAGACCATCAGCATCGGCGGCGGGCTTTACGCCATGTTCGCGCAGTTGGTGGCGCTGCAGATCGGCGCCTTCATCGCCTCGCGCACGTCGCGCTATCCCGATCATTTCGGCGGTTCTCTCACTGGCTTTATGGTTTGGGCGCTCGCGGTGTTCGTCGCTGTGATCCTCGCGGTGCTTACAACCGCTGGCGCAACCAGCGGCGATGCACTGACCTCCGGCGTTGCCGAGACTGTCGGCGAACTGAGTGACGCAACCGACTTGCAGGGCGCCAATCCTGGCGATCTCGCCACCGCAGAAGACACCGCCGATGCGCTGGCGACGCTCTCGTGGTGGACGGTGGGCGCGCTTGGGTTAGGTCTGGCTGGCGCGATCGCCGGCGGCTGGCTCGGCGCGCATCATCCCAAGTGGGAAGGGCGCCCGCGCTTGGACGAAGGCCCGTCCTACCAATCAACGCCGCGGATTTGAGGAGAGCGCGCCATGGAAGAAATGGGCAAAGGCTGCGTCCTCTGGGCCATCGGCATCCCGCTGCCGATCATCATTCTGCTGTTTCTGTTCGGGGTGTTGGGGTGAGGTAAAGCAGTGGGCAGTAGTGAGTAGGATACGCCTTAACGACACTGACCACGGCTACTCACCAGTGACTACTCACTCTCCACCAAGAAATGCCCATGCATAGCGGCAATCGGCTGGCCGCGTTCGCGTTGCCAGGCCTCGGCTTGCACATTGGCGATGCGGCGGCCGACCTTGATCACCTTGGCGCGGGCGTAGGTGTCGATGGGCCGGCCTGAGCGCAGATAGTCGAAGCCGACATCGATTGTCTTGGGAAAGCGGGTGCTGTTGGACGTGATCGCCAGTTGTGTGATCGCGGTCAGCTCAAGCAACGCCGCAACCACGCCGCCATGCAGCGCCGGCAGCACGGGATTGCCGACCAAGTGTTCGCTGTAAGGCAGCACCAGCGTCAGCTCATCGCCCTTGAGCTCAGCGCGCACGCCCAAAAACGTCGCGTACGGAATGCGCGCGAGCGCCTCGGTGAGCCGCTCCTGCTGCGCGCTCACTTTTTCTTCTCCTTCAGATTCGCGCCGAACTTGCGCGTGGCGTTGAGCATGAAGGTGGACGTCGCGTGCGCGATCGGATTGTCGGGCGTGTCGTCGTAGGCGACGGCGCGCACGAAGGCGACGTTGCGGCCAATCTTGTAGCAATGCGCTTCGGCCAGCACGTCGCGCCCCGGCGTGGCGCCGCGCATGTAATCGATGCGGATATCAATGGTCGCCACCATCGATGGATCCTTCATCGCCAACACCGCCGCCATGCCGCAGAGCTGATCGAGGAACGTGGTGATGACGCCCCCAGCGATCACGCCGGTCTCGGGATCGCCAACCAACTCGGGCTTGTAGGGCGCCCGGCCGCACACGCGATTGCCCTCAAGCTTGGTTACCTCAAGCCCGAGCGCCCGTCCCTGCGGGGTCCATGCCATCATGGTGCGGACGCGCTCGACGACGTCCGCGCCTGCACCGTACTGGGTTTCGTCGCTCATCCTGCTCTTGCTAGCAGCGTTCGCGTTAGGGCAACAAATTGACGGAATGTCATTTTTCTGGCGTTATAGCGTTACGGGACGGGGCAGGGGCTTCGCGGGAGCGAACATGAGCGAGACGGCTTCGATCGAGCCGATCGGCAAGCGTGAGAAGACGAAGGCGGCGAACCGGCTGGCGATCCTGGCGGCGGCGCGGCGCGTGTTCGCCCAGCTTGGCTACGAGGCCGCGACGGTGCGCGACATCATCCGTGGCACTGAACTCGCGTCCGGAACCTTCTACAATTACTTCCGCTCCAAGGAGGAGGTGTTCGAAGCGCTGGCCGATGACGGCGCCCGCCGGTTTCGGCCGATCCTGCGTATGGCGCGGGAGAACGCGCGTAGCTTCGAGGATTATCTGCACAGCGCCTTCGTCGCCTACTTCCGCTTCATCGTTGAGGATAACAGCATCGAAGGCCGTCCGGCCGACGAACGGCGCCCGCACGTGATCCGGATGGACACGCCGGAAATGGTTTCCGTCTATCAAGAAGTCCGCCAAAGCCTCGAAGAAGCCATCGCACGCGGCGACGCACCACGCGTAGATGCCGATTATCTCGCTTGCGCCTGCATCGGCACTGCGCAAGAGGTGGGCGCGGCGATGCTGCGCCGCTCGCCGCCTGATGTCGTGGCGGCTGCGGACTTCGCCACGGGTCTCATCCTCAAGGGCCTGGTCGGCGCGGCTCGCAAAGCCTGAGGCGAAGGAGAATTCGTAGCGTGTCCTGGCTGCGCAAGGCGCTTGCTCATTTTGCTTTGTCGCGTTCCGAAGCGTCGCTGCTTAAGGCGTCGGGCGGGGAGCCGCGCACCGTGCGCGGCATGACCCTCGACCCGCGCATGCAATTCCTAGAAGCCAAAGCGCGCGAGCGCGGCGTCGATTGGGCGACGATGACGCCGGCGAAGCTCCGCGCGCAAACCATGGCGCTCAGCGAAACTTTCGGCGGCTCGTCCGTGCGCGGCGTCCGCACTGACCGCGTCTATGTCACCGGCCGCAGCCACTCAGTGCCGTGCCGGCTCTACTTACCGACGGTGCGCGACAATTCCGCGGCCATGCTGGTCTTTTTCCATTTTGGCGGCGGCGTCGTCGGCACGATGGAGGATTGCCATCGCCTTTGCGGCCTCATCGCCAAGGAAGCCGGCGCGCCGGTGCTATCGGTCGATTATCGCCTCGCGCCCGAACACAAGTTTCCGACCGGTCTCGAGGACTGCATCGCCGCCTATCTCTGGGGCGTGGAGAACGCTGCGCGCTATGGCGCGCCGGTTGGCCGCGCGGCTGTGGGCGGCGATTCCATGGGCGGCAATTTCGCGGCCGTCGTCGCGCAGGAGTTTCGCAAGACCAAGTCTCCGGTGCTGCAGCTCCTGATCTATCCGGGGCTCGATCTCGTCAGCGAGACGCCGTCAATGCACGATTTCGCCGACGCGTTCCCTTTGACTAA
Source organism: Pseudomonadota bacterium (assembly GCA_023410295.1). GTDB lineage: Bacteria > Pseudomonadota > Alphaproteobacteria > Caulobacterales > Aquidulcibacteraceae > Vitreimonas. Next base: position 4,383 of record JAEYPY010000136.1, on the reverse strand, counting down.
CGACACCATCGATTTCTTCATCAAGCACTATCTGCCCGACAACATCGATCCCAGCGATCGGCGCATCTCGCCCGGGCGCACCGAAGATCTGCGCGGGCTTGCGCCCGCGCTCGTTTATGGCGCCGGGTTCGACATGCTGCTCGATCAGGGCGAGGCCTACGCCAAGCGCTTGGAGGAATCGGGCGTCAAGGTCGCGTACACGCGCTTCGATTCATTGCCGCACGGTTTCGTCGCATTCCCGTCAGCGACGCCCGCCGCGGAAGCCGCCATTCGCCGCATTGCGCGCGAAACGGCCGCCGCACTGAAGGGCCAGCTCTAGGCGGCGTTCGCTGCCGCTGCTTGGCGCAGCTTCTTATCGACCATGCGCTTCAAGCTCTCGGCCACGCGCTGACGCTCCTCACAGAGCGCGTGCGGCAGGTGGACGAGCTGGTGCAGCGCCGCCACGTGTGTGCGCACGACTTCCGGGTCTAGCCGATCGGTCGCGCCTTGCGCCTGCAGATAGCGCGCCATTTCCCGCGCGCCCAAGGTGAGGCTCGGATCGCCGATCTCTTCGCCGACGCTGACCACTTCCTGCACGGCTCGGTAGACGTCGCGCGCGGCCTTGGCGTCACGGGTTGTCAGCGCTTTAACGCACACCTCCAGCGCCAGTACACGCGCGCGCGCCAGCTCGGCCTTGAGATCGAGTTCCGTTTCATCGCCGCTTACCAGCGCCTCTGGTGCAGTGTCATCGAGGCGGCGCAAGGGGCCAAGATAATTGAGATCAGGGCGGCGCCGCCGTCGGCAGGGACCAACATAAGAGGCCGTCACCACGAACGGCTGTGGGTTCGCGATTACGGTGCGCACGCGCTGCTGGAGCGCCAGCGCCGAAATCGGCTTGCGCAAGAAACCATCGACGCCTGCGCCGCGGGCCGCTTCCACGTGCGCCTGCGAACCGCGCGTCGTCAGCATGAATATCGAGATAGCCCGGTTCGGCAATTCTTCCGACAAACGAATGCGGCGCACGAAGTCCAGCGCCTCGCTGTCGCCGAACCATTCCATCAGCATGATGTGCGGATTGCTGCGCCGCAGACCGTCCCACGCTTCGAGCGTGTTTTGCGCGCCGATCACGCGGCCAAAGCCCATCGCACGCAGCTGATCAAGCGAGATCCCGCGCTCGTAATGGTTCTCGTCCAGCACGAGCGCAGTCAGGCCAGATGGATCGAAAGCATCCTCGATCATGGACGCACGGCTCCCCACAGAAGCCTGCATGGTTACCATGAACGCATTGATGAAGTGCTGAAAGGCCCGGTTGATAAAGGCTTAAGTGTAGGCTTGAGGCTCCTCGATCCCGCCGACCAGCGAGATTTTCTGCCAGATCTTGCGCGCCAATCCGGTCGTCAGGTTCTCGATTTCTGTTACCGCTTCGATAACGACCGGGTCGCGCATGCGCTCGCCATAAAGCGCCGCGAGCTTGCCGATGAGCGCCAACATTTCCGCGCAATAATCGAGATAGCGCGTCAGCTCGAACTTGGTCATCGGCCGCGGCGGTGCGCGCTCCTGGATCAGCGCAACCGGGTCTTTGGTCAGCTGGTGCATGTCGATCACATGAGCCATCGAGCGCAGCGTGTGCAGCGCATCGAGCGCCCGCCGCCGCGGCAAGCGCTCTTCCAGCGTCAGCAAAAACCACGCCGCGCCCCCAAACAGGATGAGCAGGTTCACCGCAGCTTCCAGGCTTTGCAGCAGCCCGACATTGGCCTCGATCTCTTCCAGGTGCAGATACTTCGCCGCCGCGATCTGGGCGATGAGGCCGAGTACGATAATCGCGCCAATGCTGAACCGCAGCGGCCAGTTTGGCCGCGCCAGCTCCGCCGCCAGCGCCGCGGTGCTCTGCGAGGTCGCGATCAGCTCGCGGCAGAGGCGGCTCAGGCCTGACCCCGGAAAACGTGCGTCGATGCGGCAGCAGAGTCGCTCCAGCGTCTCAACGATGCGGACGGGGTCAAGGCTCTGGTACATCCGCCCCGTTGCTAGCGCGGCGACCGCATCGCGTCGAGTGCAATCAGATTGCGCTGAGATTGCGCGCGCGCTGTACGGAGCGTTCGTTGAATGCGCTGCCGAAAGCGCTGCCGCGCAGCACTGTCACCGTCTCGGCCGCGTAGCGCCGCCCATTCGGCGCCGTGGCGCAACTTATGGCGATATCGGCGCTGTCCACACGCACCAGCGGAAACGGGCTGAATGCTTCCGGCGTGAAGAGGCGCACGCGCGTGATGTCGCCCGCGGCCTTGTCGATCGTGGCTTCACCGCGCAGCCGGCTGGCGAACCGGCGCGCCTGTTCGCCGCGAATGCTCTCCGGCGTCGGCTGAAACGTGTAGACCGCGCTCGCGGCGTCTTCGCGCAACAGCCGCACATCGGCGACGCGCGCCATCTGTTCGCTCGCACACCAGGACACGCCCTCGAACTCCGCTGCCATGCGATCGAAGGCGCGGCGCTCATCGTTGGCTAGATCTTCGCGGCGCGGCTGCACTAGGCGCAGGCCCGGCGTCTGCGCCGGGTCGAACCGGGCGCGCCAGTTCAACTTCGCCGAGTTGATCTCCAAGTCGAACGCGTACTCGGCCTTGGCGACGCGGGTTGCGGCAGCCGCCTGCGCCAGTACCGCCGAACCGACGCCCTGCTGTGCGCCAGCAATGCCCGCGAACAGGAGCGTAGCCGTGGCCGCCGCAGTGCAGAGGATGCGAAACATGGGCGCTGACACTATCTCGGATTGCGGCGCGGCCAAGGCCGGGATCGCCGCTTCACGCCAGCCGAGCTAGTTTTCATCCATGGATTCCGGCGAGCCTCAGCTTCCCGCACCTTTCGCACACTGGTTCGCCAGCCGCGGCTGGCGACCGCGCGCGCACCCGCTCGAACTGCTCCGTCGCGCCCAGGCCGGGCTCTCCACCTTGCTCATCGCCCCGACCGGCGCCGGCAAGACGTTGGCCGGCTTCCTGCCTAGCCTCATCGAACTTGCGCCGATCGCGGAGGAGGGCGGCTTGCGCCGTCCCCATAAGCTGCACACGCTCTACATCTCCCCGCTCAAGGCGCTGACCACGGACGTCGCGCGCAATCTCGAAATCCCGGTGCGCGAAATGGGCCTCTCCGTGCGCATCGAGACGCGCACCGGCGATACCCCTGCGCACAAACGCCAACGCCAGCGCGCGCATCCGCCGGACATGCTGCTCACCACGCCTGAGCAGCTCTGCCTGCTCATCGCCTCCGAACACGCGCGCGTTTTCTTCGAAGATTTGCAGGCCGTGGTGATCGACGAGATTCACGCCATCGCCCCCACCAAGCGCGGCGATCTCCTGGCGCTCGCGCTCGCGCGCATCGCCCGCTGGGCGCCGAGGCATCGGCGGATCGGTCTGAGCGCAACGGTTGCGGATGAAGACGCCTTGGCGAAGTGGCTTCTAGGCTCACCCCCCGCCCTTGTGGAGGAGGGCAGGGTGGGCCCCACCCCCCAACGGGGAGGGGGGCTCGTGAAAGCCCCGCCCGGCGCCAAACCCAACATCGATGTGCTCGACACCGACGCGCGCATTCCCTGGGCTGGCCACACCGCGCGCCACGCGATGCCGGAGATCTATGAAGCCATCAAACGCGCGCGGCTGGCGCTTGTGTTCGTCAATACGCGCGCGCAGGCGGAGATGACCTTCCAGGAACTCTGGCGCATCAATGACGACGGCTTGCCCATCGCGCTGCACCACGGCTCGCTCGATGTCGGCCAGCGGCGCAAAGTGGAAGCGGCGATGGCCGCTGGTCAGCTGCGCGCCGTTGTGTGCACCTCGACGCTCGATCTCGGCATCGACTGGGGCGATGTCGATCTCGTCATCCAGATTGGCGCGCCAAAAGGTTGCGCGCGCCTGGTGCAGCGCATCGGCCGCGCCAATCACCGGCTTGATGAGCCTTCGAACGCGCTGCTCGCGCCATCGAACCGCTTCGAAGTGTTGGAATGCCGTTGCGCCCAGGAGGCCGTCGGCGAAGGCGCGCTCGATGGAGCCGATCCGCGCATCGGCGGCCTGGATTGCCTGGCGCAGCACATCATGGGCTGCGCCTGTGGCGCGCCGTTCGATGCAGACGAACTCTACGAAGAGGTGATCTCCACCGCGCCTTACGTCGATCTCTCCCGCGCCCAGTTCGACCGCGTCATCGATCTTGTCGCCACCGGCGGCTACGCACTGCGCGCCTACGATCGCTACAAGCGCATCGTGCAAGACCCGCACACCGGCCGCTGGCGTGCGCGCAACGCCGCCGTCGCGCAAGCGCACCGCATGAATGTCGGCGCTATCATCGAAAGCGAAATGCTGGATGTGCGGCTCGCGGTGCGCGCCGGCGCCCGCGCGCGGCCGGGCGTTGCCAAAAGCGAGAGCCCCAACC
>JAEYPY010000113.1 GCA_023410295.1 Pseudomonadota bacterium | reverse complement strand
CCGCGGAGAGGTCGAAGTTGGAGCTATAGCGACCGCCGGGCTGGGAGCCGTCGGTGTGGCCGGAAATGGTGATACGGTTAGGCAGCTGCACAATCGCGCCCGAGATGGCCACGAGCAGGCGCCGCGCGCGCTCATTGGGCGCGGCTTCGCCGGCCGAGAACATCGAGCGGCCTTCCTGATCGATAATCTGGATGCGCAAGCCTTCGGGCGTTTGCTCCATAATGACGTTGCGCGAGAGTTCGGCAACGTCCGGCATGTCGGCCATGGCCTGGCGAATGGCGATTTCGGCGCGAGCGAACTCAGCGTTCTCACGCATGGTGCGCGCGCGGGAGAGGCTATCTTCGTTAGGTGTCGCTTCGGCGCCCGGTCCGGTGCTGGTCTCGGCGTTGTTCTCGGCGGCGGCGTTGGAGGTGTATTGCGGCTCGGACGACGGTGCGACCGGCGCCGAATGGCCGTGCCGCACGCCTTCTTCAGCGAAGCTGGTGCCTTCCAGAAGTCCGCCGGCGCCGGAGGAAACGCGGCTGACGCTAGCCGGGGCGAAGAATTCGGCAATACCCCTGCGCTGTTCTGGGCTTGTCGTATTGATCAGCCACATCAGCAGGAAGAACGCCATCATCGCGGTCACGAAGTCGGCGTACGCGACCTTCCAGGCGCCGCCGTGATGGCCGCCGCCACTGACCTTCTTAATCTTCTTGATAATGATAGGGCGTTGATTGGTCGCAGCGGTCATGATCCGTCCGTTCTGGCGGAGAGTGGCGCATCATTGCCTAAACAGCGTTAAGATCACGTTGAGCAGAGGATGTTGAAGCGAATGGAGATCGAGCCCGAGCAGGCTTTCCGGCGCGTCATGAGCGCCTTCGCCACGGGCGTCACGGTGGTGTCGGCGGCGGGCGCCGGCGGGCGCATGGCTGGGATCACCGTCAATTCACTGACCTCGGTCTCGCTGAAGCCGCGCCTCTTGCTCTGGTGCCTGGGCGATGAATCCGCCCGCTACGACTTTTTCGCCGCCGCCGAGACCTGGGGCATCACCATTCTTCGCGCCGACGAGGCCGCGCTGGCGCATCGCTACGCGCGGGTGGAGACTGAAGCCATCGCGCCCGGAGAGGCCGAGTTGTTCGCCGGTGCGCCGGTGTTGCGCGCGGGCGTCGGGCATATCGCTTGCCGCACCCATGACAGACGCACCGCGGGTGACCATCTGATTATCATCGGCGAAGTGATCGATCTTCGCGTGCAGCCTGGGCCGGCGCTGACATTCTTCCGCGGCCGCTACGGGCGCGCCGAGGATCCGTTCGAAGGGAGCGAAGGCTAATGGCGAAGACTGCGTTCATCGGACTTGGCGTCATGGGCGGACCGATGGCCGGCCACCTCGCGCGCGCCGGCCATGACGTGGCCGTCTACAACCGAACCGAAGAGAAGGCCCGCGACTGGGCGCAAAAGCACAAGGGACGCACTTATAGCTCCGTCGCCAACGCCGCTGAGGGAGCGGACATCGTCTTCTCCTGCGTCGGCAACGACCGCGATCTGCGCGAAGTGTTCGAAGCGGCCGCCGGCGCGATGCGCAGGGGCGCCATCTTCGTTGATCACACCACCGCCTCGGCCGAGATCGCACGCGAACTGGCGGCGCGCGCCGAAGAGCGCGGTCTGGGCTTTCTCGATGCGCCGGTTTCCGGCGGGCAGGCCGGCGCTGAAGCCGGCAAGCTCACTGTGATGGCGGGCGGGGAGCCCTCCGCGTTCGCGGAAGCGCAGCCGATCATGGCCGCCTACGCCGCCAACATGACGCTGATCGGACCGGCCGGCTCCGGGCAGCTAGCCAAGATGGTAAACCAAATCTGCATCGCGGGGGTGCTGCAGGGCCTTGCCGAAGGCCTCCACTTCGCCCAGCGCGCCGAACTCGACGTGGAGAAGGTGATCGCCGCCATCTCCAAGGGTGCGGCGCAGAGCTGGCAGATGGAGAACCGCTGGAAGACGATGGTGGAGGGCCGCTTCGATTTCGGCTTCGCGGTCGACTGGATGCGCAAGGATTTGGGGCTGGTGCTGGAAGAAGCCGAGCGCAACGGCGCTCAACTCGAGTTAACCAAGGTGGTCGATCAGTACTACGCCGACGTGCAAGCGCTGGGCGGGCGGCGTTGGGATACCTCTAGCCTCATCGCGCGCCTTGAAAGACCGAAAAACTAGACCCAAAAGTTTAGGTTACGCGGCCGTTTCAAGCGAATTTTAAGTGACCCGCGCTAGGGTGCGCCCGGTGTTGGGGCGCTACTCATGAACGTCAAAGGCTGGACTGTCTGCATCATCGAACCGAACAAGTTCGAAGGGCAGATCATGGTCGACCTCCTGCGCAACGCGGGCGCAGACAAGGTCAAGATGTTCGCCAGCCAGGACGACGCGTTGGCGGTGATGGAAACCTACAACGCCAATGTCGTGATCGCCTCGTTCGAAATGAGCCCGCTCGACGGCGCGGCCTGGACACGGCTCTATCGGCGCAACCGCAAGCTTCCCGGCCGCAAGGCGGCGATCTTCATTACTTCCGGCGCCTTCTCCCGCTCGATGGCCGAAGAGTGCCGTCACGCCGGCGCCAATGCCCTGATCGGCAAGCCGGTCTCCGGCAAGGTGCTGCTGGCAACGATCAACAAGGTGCTGACCGCGCCGCGCGAGTTCATCGACGCCGAAGGCTATGTCGGCCCATGCCGACGTGCTGGCATCGTCACCGCCGGCGCGCCGAAGAAGCGGCGCAAGTGCGATGACGCGAAGACGGCTGCGCAACCGGTCATGACGCTCGAAGCCGCTGTGCAGAGCCTCTGCGGCGCAACAGCTTTGTTGGCGCAGGATACTCGTCACCAGGCCGCATGCGAAACCGCGCTGCGCCATGTGCAGGCCTATGCCGTCAATGCAGGGGATGGCCCATTGATGCGCGCCTGCGCGGCGTTCGCGCTGCAAATCAACGGCATGCGCACGCTGCGTGCGGACGCGGCGCGGTCCGCGCTCGACGCCTGCGTTTACGGCGTGGTGCAACTGGCGGCGACGCCCTACAGCGAAACGCAGAAGCGCGAGACGATCGCCGAAGCCGTGCGCCAAGCCGTCGGCAAAGCGGCGATGCAGCGCGCGGCTTAGGGCCGAGCTTCACTAGCTCAAATCTGATCTGCTGTCGCAGCGACGAACGGCATTCGTCGAACGTGGCTGGTTCCGCCGGTTGCTGGCGCGGCGCGGCGCGTCTATGGCTCCCCCGTTCATGTTTTGAGACGGGGGAACGCGATGCCGCGGGCCAAGCATTTTGTCACTGCACTCTTTGTCGGCGCGAGTCTCGCGCTCGGCGCTGTCGGTTGCGCGCGCAATAGCGGCGGCGACGTCGGCGTCAATCTGGCGGCGATGGATACAAACGTCCGCCCGGGCGACGACTTCTACATGTATGCGAACGGGACCTGGCATCGGGATACGGAGATCCCCGCCGACCGTTCGAACATCGGCTCGTTTCTGACCGCGTTCAACGAAACCGAAAGCCAGACGACCGAACTCATCACCGGCATCCTGAACTCCAACCCGGCCGCCGGCAGCGACGAAGCCCGCATCCGCGATTTCTACAATGCCTACATGAACACCGCCGCGATCGACGCCGCGGGGATGACGCCGGTGCAGGCCGACCTCGCGCGCTTCGAGGCGATCGCCAACCGCGCCGACCTCTCGCGCGTGCTGGGCGAGCAGCTGCGCGCGGACGTCGATCCGCTCAACGCGACGGACATGAACACCGAGAATCTATTCGGTGTCTTCGTCACGCAAGGCTTGGCGACGCCTGGCGAAGTGTTGCCCTACATCCTGCAAGGCGGCCTCGGCTTGCCGGAGCGCGAATACTATCTCTCCAACGATCCGGCGATGGTGGAAATCCGCACCGCCTATCGCGCCTATATCGAGCAGCTGTTGACGCTCGCCGGCGTCAGCGACGCGCGCGCGAAGGCGCAGCGCATTTATGCGCTGGAAGAGCAGATGGCGCGGGCGCACGTAACGCGCGAGCAAAGCGAAGACTGGACGCAGGCCGCGACCGTGTGGTCGCGCGCCGAACTGGCGCAACGCGCGCCGGGCATCGAGTGGGATTCGTTCCTGAACGCCGCGCAGCTCGGCAATCAGCAGCGCTTCGCCGCTTTCCACGCGCCGGCCATCACGCGTCTCTCGGCGCTGGTCGCAAGCCAGCCGCTGCAGGCGTGGAAGGATTGGCTGGTGTTCCACCAGATCAATTCGCACACCAGCGTGCTCCCGACTGCGATCGACCAAGCCTCCTTCGCCTTCTACGGCACGACACTTTCGGGCACGCCGCAGCAACGCACGCGCGACAAGCGGGCGCTCGGCGCGCTCAACACCTATCTCGGTGATGCCGTCGGCCGCGCCTATGTGGAACGCTACTTCCCGGCTTCGGCGCGTGAGCAAGTCCAGTCGATGGTCGAGAACATCAAGGCAGCGTTTGCTCAGCGCATTCGCGGTCTCGACTGGATGGCCGAGGAAACCCGCGCTGAAGCGCTGCGCAAGGTCGAAGGCATGGCCGTGGGCGTCGGTTATCCCGACACGTGGCGTGATTATTCGCGCTACGAAGTCTCGGCCACCGACGCCTATGCGAATGCCGTGAATGGCGAGCGGGCGGAATATGCGCACCAGCTGTCGAAGCTCGGCCGGCCGATGGACCGCAACGAATGGTGGATGACGCCGCAGACCGTGAACGCGGTGAACCTGCCCGTGCAGAACGCGATGAATTTCCCGGCCGCGATCCTGCAGCCGCCATTCTTCAACGCGGCCGCCGACCCGGCCTACAATTACGGCGCCATTGGCGCAGTAATCGGCCACGAAGTCAGCCACAGCTTCGACAACAACGGCGCGGCGTTCGATTCCACCGGCGCGATGCGCAATTGGTGGACTGAAGCGGATCTGGCCAACTTCCAAGCGCAAGGCGCGGCGCTGGCTCGACAGTACGACGCCTACGAAGTGCTGCCCGGCCTTCACATCAATGGCGCGCTGACGCTAGGCGAGAACATCGCCGATGTCGCAGGCCTTCAGGCGGCGTATGATGCCTACCATGCCTCTCTCGGCGGCCGAGAAGCGCCTGTAATCGACGGTCTTACCGGCGATCAACGTTTCTTCCTGGCCTATGCGCAAACCTGGGCCAGCAAGATGCGTGAGCCGACGCTGCGTGCGCGCATTGCCACCGACGGCCATTCACCCGGCCAATATCGCGCGCTGACGGTGCGTAACGTCGATGCCTGGTACGAGGCGTTCAACGTCCAGCCGGGCGAGACGCTCTATCTCGCGCCGGAGCAGCGCGTGCAGGTCTGGTAATTCTCCAGTATCGGGATTAAAGAACCCCCCCACCCC
>JAEYPY010000266.1 GCA_023410295.1 Pseudomonadota bacterium | reverse complement strand
TCCCGGCATACGTGGAAATGAATGCGCGGGTGGCCTGGCAGATCAACGAACACGCCGAGCTATCGTTGGCCGGGCGCAATCTGCTGGACGAAGCGCATCCTGAATCCTTCGACGAAGGCGCGCTGCTTCAGGCCCGCCGCAGCATCCAGGTGGGGCTTGGCTGGCGCTACTAGCCGAACACGCGCGGCTCGACGGCCGAATGCCACGTCCACGCATCGGCGATGATCTGATCGATCCCGCGCGCAGGCGACCAGCCCAGTTCGCGCCGCGCCAGTGCATTGTTCGCCACCAGCGCCGGCGCATCGCCATCGCGCCGCGGCGCGGGTGACGCCGGCACCCGCTTGCCGGTGACGCGTTCGATCGCCGCCAGCAGCTCCAATACCGTGACGCCATCGCCGGTGCCGAGATTGGCAGCCAGTGACTCCCCGCCCCCGATCAGCCGCTCGATCGCGCGCACGTGCGCATCGGCGAGATCGAGCACATGGATATAATCGCGCAGGCATGAGCCATCGCGCGTCTCCCAATCCTGTCCGAAGATCTTGAAGCCTTCGCGCCGTCCGAGCAGCGTTGCGAGCGCCAGCGGTATGGCGTGCGTCTCCGGTTCGTGCCGCTCGCCTATACCTTCATCGGGGCAGGCGCCGGCGGCGTTGAAATAGCGCAGATGTGCGAACTTCAGACCGTAAGCCGCCGCCATGTCGCGGCTCGCCTGCTCGATCATCAGTTTGGTCCAGCCGTATGGGCTGACCGGCGCTTGCGGATGCGTTTCGTCCATCGGCAGCCGCACCGGTTCGCCATAGGTGGCGCAGGTGGAGGAAAACACGAACGCGCCCACGCCGTGCGCGCGCATGACATCGAGCAGCACCAGCGCCCCGGTGACGTTGTTATCGTAGAAGCGATCGGGAAATTTGACCGACTCGCCCACCTCGATCAGCGCCGCGCAATGCAGCACCGCGGCCGGCTTGTGGCGCGCGAACACCTCGGTCAGCCGCGCCTTGTCGCGGATATCACCGCGCTCGAACGGCCCCCATTTGACGAACCGCTCATGGCCGTTGGCGAGGTTGTCATAGACGACCACCTCCTGCCCGGCGCGCTTCAGCGCCAAACAGCAATGCGCGCCGACATAGCCAGCGCCGCCCGTAACCAGAATTGTCGCCATGCCCTCGCCCTGTTAGAGCCTTGCCCCCATGAACGCCACGCCTTTCGACGCGATGCAGCAGGCCTGGAGCCAGATCGAGGCCCATGCCGCACGGCTCAGGAACGCATCGCTCCTGGATTTGTTCGCGGCCGACGCCGGGCGCGTCGCGGCGCTGACTTTTGCTGCGCCGCACCTTGTGGCGGACTTTTCCAAGCAACGCCTCGACCCGGCCGCGCTCGCCGCCTTTGAAGCGCTGACTCAAGCCGCCGCGTTTGACGATTGGCGCGCGCGCATGTTCGACGGCGAAGCGGTGAACACCACCGAGGGCCGCGCCGCCAAGCACTGGGCGCTGCGCATCACCGATCCGCCGGGCGGCGACAACGAGATCACCGCCGTGCTCGATCGCATGCACGCGTTCGCGCATGAGATCGCCGAAAGCGGCAAGTTCGACGCCATCATCCATCTCGGCATCGGCGGCTCGGACCTTGGCCCGCGCCTCGTGCTCGACGCGCTCAAAGCGCACCGGCGACCGAACCTGCAAGTCCGCTTCGCCGCCAATGTCGATGGCGCCGATGTCGCCGATGCGATCGAAGGGCTCGATCCCAAGCGCACGCTGCTGATCGTCGTCTCGAAGACTTTCACCACGCAAGAGACACTGGCCAATGCCGAGTTCGTCCGCGCCTGGGCCCCCGCTCGCATCGCCGCCGCAACTGCCGCGCCGGACAAAGCCGTGGCCTGGGGCGTCGCCGTCGAAGACGTGTTTCCGTTCTGGGATTGGGTTGGCGGGCGCTATTCCCTGTGGTCCTCGGTTTCGCTCGTCTGCGAGATCGCGCTGCAGCACGGCGCGTTCTTCCGCCTGCTGGAAGGCGCGGAGGAGATGGACGTGCACTTTCGCGATGCGCCGTTCGCACAGAACCTGCCGGCGCTTTCCGCTGCGGTGCAGATGTGGAATCGCGAAGCGCTCGGCCACGGCTCGTACGCGCTCATCCCCTATAGCGAGCGTCTGCGCCTGTTGCCGGCCTATCTGCAGCAGCTTGAAATGGAATCGAATGGCAAGCGCGTCACGCGCGACGGCGCGCCGCTTAAGCGTTCAGCCTGCGCCGTCACCTGGGGCGCGGCCGGCACCAACGCGCAGCACTCATTCTTCCAGCTGCTGCACCAGGGTGTCGAGGAGATTCCGGTCGAGTTCATCGTCAACGCCGGCGCGAGCGAAGGCCCGCCCTCGCACCGCGCCAAGGTTTACGCCAACGCGTTGGCGCAAGCGCGCGCGCTGATGGTCGGCAAGAGCCAAGAGCAAGCGCGCGCCGAGATGATCGCGCGTGGCATGAGCGAAGCGGAGGTCGATGCGCTGGCGCCGCACCGCGCCTTCCCGGGCAACCGCGCCTCAACGCTGATGAGCATCGATGCGCTCGAGCCCGAAGCGCTCGGCGCCCTGCTCGCCTTCTACGAACACCGGACCTTCACCCAGGCCGTGCTCGCCGGCATCAATCCGTTCGATCAATGGGGCGTCGAACTCGGCAAGGAGATGGCGAACGCGCTGCTCGGTCCGCTCGAAGGCGCAACGGCGCCAACCGATCTTGACGCTAGCACGCGCGCCTGGGTCGAGCGGCTGAAGCTCTAAGCGCTATTGCAGCACGCGCGTCGCGGGATCGACCGCGTCGCCCGCTTCCGGCGCCGGCTGATGCAGCATCCCGAACGGGCCGCCGAGTTGCGGATCGCCGTTCGGCAGCCGCGCCGTGCGGCGCCCGCGTTTCAGCATTGGCGCGATCGCGACGGCGGCAGCGCTAACCGCGACCGCGGTCCAGATCAGCGTCCAGGGGACAGAGCGGCGGTCGCCGCCCGCGTTTTGCATTTCAAACCGGGCCATGGTGAACCTGCTTCAGTTTCGCGCGCCCGCTGCGCACGGCTGCCAAACCGAGCCGCCCGTGCTTCGTTCCGGCACAAGTCCTGCTATCAACAAGCCCAATGCCGGGCGGTACGTTAGTACCGCGGCTCCGACCGGTTTGGCGCGGCACTGGCCCACGCAAAGCGCCGAGATAAGTGCTCTACAGCGCGGAATTGGGGGGAAATGCGCCGGAGACACGAAAGTGGGGGCCCTCGGCACATCAAATGCTTATAATGAAATCATTATGCGGGTAGCAGAACGTACTCCGGCGATGGACCCGTCTCTGATCCAGCAGCAGGCCTACTGGAACGCCTGGAACGCCTCCACGCGCGAACAGAGACTGTCGGAAATCTCGCTCGACCAGCAGAAGGTCCTTGTCGGCTGGCTGCGCGGGACCGGGCGCACGGATCTGCGGATCATCGAGGTGGGCTGCGGCGCCGGCTGGTTTTGCCCGACGCTGAAGCAGTTCGGCCACGTCACCGCTGTCGATCTCAGCGATGAAGTGCTGGCGCGCGCGCGCCGTCGCGTGCCCGATGTCGATTTCATCGCCGGCGACGTCATGGAGCTCGACTTCAGAGATGGCGCCTTCGACGTGATTGTCGTGATCGAAACGCTGGCGCACATCGAAGATCAGGCCGCCTTCATCGCCAAGCTCGCGCGCATGCTGCGTCCAGGCGGCTTACTCATGCTCGCGTCGCAGAACCGCACGGTGTTGGAGCGCTACAATGCACCTGAACCTGTGGGCCCCGGCGTCACGCGGCACTGGCTGAATGCTGCTGAGCACCGCGCCCTGCTCGCCGATCACTTCACCATCCGCGAAATGCGGACCATTACGCCGACCGCGAAAAAGGGCGTGCTGCGTCTCTTCGCCGGGCGCAAAGCCAAGCACTTCTGGCGCGCGATCTCGGGACGCCTTATTGAACGCCTGCTCGAACGCACCGGCTTGGGCCGCACCATCATGATCCTGGCGCAGCGCCCGGACTAAGCGGCAACCGTTTCGCCGCGCATGCGATAGCCGACGCCAGGCTCGGTGATCACCAGCGTCGGCCGCGCCGGATCGAGCTCGATCTTCTGCCGCAGATTCCCGACCAGCACGCGCACGAACTGCGCTTCGATCTCCTGATCCGGCCCCCACACGGCGGCGACGATCTGCTTGTGCGTCAGCACTTCGTCCAGCCGCTGCGTGAACGCGCGCAGCAGCTTCAATTCCCGCGGCGAAGGCTTCACTTCCTTGCCCGCGACCTTCATGCGCCCGCGCACGAAATCGATGTCGAGATGGCCGACTGTCATGCGGTCGCTCTGCTGTGCGCGCGCGCCGCGCATGCGCATGATGACGCGGAGACGCGCCATCAGTTCGCCGATGCCGAACGGCTTATTGACGAAGTCGTTGGCGCCAAGATCGAGCGCAGCGATCTTCTCTTCCTCGGCGTGGCGGGCCGAGAGCACCAGGATCGGCGTGTCGTTGAACTCGCGCACCTTCGTGATCAGGTCCTTGCCGTCCATGTCCGGCAAGCCAAGATCGATGATCAGCACATCAAACGGCCGCGCCGCGACAGCCTGCAGCGCTTCAGTCGCATCCCCGACGGATTCAACCTCGCATCCCGCGGCTTCAAGGCCGGGCCGCAAAGCGCGCAGAATCTGAGGCTCATCATCAACCACGAGCAAACGTGCATTCTTCATGTCGGCGCCATTGCAGCTTCAAGGGGAAATACAAACTCAACTCTGAACCCATGCCCGTCGCGCACGGGGCTCACCGCACGCACTTGTCCGCGCATCGCTTCGACGAAGCCTTTGCTGATAGCAAGGCCAAGGCCGGCGCCCTGGTTGTTCTGCGATCCGCTGGAGCGATGGAAGCGCTCGAACACGCGCTGGAGTTCGCTAGTGGCCACGCCCGGGCCTTCATCTTCGACCCAGAGCCGCACTTCGTGCTCGTCATAATCGGCGCCCAGCCGAAGCGCGCAGCCAGAGGGCGTATGGACCAGCGCATTCTCCACCACGTTGACTACGGCCTGCTCCAGCAACACGGGATCGACCGAGATTGCAGGCGCCGCGGCCGGAGCTACGATGCGGAACGGGCGCTCGCCGATGCGCTTGCGCATGCGCTCCTCGATCGCGTCGATAATGTCGATCAGATCGACCCATTCTTCGCGCGGCTTCACGGCCCCGGCTTCGAGGCGCGTCATATCGAGGATGTTGCCGATGAAGCGGTTGAGGCGCTCGGCCTCCTCCTGGATCGTCACCAGCAAGTCCGCCCGCGTCGATGGCGAGAATTGGTCGCCATAGGCCTGCAAGCTTGAGGCGGAGGCGAGGATGGTCGACAGCGGCGTGCGGAAATCGTGCGAGATCGACGACATCAGCGCCGTCCGCAGCTGGTCCGTCGCCGTCATCGTATCCAGCGCCACTTGGCGTTCGACGTGACGCGTGCGCTCGACCCCGACGCCGGTGAGATCAGCAAGCAGCCGCACGGCGATGGCGCGGTCGCCGCTGTTGGGCCCCTCCGTCGGCCGCCACGCCAGCACGGCGATGATATCGCTCCCCGCCTGCACGCGCTGCAAATGCCAACCTTCCTCGACACGCTCCTCTTCGCCGCCGTCGACAAACATCGCGAGCGCTGCCGCGCCGACGATTTTCGGAGGCGATGTCAGCGGGGGCGCTGACGTCGCGATCGTCGCAGCGCCATTCTCTTGCCGCAGCACCACCGCCTCGCGGCTGGTGATTTGCACGACGCCGTTCGCAAGCAGCGACAGCGCCTCGTCGGCGTTGCGCACAGCCGCCATCTCGCGGCTGATGGTGAAAAGGCGCGAGAACACGCGCACCTGTTCTTTCGCGCGCTCGCGCTGGTCGTGCAGATTGCCTGCGAGGCTGCCGATCAACAGCGCCACGCCCACGAACACGAGTAGCGTCAGCACGTCTTCCCAACCGGCGAAGCCAAACGTGTTGCGCGGCTCAGTCAGGTAGAAATTGTAAATGAAGAACGCGAACAGCGCCGTGCCGACGGCGACGCGGCGGCCAAACCAGATCGCCGCCAGGATGACGCTGCAGAGGAACGTCATCGAAGGCGCGCGGACGCTGAGATAGGTGTCGAGCGCCGAAGCCAGCAGCGCGCTGGCGATGGGCATCGCCACGCCACAGACGACGCCCACCGCTAGGCGGCGTTGACCCTGATCCCAGGTCCGCCAGTCGAGAGAGATCGTCTTCAACATCCAACCGCCCGAGCAATCCGCAGGCCGCGCACATAATTGCTGCATAATCAAGCGGATCGCCGCAGCGCTAGTGGACCACAAGTGCGCGCGCTTCGCCAGCCGCCAGCTGTGCGCGCACGCTGCGGCGCATCCTCACCGCCGCTGTCGCGCGCGCAAAACTCAACTGCTTGTCTCAAAACGATCCAATCCGGGGAACCTCGGTGGCCGGATTGTGGTTGCTTTCTGTTGCGAGGGGCGGCTCCCGCAACAGCACGTCGCAGCGCCGGCTTCGACGCTGAGCAAAGCGCGCGCGGAAACCGCCAGCATCAATTTGGGGCGTGCAATGAGCGCACAACCGCGCGGGCTGACTTCATACGAAAAGGTGCAGCGGCACATCTCGCTGGCCTGGTATCCGATTTCCGTTTCGCTAGTGATGTTCGGCCTTTTCAGCACGTTCGGCTTGGCCGCCGGACAGGTGCAGGAAGCGCTCGCCTTCTACGTCGCCGACCCTACTCAACCGTGGGAAAGCTTTGACTGGACCCGCGCAGGTCTGCTCTTCCTCGGCCTCTTCGTCTTCGCCTCGACCATGCGCTATTGGACCGCGCGACTGCTCGGCGTGGATCTGCGCGGCCAGCACGTGCGCGGCGCGCTCAACAAATGGCAGAGCGCCTTCATCGGCATCGCCTGGTTCGCGCCCTGGATTGGCGCTGCGCTCAGCTTGTCGGACGCCGCGCTGCCGTTCCTGGGCGAGCAAGCCGAGCCCGGCCGCAGCTTCAGCGAAGACGCCTTCCACCTCGCGGGCGCGCTCGCCACCAACGCGACGGCGACGCCGTTCGTGCCGATGGCGCTGGCGAGCCTCGCCTTCCCACTGCTTTTCGTGCTGCTCTGGTGGTCGCCGCTGTCGCGCTTCATCCACCGGCGCGTTGGCAATTCTCTGCTGATCCGCGGTCTGCACAATTGGACGCTGCCGGCAGTGTTCGTCGGCTTCACCGCGCTCTTCTTCGCCATGCCGGCGCAAGCGATCGATACCGCGCGCCTGCTCGGCCCGGTCCCGCTCATCTGCTTCAGCTTCGCCGCCGTCACCGCCGCCGGCGCCTGGCTCATCCACTTCGGCCGCCGCCACGGCCTGCCTGCCTTCGCCCTCGCCGCCATCACGCCGCTCGTACTCGGCGCGCTCGGCATGGACGACAACCACTTCATCCGCGAACGCGAAGACGTACGCGATCTGCAGCGGCCGACGGTGGATCAAGCCCTCCGCGCCTTCGAGCAGGAAAGCGGGAATGCGCCCATCATCCTCGTCAGCACCGAAGGCGGCGGCATCCGCTCGGCGCACTTCACCGCCGCCGTGCTCGCGCGCCTCGCCGACCAGTGCCCGCGTCTTGCCCGGCGCATCTTCGCCATCAGCGGCGTTTCCGGCGGCGCCGTCGGCGCAGCCGCCTATCGCGCCAGCCTCGATGCGATGCCGCTCGACGGCGATGCCTGCAACCTCGACACCGAGGCCGCCCCCGGCCCGCGCCAAACCGCGCTGCACCAAATGTTCAGCCGCGACCATCTTTCGCCGACGCTGGCCAAGCAGATGTTCCCGGAGCTGGTGCAGACTTTCGTCCCGGCCTCGCTGCCGGAGGGCGACAGCGCCTTTTTCGCCGCCACTGATCGTCAACGCGGCCTCGAACTCAGCCTCGAAGAAGCTTTCGCCGACGCGTTCGGCGTTGATCGGCGCAACAACGCCTTTACCGCGTCCGTCTTCGGCGAACTCGGCCAGCAGCCTGCCGCACCGCATCTCCTCATCAACATGACCGAAACCTCGAGCGGCGGCGTCTATGTCGCGAGTTCGCTCGATCTCGCCAACCTGCGCGCACGCCAGCGCTGGTTGCACGATTTCCGCTGCCTCTGGAGCCCGCCGCCGGCCAACGCCCTGGTCGAACCGGTCTGCAACCAATCGCCCGACTTCCGCATCAGCACCATGGCCGCCAGCAGCGCGCGTTTCCCGCTGGTCTCGCCCTCCGGCACCGTGCGCACCTATGACGGCGCCCACCGCTTCGTCGATGGCGGCTATTTTGACAACTCAGGCGCGGAAACATTGCTCGGCGTGGTCGAGCACCTGCAACGCACGGCGCGTGAACGGGGCCTGCGCCCGCCGCCGATCGCCGTCTTGCACATCGACAGCAATCCCTATCAACAGCGCATGCCCGCCAAGTGGCGGCTTGATTTCGACATCCACGAATTGCAGGCGGTGCTCGCCACCCGCGAAGAGCGCGCGCGCATCTCGCTCGGCCGGCTCTACAACATGCACCAGGATGGCCGCTTCTGCTCGCTGCGCTTCGTTGAAGTCACCGACAACCAAGTGCCGCTGCGCCTCGGCTGGATTCTCTCCGACCTCGCCGGCGAAGAACTCGAAGCGCAAGCCGCCAGCCAACTCGCCGTCGCCTTCCCGAACACGCGCATCTGCGACGGCTCGGAAAGCTCCGATCTGCACGCGGTGAACGATCTCTACGTGGAAAGGCTGACGGCGGCAGCGAACGGAATGCGCTAGGGCGCCACCGCCGCGACCACCGCGCTCTTCACCGTAGCGATTGCGTCGCGGACGAGCTTTTCGTCGTCGCCTTCGGCCATGATCCGCACCAGCGGCTCGGTCCCGGACTTGCGCACCAGCAGCCGCCCCTTGCCGTTGAGCTGCGCTTCGGCGGCCTTGATCGCGTCCTTTACCGTGGGCGCTTCCATCGGATCCTTGGCGCCCTTCTGGTAGCGCACGTTCTCCAGCACCTGCGGCGCCGGTTCGAACAGGCAGCACACTTCGCTCGCCGGCTTGCCCGATTGCACGATCACCGCCAGCACCTGCAGCGCCGCCAGGAGGCCGTCGCCCGTGGTCGAGAAATTGGAGAGGATGATGTGGCCCGATTGCTCGCCGCCGACATTATAGCCCTGCGCGCGCATCGCCTCGACCACGTAGCGGTCGCCGACATTGGTGCGCTCGAGCTTGAGCTTCAGCCCGCCGAGATAGCGTTCTAGTCCCAGATTGCTCATCACCGTGGCGACGATGCCGGGCTTGGTGAGCGCGCCGGTTTCCTTCCAGCTTTTGGCGATCAGCGCCATCAGTTGGTCGCCGTCGATCGAATTGCCCTTCTCATCGATGATCGCAACGCGGTCAGCGTCGCCATCGAGGGCGATGCCGATATCGGCGCGATACTTCAGCACCGCTTCGCGCAGCGCCCGCGTATCGGTCGAGCCCACTTCCTCGTTGATATTGAAGCCGTCCGGGTTGACGCCGATCGAGATGACCTCCGCGCCAAGCTCATAGAGCGCCACCGGCGCCACCTTGTAGGCCGCGCCGTTGGCCGCATCGACGACGATGCGCAAGCCCTTCAGCGTCAGCGCCTTTGGGAATGTCGCCTTGACGATCTCGACATAGCGCGCCTGCGCATCGTCGATGCGCTTGGCCCGCCCGAGCCGCGAGGGCTCGGCCAAGTGCTCGTCCAGTTTGGAATCCATCAGCCGCTCGATCTCAAGCTCGACTTCGTCCGAGAGCTTGTAGCCATCGGGGCCGAACAGCTTGATGCCGTTGTCGGCGAACTTGTTGTGGCTGGCCGAGAGCATGACTCCCAGATCGGCCCGCAGCGAGCGCGTCAGCATCGCCACCGCCGGCGTCGGCAGCGGCCCAAATAGCACCACGTCCATGCCGGCCGCGGTGAAGCCCGCCGTCAGCGCCGGCTCCAGCATATAGCCCGAGAGGCGCGTATCTTTACCAATCACCACGGTGTGGCGGCGCGCGTCCGCGCTCATGAAGCGCTTGCCGGCGGCGAGGCCGACGCGCATCGCCACTTCGGGCGTCATGGGATAACGGTTCGCCGTGCCGCGGATGCCGTCCGTCCCGAAATAGGCCCTCTTCATGCTCGATGCCGCTCCGATCGCCCGGGGAGCGCCCCAAGGCGGTTAAATTTTACTGATGACGTCTGCTTTACGCAAAATCCGCGCACACTTCTGCGGCACGCGACGTGAAACCGTCGCATGTTGAAAGACTAATTGAGATGCAAATCAACCACCGAGCAGGCATGAACCGCCGCGCTAGGCGAGGGACGAAAGCTTAACCATGTGCGGGATCATCGGAATCCTGGGCGGAACGCCCGTTGCGCCCCGTTTGGTGGAGGCGCTGAAGCGGCTCGAATATCGCGGCTATGATAGCGCCGGCGTCGCCACGCTGGAAAACGGTGCGATCCAGCGCCGCCGCGCCGCCGGCAAACTCGCAAACCTGGAGCGCGAACTTGCCGCATCTCCGCTGGCGGGCGTCTCCGGCATCGGCCACACGCGCTGGGCCACGCATGGCGCGCCAACCACCGGCAACGCCCACCCGCACGCCACCGGCAAGGTCGCCATTGTCCACAACGGCATCATCGAGAACTTCCGCCCGCTGCGCGAAGAGCTGATCGCCGCCGGCCACGAGTTCGCCAGCGAGACGGATAGCGAAGTCATCGCCCATCTCATCACCGCCAACCTCGACAAGGGCATGTCGCCTGAGGAAGCGGCTATCAGCGCCGTCCGGCGCCTCGAAGGCGCGTTCGGCATCGCCGTCCTGTTCGCCGGCAAGGACGACGTGCTGATCGGCGCCCGCAAAGGCAGCCCGCTCGCCGTCGGCGTCGGTGACGGGGAAATGTACCTGGGCTCGGACGCCATAGCCGTCTCGCCCTTCACCACGCGCGTCATCTTCTTGGAAGAAGGCGACATCGCGGTGCTCTCGCGCGCCAAGGCCAAGATCATCGACGCCAGCGGCATGGTCGCCGAGCGCACCGTGCACACCTTCTCCGGCGGCGCCGCTGCAGTCGAAAAAGGCAACTACCGCCACTTCATGCAGAAAGAGATTTACGAGCAGCCGGAGACCACGGCTCGCACGATCACGCGCTACGTCAACGCCAATGACGAGACTGTGCAGATGCCCGAGCTCGACGGCGTCGAGCTCGCCGCCGACAGCGCCATCGTCATCGGCTGCGGCACCGCCCACTATGCCGGCCGCGTCGCCGAGTACTGGCTGGAGCAGATCGCCGGCCTCGCCGTCGAAACCGACATCGCCAGCGAATTCCGCTATCGCAAGCCCGCTTTCGGCCAGAAGGCGTTCTCGGTGTTCGTCAGCCAATCGGGCGAAACCGCCGACACCCTCGCCGCGCTGCGCTATTGCAAAGAACAGCAGCTGAAGACGCTCGCTGTCGTCAACGTGCCGGAATCGACGATCTGGCGCGAAGCCGATGCGCGGCTGCCGACCCTTGCCGGGCCGGAGATCGGCGTTGCCTCCACCAAGGCCTTCACCGCGCAGCTTTCCGCGCTCGCCGCGCTCGCCATCGCTGTCGGCCGCGCCAAGGGCGCGCTTTCTTCACAAGAAGAAGCCCGCCTCGTTCGCGCGCTCATGGAGACGCCGCGACTCATCACCGATGCGCTCGCCGCTGAGCCGCAGATCGAAGCCATCGCCCACGAGCTCGCGCAAGCGCGCGACGTGCTCTATCTCGGCCGCGGCGTGCACTACCCGATCGCGCTCGAAGGCGCCCTCAAGCTCAAGGAAATCTCCTACATCCACGCCGAAGGCTACGCCGCGGGCGAACTGAAGCACGGCCCCATCGCGCTGATCGACGAAGAGACGCCCGTCGTCGTCGTCTGCCCACACGACGCGCTGTTCGAGAAGACGCTTTCGAACATGCAGGAGGTCGCAGCGCGCGGCGGCAAGCTCATCGCCATCACCGACGCCGCCGGCGCCGCCGCCATTGGCGATCTCGCCAAGCACATTATCCTCACGCCCGCGTGCGATCCGTTCGTTGCGCCGCTGGTCTATTCCGTGCCGATCCAGCTGCTCGCGTACCTCACCGCCGTACACAAAGGCACCGACGTCGATCAGCCGCGCAACTTGGCGAAGTCGGTGACGGTTGAATGAAGAAGCTGCGCGCAGGCGTTCTCGGCGCAGGCGCTTTCGGGCGCATCCATGCGCGCAAGTACGCCGAGGACGCGCGCGTGCAATTCGTCGGCGTCTACGATCCGGATGACGAACGCGCGCAACAGCTGGCCGACACGCACGGCGCCACAAGTTTCGCCAATCTCGACGCACTGCTCGCCGGCATCGACATTCTCACCATCGCCAGCCCGCCCTCGGTCCACGGCGCCGCCGCCAAGCGCGCGCTTGAAGCGGGCAAGCACGTGCTGGTCGAAAAGCCCCTCGCCACCGACGCCAGCCTCGGCGCCGAACTCGTGCGCCTCTCCGCCGAGAGCAAGCTCGTGCTCGCCTGCGGCCACCAGGAGCGGCTGGTGTTCGACGCCATGGGGCTTTTCACAGCGCCTGAAGCGCCCACACGCATCGAAAGCGTGCGGGAGGGCCCGTGGACCGGCCGCAGCGCCGATGTCTCGGTCACGCTCGATCTCATGGTGCACGATCTCGATCTCGCGCTCATGCTGATGAAAGCCAAACCCACCGGCATCCTCGCCACCGCGCGCACCGAACACGGCCGCACCGCCGACCAGATCGAAGCGCGCCTCGCCTTCGCCCCGCACGGCGAGGCCGTCTTCATCTCCAGCCGCGTCGCGCCCGAGCGCCGCCGCTTCATGCGCGCTGTTTATCCCAGCGGCGAGGTCAACATCGATTTCCTCGCCCGCTCGTTCGAAAACACCACCAGCTTTCCGCTCAACGCCGCCTTCGCCGAAACCCGCATCGGCAGCGATCCCTTGGGCGCCAATGTCGCGCAATTCATCGACGCGGTGCTCGGCGTCGCTCCGCGCCCCGTCGTCGACGGCGCCGAAGCATTGGCCGTCCTCGAACTCGCCCTAGATGTCGACCAAGCCAGCGGCCTGCCGTCGTTGTCATGAAGCATCGCGCCTTCCCTCGTCATTCCGGGGCATCGCGCAGCGATGAACCCGGAACCCAGGGGCCAACGATGTGCCTGCCGTCCCTGGGTTCCGGATCGCGCTTCGCGCGTCCGGAATGACGGACTAAATTTTACTTCGCCTTACGGAAGCACAGACATGATCCCCTTCATCGACCTGCAAGCTCAGCGCGCGCGCATTGCCGACAAGATTGACGCCGCGGTGCTGCGCGTCGTCGCCAGCGGCGCCTACATCTTCGGTCCGGAAGTGAAGCAGCTCGAAGGCCAGCTCGCAGAGTTCGCTGAGGCCAAGCATTGCATCGCCAACGCCAATGGCACCGACGCGCTGGTGCTGCCGTTGTGGGCCTGGGGAATCGGCGAACGCGACGCGGTGTTCGTTCCCTCCTTCACCTTCGCCGCCACCGCCGAGATCGTGCCGTGGACAAATGCGACGCCAGTCTTCGTCGATGTCCTGCCCGATACATACTGCATGGATCCCGCTTCGCTCGAAGCGGCGATCGAAGGGATTAAGACGGAAGGCAAGCTGAAACCGCGCGCCGTGATTGCCGTCGATCTCTTCGGCCAGCCGGCGGACTATCCGGCGCTGCAAGCGATCTGCAAACGCGAGGACCTCAAGCTCATCGCCGACAGCGCTCAAAGCTATGGCGCGACGCTGCACGGCAGGCATCCGATGCATTGGGCCGACGCACAAACCACCTCGTTCTTCCCGGCCAAGCCGCTCGGCTGCTACGGCGACGGCGGCGCCACGCTCACCAACAGCGACGACGACGCAGTCCTGATGCGCTCGCTCGCCTTCCACGGCGCCAGCGGCGACGACAAGTACAATTGCGCGAGGATCGGCATGAACTCGCGCCTCGACACGATCCAAGCCGCGATCCTGATCGAAAAGCTCGCCATCTTCGCCGACGAAATCCGCGCGCGTAACGAGATCGCCGACCGCTATGCGCAAATGCTCGAAGGCGTGGTGCAGACGCCGAAGGTGATCGAAGGCGGCGTCAGCACCTGGGCGCAATACGTCATCGAAGCCGACAACCGCGACGCCCTCGCCGCGCACCTCCGCGAAGCGGGCATCCCCACGGCGCAATACTATCCCAAGCCCCTGCACAAGCAGACCGCGTACGAGCCCTTCCCCATCGGCGCTGGCGGCCTCGCCGTCAGCGAACGCATCGCCCACCGCGTGCTCGCGCTGCCGATGCACCCCTACCTCGACGGACAAACCCAAACCAAGATCACCAACGCCATCCGCGATTTCGTGAGGTCTGGCGGTTAATCTTCGCTATCGGCGGTTGCCGCGATAAGCTGCCGCCATGTTTAGGTTCTACTACGAAGGTGTTTTGGTCGGTCGGTCGGCTTTAGAAGCTGGCGATCCGCCTATGGGCATTGCGAGCGGCCGCGTTAATCCGACAGAAGATTACGAGCGGTTTCGGCAAGTCATGAAGCCCGCGCTCGATTTTGCCGGTCGACCGTTGCGTGACACACGCGTCCTCCCTGGACTTGTGGCGCTCACGCCCGATGGGCGCGAGATGACCTGCTCCAGCGTCACGATTCAGGAGTTCGACGGCATCGAAGACCCATACTATCTTGAGGTGATCTGCTGGGGCGTGGAGGACCCACCTTACCCCGAGCTGTTTCCAGAGCATGAGGAAGCTTACCGCAATCAGTTCAAAGAGGGCTGACAGCACCACCCATGCTCCGCACCATCGCCCTCTACGGCCTCGCGCTCGCTCTCGGCGCCGTCTTGTTGCAATGGCTGCAATACCGCATGCTCGTGCGTGAGCATCCCGGCGAGATTTATTTCGCGCTCTTCGCCGCCGGCTTCCTCGCGCTGGGCGTCTGGATCGGCGCCAAGCTCTTCCGCCGCCCACCCGCGAGCGCAACCTTCACGCCCAACACCGCCGCGCTCGCCTCCCTCGGCATCTCCGACCGCGAATACGAAGTGCTGCAACACCTCGCCGCCGGCCGCTCCAACAAGGAGATCGCCGCCAAACTCGCCGTCTCCCCCAACACCGTGAAAACCCACATCGCCCGGCTCTACGAAAAACTCAACGCTGCGCGGCGCACCGAAGCGATCGCAAAAGCGAGGGAGCTGGGCCTGATCCCCTAAGCGCCACAACACCCATTCCTGGGGCTCCGCGGCACGCGTAGAGCCCGGGAATGGGTGTGGAGAAAGCCGCGTCCCACCGAGAAAACCGGGTGAAACCAAGCCAATCACCCTTTCGGGCGATTGTTCCGGCCGGCCGCGCGCCGCAACGATGGCGCGAGAACAGCGGGAGATTCGCGAATGGCGAAAGTGCTCGGCCTCGGCGGCCTCTTCTTCAAATCGGCCAACGCCGACGCGACACGCGAATGGTACGGCCGCGTGCTCGGGCTTGAGCAAACCGAATGGGGCGGCACCGTCTTCCTGCCGCAGCCGATGGCCGATCAGCCCGGCGCCGCAACCGTGTTCAACATCATGGCCGAAACGAGCGACTACATCGCGCCGTCCACTGAGCGCTTCATGTTCAATCTCGTAGTCGACGATCTCGACGCCATCCTCGCCCGCGCCAAGGAGCACGGCGTCGAGCCGATCAAGCTCTTCCCCGACGAAGGCATGGGCAAGTTCGCCCACATTCTCGATCCCGAAGGCCGCAAGATCGAGCTGTGGGAGCCCAAGCCGATGACGAACAGCAACGTCGCCACCTGAAGGACAGCCCAATGCTCCGCACCAGCCTCACCTACGGCGTCATCGCCGGCCTCATCGTCGCCATTCCGATGTTCACGCTGCTGGCGATGGATTCCGACCATACCTCGTGGTCGAGCTCGCAATTCTTCGGCTACGCGATGATGATCCTGGCGCTGTCCATGATCTTCATCGGCGTCAAAAGCTATCGCGACAACGTCAAAGGCGGCGTCATCAAGTTCGGCCAGGCGTTCCTCTTGGGCCTCGGCATCAGCGTCGTCGCCGCGCTCATCTATGTGATCGGCTGGGAAATCACGCTCTATCTCACCGACTACAGCTTCGCTTCCGACTACGCCGCCGCCGCGCTCGCCGCCGCCGAAGCCAAGGGCACGCCGCCGGCCGAGCTCGAAACCATGCGTGCGCAGTACGCGCAATTCCAGGAGCTCTACACCAATCCGCTCTTCCGCATGCCGATGACCTTCATCGAAATCTTCCCCGTCGGCCTCATCATCTCCCTCATCGCCGCCGCGCTCTTGAGAAACCCCCGCTTCTTCCCTGCTCGCGCCTGAGGCTCGCCTTCAACACGTACGGAACGCGCCGTGCATGAAATCCATGTGCGGCGCGCCGTTTGCGCGCTAGAACGAGCCGATCCGCATGAGCACCGACATTTACCATATCGACTGCATCGTCATCGGCGCGGGCGCCGTGGGGCTTGCCTGCGCGGCTGAGCTATCGCGCCGCGGCCGCGAAGTCTTGGTGCTTGAAGCGGCTGGCGCGATCGGCACGGGCACGTCGGCGCGCAATAGCGAAGTCATCCACGGCGGCATGTATTACCCGACAGGCACGCTGAAGCACCGCATGTGCGTCGCCGGCCGTCGCAAGCTCTACGCCTATCTCGCCGAACGCGGCGTCGCGCATCGCAAGTGCGGCAAGCTCATCGTCGCCACCGATTCCCGGGAAGAAGCCAAGATCGCGTCGATCTTCGCGCTTTCGCAGACCAACGAAGTGGAAAACTGCACGCTGCTGACCGCCGCGGAGGTGGCTTACCTCGAGCCCCGCGTGCGCGCCGTCTCGGCCATGCTCTCGCCCGAGACCGGCATCGTCGACAGCCACGGCTACATGCTGGCGCTGCTTGGCGAGATCGAATCCAACGGCGGCGCACTCGCGCTCAACGCGCCGATCATGCGCGGCGAAGTACGCGCGGGCGGCGGCTTCGAGATTGAAGTGGGCGGCGACTCGCCCGCGCGCATGCGCTGCAACGTACTGATCAATTCGGCCGGCCTTGGCGCCCAAGCCGTCGCCGCCAGCATCGCCGGCATTCCCGAAACCGCGATCCCGCCGCTGGTGCTGGCCAAGGGCTCCTATTTCGGCTGCATGGTCAAAACCCCGTTCACGCACCTCATCTATCCCGCGCCGGTCGATGGCGGGTTAGGCGTGCACTTGACGCTCGATCTCGGCGGCCGCGCCAAATTCGGCCCCGATGTCGAATGGCTCGATCACAACGATCCCGCGCGCGTTGATTACGCCGTCGACATCAAGCGCAGCGAAAGCTTCTACGACGCCATCCGCCGCTACTGGCCGACGCTGCCGGAAAACGCGCTCGTTCCGGATTATTCCGGGTGCCGCCCCAAACTCTCCGGCGCCGGCCAAGCCGCCGCCGATTTCCGCATCGATGGACCAGAGTTGCACCGCATCGAGGGTCTCGTGAATCTCTTCGGCATCGAGAGCCCGGGGCTCACCTCATCGCTCGCGATTGCCGACGAGGTCGCTGGACGCGTCCTCTGACGCTTCCGCGCCAAGGCTGACGCCCAGCTTGTGTTTGCGCGCGAGGAACGTCGCTGCGAGCCAGCACAGCAGCGCCCACGCTGCGCCGAGACACCAGCCCGCAAGGACGTCCGTCGGCCAATGAACCCCGAGATAAACGCGGCTCATCCCGATGATCAGCGTCAGCACGATCGCCACGCTCAGCACATAAACGCGCAAGCTCTTGCGCTCCTGCGAGCGCGCTAGCAGCGCGCCGAGCGTCAGATACGTCACCGCCGACAGCATCGCGTGCCCGCTCGGAAAGCTCATGCTAGTGACATCCACTGCGTGCGCCACCAGATCCGGCCGCGGCCGCGCGAAACCGACCTTCAGCCCTTCGCTGATCGCCGTGCCGCCGAGCGTCGCGACCAGCACCAGGAGCGCATCGCCCCACTTCTTCTGCATCGCGAGATAGCCGAGCACGAACAGCGTCACGAGTGCGAGCACGCCGAAGCCGCCGAGCGCGGTGAGTTCGACAACGATCTCTTCCAGCCAACGGGGCCCGATCGGATCGGCCGGATCGCTGGTGCGCAGGGCCATGAGGAGCCCTTCATCGAACCAGCGCACTTCGCCCTCACCCACTTCATCGGCGATCTCGATGAAGCCCAAGAGCGCTAGCGCCACGCCGATTAGCGCGCCGAGCGGGGCGATCTCGCGCCGCGCCAACGCCAGAAGCGCCTTTGGATCGGTCTGCAGAGATGGAGGCATGACGGCATCCAATGCCGCGCGCAGGACAAAAGTTCCCATGCACCGCGCAGGCGTAGCCACGCAAATTTGCGTCTAGCCGCATGCGGCGCGCCTGCTAGTTCAAATGTGCGGGGCAGAGACAGGAGTTCGACAATGAAAGTCCTTGCCGTTATCGCCGCCGCTTCGGCGCTCGGCCTCGTGGCCTGCAATCCCGCGCAAACCGAGCGCGCAGAAACCGAGACCGAAGAAGCCGCCAGCGAAACCAGCGAAGCCGCCAATCAGGCCGGCGCCGAGTTCAATCAAGCGGGTCAAGAAATCGGCGAAGCCGCACGCGAAGCGGGCGAAGCTGCCGAAGGCGCCGTCAACGAAGCCGCCGGCGCCGTCGAACGCGCGACTGACGACAATGAATCGACGCAGCCGTAAGCAGGACATCAGAAGCCAGAAATCAGAATGCCTTCTGACTTCTGGCTTCTGCCTTAAGCCGCCGCCTTGTGGCTGGCGCCGTTGAACAGGAAGTCGTTGCCGTCGAAGCTGACGGTGACGTTGTCGCCGTCCTTCACGCGCCCTTCCAGGATGAGCCGCGCCAACGGATCCTGCACGTCCTTCTGGATGACGCGCTTTAATGGCCGCGCGCCCCACGCCGGATCGTAGCCCCGGCGCGCAAGCTCGCCCTTGGCGCGCGCATCCAGCTCCATCGCGATATTCCGCGCCGCCAGCAACTTTTCCAGCCGCTTCAGCTGGATATCGACGATCGCCGCCATCTGCCCGCGCTCGAGCCGCTTGAACAGGATGATCTCGTCGATCCGGTTCAAGAATTCCGGCCTGAAGCGACCGCGCACTTCGCTCATCACCAGATCGCGCACGTCTTCGACATCGGCGCCTTCCGGCTGCTCAGCCAAAAACTGCGCGCCGGCATTGGAGGTCATGATCAGGATCGTGTTCTTGAAATCGACGGTGCGGCCTTGGCCATCGGTGAGACGCCCATCGTCCAGCACTTGCAGCAAGACGTTGAACACGTCCGGGTGCGCCTTCTCGATCTCGTCGAACAGCACGACTTGATACGGCCGGCGCCGCACTGCTTCTGTCAGCGCCCCGCCCTCTTCGTAACCGACATAGCCAGGAGGCGCCCCGATCAGCCGCGCGACCGAGTGCTTATCCATGTACTCCGACATATCCACGCGCGTCAGCGCGTGCTCGTCATCGAACAGGAATTCCGCGAGCGCCTTGGTGAGTTCTGTTTTGCCGACGCCCGTCGGGCCCAAGAACATGAAGGAGCCGATCGGCCGGTTCGGATCCTGCAGCCCGGCGCGCGCGCGGCGCACGGCGTCCGCAACCGCCGCCAGCGCCGGCTCCTGCCCGATCACGCGTTGCCGCAGCTGATCTTCCATCGCCAGCAGCTTGGCCTTCTCGCCTTCCAGCATTTTCTCGACCGGCACGCCGGTCCAGCGCGACACCACCGCCGCGATGGCTTCAGCGTCGACGACTTCCTTCACCAGGCCGCCGCCATCGCCGCCCGCCTTCTCGGCGTCAGTGATCTGCTTTTCCAGCTGCGGAATGCGCCCGTACTTGAGTTCCGAAGCGCGCGCGAGATCGCCGCGGCGCACCGCGTCTTCGTATTCGTTCTGCGCCCGCTCCAGCTCTTCCTTCGACTTCGACGTCACCTGCAGCTTCTGCTTTTCCGCGCTCCACGCCGCCGTCAGCTCAGCTGAACGCGTTTCCAAATCGCGGATCTCGCCTTCCAGCTTCACCGCGCGATCCTTCGACGCCGGGTCCTTCTCCTTTTTCAGCGCTTCCAGCTCGATCTTGAGCTGCAGCGTGCGCCGGTCGAGTTCGTCCAGCTCCTCGGGCTTGGAATCGACTTGCATGCGCAGGCGCGAGGCCGCTTCGTCCATCAAATCGATGGCCTTATCCGGCAAGAAGCGGTCGGTGATGTAGCGGTGTGAGAGCTGCGCGGCGGCGACGATAGCGGCGTCGGAAATGCGCACGCCGTGGTGCTGCTCGTAACGGTCCTTCAGTCCGCGCAGGATAGAGATGGAATCTTCCACGCTTGGTTCTTCCACGAACACCGGCTGGAAGCGCCGCGCCAGCGCCGCATCCTTCTCCACGTGCTTGCGATATTCATCGAGCGTGGTCGCGCCGACGCAGTGCAGCTCACCGCGCGCCAGCGCCGGCTTCAGCAGGTTCGAGGCGTCCATCGCGCCATCGGCTTTGCCGGCGCCGACCAGTGTATGCATTTCATCGATGAAAAGGATGATGCCGCCTTCAGCCGCGGTGACTTCGTTCAGCACCGCCTTCAGCCGCTCTTCGAACTCGCCGCGGAACTTCGCCCCGGCAATCAGCGCGCCCATGTCGAGCGCCAGCAGCTTCTTGTGCTTCAGGCTCTCCGGCACATCGCCATTGATGATGCGCAGCGCCAAGCCTTCGGCGATCGCCGTCTTGCCGACGCCCGGCTCGCCGATCAGCACCGGATTGTTCTTGGTGCGGCGGCTCAAGACCTGAATAGTGCGGCGGATTTCTTCGTCGCGGCCGATCACCGGGTCGAGCTTGCCCTTGCGCGCATCTTCGGTGAGGTCGCGCGCGTACTTTTTCAGCGCATCGTACTGATCCTCAGCCGAGGACGATTGCGCCGTGCGTCCCTTGCGCAATTGCTGGATCGCCTGCTCAAGCTTCTGCGGCGTCAGCCCCGCGCGCTTCAGGATTTCGCTCGCCTTGCCGTCAGCGATGGTCAAGCCGAACAGCAGCCGTTCCGCCGTCACATAAGAATCGCCCGCCTTCGTCGCGGCCTGCTCAGCGGCATCGAGCGCACGCGAGAATGAGGTCGCCGCGTACATGCGGTCGCCGCCGCCCTGCACTTTCGGCAGCGCCTTCACCGCCGCATCGGCTTCATCCGCAGCCTTACGCGGATCGGCCCCGGCGCTGCGCATAAGTTCAGCTGCAAGCCCTTCACGGTCATCGAGCAACGCTTTCAGCAAGTGCTGCGTTTCCAGCTGCTGGTTCTGTTCGCGAATGGCGATCGTCTGCGCGGCCTGCACGAATCCGCGCGCACGCTCGGTGAGCTTTTCCATATCCATGAGCGACCCCTTAAGGCGTCCCGTCCCGACCCCCATTGCGGCGGATCAGTTCGGCATGTTTTTTCCTGCCCATGACTTAGTGTGGCGCCAAGGGCACACAAGGGGTTCCGGCGCGTGACTTGCGCCCTTGTGGGTGAGGACAGCATTTGGGTCGGCAAACGCAGGTGAGGGGTACTGGCGCCGTTCGCGGCACAAAGTGCGCCCTCACCCCGCCCCTGACCTCCGCTTCGCTGCGGCAACAAGGGGCCGAGTTAACCGCGCATCACGTAGCCATAGCGCCGATTGCTCGGCAGGCCGCCTTCGCGCCGATACGCGGCTTTTGCCTGCGTCAGCCGGTCATCGCGCCACGCGCTCCGCTCCGCATCGGTGATGGCATAGAGCCGCGCGTTGTTGTCGCCGAAGATCGCGCGCTTCACCGCGCTGTTGGCATCGCCCAGCGGCGCAAAGCCATGCGCGGTTTGCATGTCCTCGGGAATCTCCAACCGCCGCAAGCCCTCGATCTGCCATTGCGGCGCGCCGGTCCACACCGCGTCGGTGCCCCAGCACACGTGATCGGCGCCCAGCCCCTTCACCAGCGTGCCGACGATCGCCGCGCACACACGAGGCTGCGAGATCAGCGTCTGCGCGAAAATCTGGCCGAGATCGCCATAGACGTTCGTCACGCCATGCCGGCCTGGAATCTCGGCAAGCTCACTGACCCATTCGAGTCGCCCTGTGCGCTCGAACTCCGCCAGCGCTTCATCCGGCGGACCCAAGCGATAGGCCGAGTGATAGATCATGAAATTGAGCTGCGGCCAATCGCGCGCCGCCTTCGCCACGTCGCGCACATCGGCATAAGGCGCCAGCTGCGGAAAGCGCCGGTCTAGTCCGCGGCCCCACAGCCCCTTGTGCACGCATACGTTCTTGACGCCAGCGCGCACCATCAGCTCATAGCCGCGATAGGTGACGTCCTCATCGTCCATGCGCCACGGATAGCGCGCCGTGTCCTTGTGCGTGTTGTCGCCGACCGTGTAGCCCTTGACGCTATCGGGCCGGAGCTCGAGCGAGCGCTCTAAATGCTCCAGCCAACCTGGCGCGCCCGGCGTAA
Source organism: Pseudomonadota bacterium (assembly GCA_023410295.1). GTDB lineage: Bacteria > Pseudomonadota > Alphaproteobacteria > Caulobacterales > Aquidulcibacteraceae > Vitreimonas. The sequence goes on along the minus strand of JAEYPY010000266.1, from coordinate 9,028 downwards.
AGATCGCATGCGTGAAGAGGCGCCGCGAACCCGCCTCCTCGTTCACCCGCGTACGCGCCGCCGCCATCTGCTCATTGGTGAGGAACCAGTCTTCCGGGATGTCCGACGGCGCCGACGAGATCAGCGCCATTTTCGTGTCGCTGTCGAAGAAGATTTCGCGGCGATAATTCTCGAACTTCAGATGCTCGATCGTCTGCTCGCCGCCGAGCTGCGGATTCCAGCCCTCGCCGCGCACGGATTCGCGCAAATGTACAAAGCCTTCGAGCCGGGTGTCGTCGCGCAGGAAGTGCGTGTGCATGTCCATGATGAACTGATCGGCCAGCGAAGCCGCGCGTTCACCGGCCAGATCGGGATCGCGCGCCTCGCGCTCGTCAGCCGCGAACGAGCAGCCATAGACCGCATTCATCGCCACGAATGCCGCCGCCATGCCCATCGGCGACTGGAAGAAGCGTCGGCGCGACATGCCAAGTTTGGGTGCGATCTCTTCGGCCAGCGCATAGAGCCGCTTTTCGGCCTCGCGCTGCTGCTTGGTTTGCGGCGGCGGCGCGTATTCTTCGCTGGAGACAATCTGCGTCGGCAGCGGCGTGCGCGGCAGCACGTCCTCCGCGCCGCGGAGCTTGGCCTTGTCGCCATCGCTCAGGAACTTCATCGCGCGCCCTCCTTTCGCGGAAGGTTCGCGCAGCGCGCCCGCATGGGCAAGCGCCGTTCGGCGCGAGGGAGCGCTTACTCGTCGCTGGCTTCCGCCGCCGGGGGATCGCGATCGAAGAAGTCGCCCCAGTGCATGCCGAAGAAGGTCGCGCCGATCAGCACCACGACAATGATCGCAATCACCAGCCGCTTCACCAGCTTCAGCGCAGCCCAGATGACGATGACGACGAGGGCTATGCCCAGAATGCCATCAAACGCGCCCCAGTTGATGTCCATCGGCTGCTCCTAGTGCGCCATCAGAAGCGGCACGGTGGCCGTCCGCAGCAATTCGCGCGTAGCGCCGCCGAACACCAGTTCCCGCAGCCGCGAATGCGCATAGCCGCCCATGACGACCAGATCGGCGTTCAGCGCCTGCGCCTCTTCCATGATCGCGGCCGAGGCCGAGCGTCCCATGCTGTCGACATTGCGCACTTCGGACGGCAAGCCCCGCCGCGACAGGTGCGCGGCGATGTTGGCGCCGGGCTGATCGCCGTGGCCGAACATTTTCGGCTTGGCGTCCACCGTCAGCACCGTGATCTGCTCGGCCGTCTGCAGGATCGACTTGGCTTCCGAGAGCGCCCGCGTCGCCTCGCGGCTCGCATCCCAGGCCACCACGACGCGCTTGCCGATCCCGGTCCCGCTCCAGCCTGGCGGCGCAATCAGCGCCGGACGCCCCGAATGGAACAGGACGCCCTCAATGACCTCCTCGCGCAGCTCCACACCGGGGCCATCGCTCGGCCGCGTCATGATGGCGACATCGGCATAGCGCGCGTGCACCGCCGCAACGCGCCCCAGATCGCGCGACAGCGCCTCGGCGCTGCGGAAATCCACGTCGAGCGCCGCCGACCTGTTGAGCCGCGCCTCGACCTTCTTGCGCTCAACTTCCGCCTCCTGGCGCGCGCGGCCCAGCAATTCCGCCCACACGCCGGCGACCACGGTCGGCTCATACGCCAGCGGCTCGTCGGGCAGCGGCGTCAGGAAGGCAGCGGCGAGATTGCAGTCGGCGTGCTGACCGACCAGCGCTTCGCCCAGCGCCAGCGCCGGCTCGTCGTGCTCGGCGTCGGATACGATGACGAGAATGTCTTTCCAGCTCATGGCGGGTGTCCAAATGACAAGTGTCAGACTTCAGGTGTCAGATTACCATCTAACCGTGAAACGTCATTGCGGACAATCAAGCTCCATTTCTGATACCTGACACCTGACGACTGGCACCTGGAACCCTCCCCATGCACTTCCCTTCCGACGCCTATATCGACGGCCGCTGGCGCAGCAGCGACAAGCGCTTCGAGGTCTTCAATCCCGCGAACCAGGAGGTAATCGCCCACGTCCCCGATCTCGGCGCGGCCGAGACCGAAGACGCGGTGGCCGCCGCGCACCGCGCGTTTCCGGCCTGGGCCAACAAAGCCGCCAAGGAGCGCGCACAAATCCTGCGTGCATGGTTCGACCTGATGATCGCCGATCTCGATCGCCTCGGCCGGCTCATCTCGCTCGAAGGCGGCAAGCCGGTGGCCGAAGCCAAGGGCGAAGCAGCGTACGGCGCCGCGTTCGTGGAATGGTTCAGCGAAGAGGCCAAGCGCGCCTACGGCCGCGTCATTCCCTCGACCACGCCCACGCGCCGCTACGTGACCATCAAGCAGCCCATCGGCGTCGCCGCTGCGATCACGCCGTGGAATTTTCCGATGGCGATGATAACGCGCAAAGCCGCACCGGCGCTCGCCGCCGGCTGCACCTTCGTGGTGAAGCCGCCTTCGCAGACGCCGCTGACCGCGCTGGCTCTGGCCGAGCTCGCGGAAAAAGCCGGCATCCCCGCGGGCGTGTTCAACGTCGTCACCGGCCATGACGCCGCCGCCATCGGCAAGGTCATGTGCGAGAGCCCGCTGGTGCGGAAGTTCTCGTTCACCGGCTCGACCGAAGTCGGCAAGAAGCTCGGCGCCCTATGCGTCGGCTCGACGGTGAAGAAGATTTCGCTCGAACTCGGCGGCAACGCGCCGCTGCTGGTGTTCGCCGACGCCGATCTCGATCTCGCCGTGCGCGGCACGATCCAATCGAAATTCCGCAATGCCGGCCAGACCTGCGTCTGCGCCAATCGCATCCTAGTCGAAGATTCGATCTACGACGCCTTCTCCAAGAAGCTCACCGAAGCCGTCGCCAAGCTAAAAGTCGGCCCCGGCGATCAGGACGGCGTCGAGATCGGGCCTTTGATCGATCAAAAAGCGATCGAGAAAGTTGAGCGCATGGTCGCCGAAGCGCTCGCCTCCGGCGCCACTGCGCTGACCGGCGGCAAGAAGCACAGCGCCGGCGCGCAATTCTACACGCCCACCGTGCTGGCCGACGTCACCCGCGACATGCGCGTCAACACCGAAGAAATCTTCGGCCCCGTCGCGCCGCTGATCCGCTTCAAGGCGGAAGACGAAGCCGTCGCCATCGCCAACGCCACCGAATTCGGCCTCGCCGCATATTTCTTCACGAAGGACGTCAACCGCGCCTGGCGCGTCGCCGAACGCATCGAGAGCGGCATGGTCTCGATCAATGACGGCATCTTCTCCAACGAAGTCATCCCCTTCGGCGGCGTCAAAGAAAGCGGCCTCGGCCGCGAAGGCGGAGTCGAGGGGCTGGAAGAATACCTGGAAACCAAGTTCGTGAACTTCGGCGGCTTTGTTTGAGCGAACGCGGCTACGTCTATGTCCTCGGCTCCGTCCGCGGCGGCGACCGGCGCACCTATGTCGGCTGGTGCGTCGACCTGGATCAGCGCCTCAGCGCGCATAATGCCGGTCGCGGCGCCCGCTCGACGCGCGGACGTGTCTGGGTGCTGCTCTATGCCGAGCGCCACCCGACTCGCCGCGACGCCATGAGCCGCGAAGTTTTCCTCAAGCGCGACCGCGCCTTCCGCGCCGCATTGGCCAAGCAGCTCTGAACGCGCCTCACACGCAGGTGAAACACAACTCGCGGCCATCACGTTGAGCCCTGAAGGAGCTCACCCCATGCCCCAGCCGCAAAACCCCGAAGGCTTCAGCCGCGACAAGGACCTGGAACGCAATCGCGACCGCGCGCGGCCTGCCGACGCCGATCTCGACGCCACCGATCGCCGCGCCGACCGTCGCCCGGACGAGCACATCGACTACCCCGCCGATGTCGACGACGACGAGCAAGCCGAGCCCGATCGCGACACGCTGGCTGATTCCGGCCAATAAGCCCTTGCCGCAGCGCCGCGCTTAAGGCACTAAGCGCGCCGCCTATGACGACCGAGATTGCCTGACGCCGCGGGCCGCGTAACGCCAGCCCGCATCTGAACCGCTCCGCGCTCGCCGCGGCGCGAACGATCACGTTCAGACTAGGCAATCTTCCCAGTGAACATTTCAAAGTATGAGCAGCGCACGCTGCACGCGCTCGCCCAGGGCGGCGCGATCCATCATCGCAAGAACGACAAAGGCGACATCATCGAAATCGACTGCCTCAACCGCGAAGGCTGGCGGCTCGACGACTGCACGCTCGAAATCTTCCGAAAACTGCGCCGCCGCGGCTTCATCATGAGCCGCGAGGGCGGCCCGTATCGCATCACCCGCGACGGCCTCGCCGCCGTGCGGGCGCAATTGGACAACAGGTGAGAAGATTGGCGCCGGGGCTCCGGGCCCGGCGTCATCACTGCACTGGCCGCGCCGTTAGAGCGGCGCGAATTCCGGCCCGAAGGCCACGGCCTTGTCGTCCTCTTCCGACGCCAATTCGAATGAAGAGCAGCAGCGCGCGCAGAACGCGACGTCGCCAACGATGGTGCGGAAGGTGGAGCGGCGCCGTTGCAGCGGCGTCTCACAGGTAGGACAAGGCTCGCCGATACGTTTTTCGAGCATTGCTACGTCTCCGAGCCCTTTCACACTACGGCATTAATACTGAACGAAACCTTTCAGCCGGCGCCGCTCAGGGGTGTTCACCGGGCGCCACACGTCATCCAACACGCAAGATGCGCGCCGGGTCCATGTTGGACGCCTCACCACAAACTTGTGAACGCCGCGCGCGCCATTGACGCGAAAGGCGGCGACCTCACCCGCCATCAAAAGATGCTTTGAATCGCGTCGTCGCGCCACAACGCCGTTCAGCTAGTTCTGCGTCTTGCGCCGCTTCTGTGTCTTCGGCGCCGCGAGCGCGTGCGCGGCTTTCAACGCCGAATGCACGAGGCTCTCGTCCGCCGCGTCCAAGTTGCAGACGGTGACGCCCATGCGGCCCCAGCCGCTCGCGTGCGGCGCCATCGCGCCGGGCGCCTGCTCGCAGAAGAATTCCTGCGTCGCCGTATCGAACATCAGGTTCACCGCCTGCTCATCAGGCGGCAGCGTCGCGAAAATCTTGCGCTTGGTGCGAAACGCCGGCCGGTCCACGTGCGTCACTTCACTGGCGCCCTCGAGCGCCAACGCCAGCTTGCGCACACGCACCTTGGTCACGGCCATGCGCTGGTATGGCCCGCCGGCGCTGCTTCGGCCAGCTACTCGATCGCGGCCTCGTGCGGCAACGCATCTACCGGTCCTTCGAAGGCGATGAACAGCACGCAGAGTTCAGCACTGACGCAGGCCGCTTCATGCGCCAAGCCCGCCGGGCCATATGCATATTCGCCAGCTGTCAGCGTCGTCGCCGCAGCGCCTTGGTAGTGAACGTCGAGTTCACCAGCGACCAGGATCATGCGCTCTGCAGATGTGTGCGTGTGCGCCGGCAAACGATAGCCGCCGCCCGGCGCGCGCAGGAAGACATCCGCGTTCGGCTCGGCTGGATTGCCGTGCAACACCGTGATCTCGCACCCGGCCGGGAAGATGTCCGGACACGGTCCCCATTGCAGCGATGGATCCGCCGCCAGCCGCGTCAGCGGCGCCTCCATATCCGAGGACGCCGCCGCAGCGGGGGCAGCACGGTCAGCACAGCTCGATAATCCAACGGCGATCAGCAGGGCCGCCGCAACACCGCTCGCGCTGCCTTTGAGCATAGTCGCCTCCCCTAAGCCGCTTTGCTGGCTGCGAGCGCTTTCACGTCGCCGGCGGTCAGCGTCTTGCCGCCGATGCCCCAGTCGCCTTGCTGGATTTCCTGCACGCGCACCCAGGTGACGCCGCGCAGCGCTTCGCCTTCGATGGCGACGATCGCGTCGGTGACCTTCTGGATCATGTCCTGTTTCTGATTCGAGGTGAAAACGTCCTTGATGACTTCGATCGTGACGAGCGGCATTTCGGGTCTCCTTGGGTTGAAAGCCGCCACCTTGCTAGGTCCGCCATCGCGCCGGCGCTTGCAGAACATCTGGAGGTTTTCTGGAGAATGGCCGGAGATCGGCTAAGATCAGCCAGTGACGTACGTTTTCGGAGACTTCGAACTCGATCCAGCCCGGGTCGAGCTGCGCGCCAGCGGCTTGGCGACCCCGATTGAGCCGCAGGTCTTCGCACTGCTCATGCTGCTGATCGAGAATCGCCAGCGCATGGTTTCGAAGGACGAAATCGTCGCCCACGTCTGGAACGGACGCTTCATCTCCGACGCCGCCATCGCCAGCCGCATCAAGTCCGCCCGCCAGGCGCTCGGCGATGATGGCCGCACCCAGCGCTATATCCGCACCGTTCACGGCCAAGGCTTCCGCTTCGTCGGCGAGGTTGCAGAGCGCTCCACGGTCGAAATCCTCGCGCCAACGCAAGCGCCGCCACCCGCCGAAACGCCGGGCGAAGACCTCCGCCCCCGCATCGCCGTGCTGCCGTTCCGCCTGCTCGGCGACGCCGGCCCCCACTACGTCATCGCCGACGCCCTGCCGCAGGATCTCATCACCGCGCTCTCGCGCATGCACTGGCTTTTCGTCATCGCCCGCGCCTCCTCTTTCCGCTTCCGCGACGCCGAGCGAAACCTGGAGGATGTGCGCGCGCAGCTGCGCGTGCGCTACCTGCTGACGGGCGCGATCGAAGTGTTCGGCGGCGCCATGACGGTTTCCGTCGAATTGAGCGACGCGGGCGATGATGGCGTCATCTGGAGCGACAGCTTCCGATGCCCCATCGCAGGCGCGCACGAGGTGCGCGAGGAGATCGTCCAACGCGTGATCGCCGCGCTGGAGTATCAAATCTCGCTCAAGGAGGCGCGCCGCGCTCAGCTAAAGCCGCCTGGCAGCCTCGACGCCTGGTCGGCCTATCACCTCGGCCTGCAGCACATGTTTCGCTTCACCCGCGACGACAACGCCGCCGCGACCCGTTACTTCGCCCAAGCCACCGCTCAAGAGCCCGACTTCGCGCGCGCTTACGCGGGGCTGTCCTTCACGCACTTCCAGAACGCCTTCCTCCGCTATAGCGGCGACGGCGGCGACGATATTCGTCTCGCCCGCCATTACGCCGCGCAGTGCCTCGAGCGCGATCCCGCCGATCCGTTCGGCAATCTCACCATGGGCCGCGCGCACTGGCTGAGCGGCGATCTCGACGCCAGTCTGCCGTGGCTCGAACGCGCCAGCACGCTCAACCCGAACTACGCCCAAGCGCGCTACTCTCGCGCCTGGTCGCTCGCCCTGCTCGGCGACGCCGACCAAAGCCAGACCGACGCCGATGCGGCGCTTGCGCTCAGCCCGCTCGATCCGCTGCGCTACGGCATGCTCGGCGTGCGCGCGTTTGCACATCTGGTGCGCGATGAGCGGGCCGAAGCCGCCGGCTGGGCCGACAAGGCCGCGCACTCGCCCGGCGCGCACGCACTGATCGAGATGATCGCCGTCGCCGCGCACGAGCTCAACGGCGACTGCACGCAAGCCGAACGCTGGGCCGCCTCCGCTCGCGCCCGCGCGCCCGGCTTCACGCACCACGATTTCCTGCGCGCCTTCCCCTTCCGCGACGCAGCCCTGCGCGCCACGATCAGCAAAGCCCTCGCCCGCCACGGTTTTTGAGGCGTGACTCACGTCACGATATTGCACTTGGCAAACCCAAGCCAAGATGTGGTATCCCTGACAGGAGTCACGCTAGGTGACGTTACCGACTGAGGCGTCGGCTCAGGCCCCGCGCCAAAGCTTCCAGCCGGGACGGCTGTGGAGCCTTTGGGATATGAAGGATTGGGATGGGCCGGGGCTGTCAGCGGCGCAAACGTACCTGATTAGCCTATGCCAACTGATGATCCGCGCGCGGACTGACAACGCGAGCGTTCCAATGAGTGGACCCACGGTCGCGGAGTTTCGGCTCAACGTCGAAATGGTTTCCAGAATTGCGCGCGCCCACAACCTTGATGTGCTGATGCACGCTTGCGACGACCTAGCGGAGACCCTGACCGCGCTCCGCGCACCCGACACATTCGAGATCAATATCGACTACGGGCTCATGCACCAGATATTGCCTCGTCTTGATCACGTCATTCGCAGCATCAATCATTCACTTCGGGGGCGCGTGATGTTTGCGCTGAGTGTCGAGGGCCAACGTCTCTACGAAGGTAAGGAGCCGCTTTTCGGCGCGGATGTGTATGACAAGTTTCCCAAGTCTCGCGATGACATTGCAGAGGCTGGCAAATGCCTCGCGATGCGGAGAAACAAGGCGACTGTGTTCCACCTGATGCTTGCCATGGAGGAGGCGCTTCGCGCGCTCGCGCTTCGGATTGGTGCTGATGTGTACGATGTGGCCAAAGATCAATTCATGCCTTGGGGCCAAATCGTCGGCAACGTTAAGGCGAAGCTCCCCTCGCTTCCGAAGGATCAGCAAGAAGACTGGTTAGAGGTCCACAATCTGCTTTGGGGCGTCGGCAAGGCTTGGAGAAATGGCACGATGCACCCGGCGGAAAGCTACACGGACGAACAAGCGGAAACGGTGTTCGGCGGTGTTAAGGGCTTCATGCAGCATCTAGCCCCTTTGATTTAGCGCTTGGGTCTCTTGGGCGGGGCAATCTTTCCGATAGCACGCTCAAAGGCATCGCCATCAATCCCGCCAGCTTTCTCGGCCGCTTCTTTGAAGCGCTCCTTTTGTGGCTTCTCGTCTTTGGGCGGGGGCTTCTTGGCGGGCATTTGCCACAGCTTACCGTGATTTGCAGGGACTCGGCTATGCTCGGGGCATGGAAGAGCAGTGGCTAGAACTTGGCGTTGAAATGGGCCCGGACGAATTGCGGCTTCTAGGGCCAAGCATTCCTGTGAGCATTCGAGCGCCAAAGACAGACATTGAATACGAGGGCCTTGCGCAGATTGATCCCGGCGCCGGAATGTCTGCCATCCACCCGGAATTGGCGCGCTGGCTCGACCTAGCGCCGCTCAAAGATGTGTGGCCGGTTCAACTCGCCAACCATGAACCTGTGGACTGCCAAGTAGTGGCGCCCCTGATCCGATTCCCAAAAGGGCCGGAAATCCAATTTAAGGTCGCCGTTCTCAAGCATCTCGGAGATC
>JAEYPY010000246.1 GCA_023410295.1 Pseudomonadota bacterium | reverse complement strand
ACGCTGCTCTATCTGCTCGATGAACAGGGCACGGGCGCAACGCGGCTCTACGCCGTGGATACAACTGGCGGGGAGCCGCGGGCGCTGACGCCGGCGGGGGCGCGCGCGGAGATACTTGGCCTCAGTCCGCTCGATCCGGGCGCAGTCATCGTTACGCTCAACGCGCGGGATCCAGCTTGGCCGGATGTCTATCGCATCACGCTTGCTGATGGCGCGCGTACGCTGGTGCAGCGCAATCCGAACGGCGCCGGGGTGCGCGGCTTTACCCGCTTCGTGCTGGACCGCGCTAACAATCTCCGCCTCGGGCTGAAGACGATGCCGGACGGCGGCGTCGAAGTGTTCACACGCCCGCCCGATGGCGCATGGACGAGTCTCTTCACCATCCCGTTCGACGATGCGCTGATCTCGCAGCCGCTCGCGTTTGAGGCGGATGGGCGCTCGTTCCTGATGCTGGATTCCACCGGGCGTGACCGAGCGGCGCTCGTGCGCGTGGACGCTGCGTCCGGCGTGAAAGTGGTGCTGGGTGAGAGCGCACGCGCCGACGTGAGCGATGTGTGGCTCGATCCGCTAACGCAGGCGCCGGAGGCGTTCTCCGCCAATTACCTACGGCCCGAGTGGCGCGCGCTCGATGGCGATGCGCAGGCTGACGTTGATTTCCTCGACCGCCAGCTCACCGGCGATTTCCGTGTGGTTTCTCGTAGCGCTGACGATGCGCGGTGGATCGTTGTGGAAGAGGGGCCGACGGTGGCGGCGCGCTCTTATCTCTACGAACGTAGTGACCGCGCCAATCGCCGGCTTTCGCTGCTCTTCCGCCATCGGCCCGCACTCGACCAGGCGCCGCTGCAGCCGATGACGCCGGTGGAGATCGAAGCGCGAGACGGGCTGACGCTGGTCTCTTATCTAACACTGCCGATTGGCGCTGATGCGAATGGCGATGCGCGCCCTGAAGCGCCCACGCCGCTGGTGCTGTTGCCGCACGGCGGGCCGTGGGCGCGCGATAGTTACGGCTTCAACGCCATGCACCAATGGCTCGCCAATCGCGGCTATGCGGTATTGAGCGTGAATTACCGTGGCTCGGCCGGCTTCGGCAAAGCCTTCCTCAACGCCGGCAACCGCGAGTGGGGCGGGCGCATCCAGGAAGATTTGCTCGACGCCGTGCAATGGGCGGTCGAGAACGGCGTCGCGCAAGCCGACCGAGTCGCTGTCGTCGGCTCGGGCTTCGGCGGTTACACCGCTCTTGCAGGCCTCGCCTTCACGCCGGAGCAATTCCAGTGCGCTGCGGCGTACGGTGCGCCGGCGAACTTGGCGTCGATGGTGGAGAATGCGCCGGCTGTGGCGCGCGACGGCTGGTTTCTACGCGTCGGCGATGTGCGCACCAGCGATGGGCGCCAGCTCTTGCGATCGCGTTCGGTGCTGCAGCGCGCATCGAGCATTCGCCGGCCGTTGCTCTTGAGCATGGGCGGGCGCGATCATGGCGCCTCCCGCGCGGAGTTTGATGCGATCACGCAAGCCATGCGCGGGCGGCGCTCGGCGCTCACGTCACTGGTGTTTCCGAACGAAGGCGCCGAACTGGTGCGGCCGCAGAACCGGCTCGCCTACCATGCGGTGCTGGAGCAATTTCTGGGCGCGTGCCTCGGCGGACGTGTTGAGCCTGTCGGGAGCGCGTTCGAGGGCGCAGAAATGATCGCCTACGATGGCGCAACCACGGTGCCCGGCCTGCAAGCCTTCGTGCGCCGCGCCGTTGCGCCAGCGACGACAGCCGTGCCTCCGGTCCGCGCGCCCGCACCAGCGGCGCCAAACGGCGGGGCGGGCGGTCCCACAGAAGATGTCATTGAACCGCCGGCTGATGCCGAGCCGGCGAACGCGCTGGAGCCTTAGGGCAACGTCAGCAGATCGGCGCAGATTGCTTCGAGGCCGGCGCGGTCGATATCGTCGAATGCATCGAATTGCGTGGAGTCCACGTCGAGCACCCCCGCGAGTGCGCCCTCGGAATCGAACACGGGCACGACGATCTCGGAGTTCGAGCGGCTGTCGCAGGCGATGTGACCGGGGAAACCGTTGACGTCCGGCACGATGAGGCTCTCGCGTCGCGCGGCCACCGTGCCGCAGACGCCTTTGCCGAATGGAATGCGCAGGCAGCCGAGCGTGCCTTGATAAGGACCGACGACGAGTTCGTCGCCTTTGCTTTCATCGACGAGATAAAAACCGGTCCAGAAGAAGCGGTTGGAGAAGGCTTCAGCCAGCAACGACGATGCGGTGGCGTAGCGCGCGGTGCGGCTGGGTTCGCCGGCGATGACGGCGGCGATCTCGGTGCGCAACGCAGCATAGCGCTCGGCCTTGCCTGCCGGCAGTTCGGCGCGTGCAGCTTCTGCCATCAGGGCTGGTTCGACTTGCGGTGTCGGAGCGCGCCGGAGGCTTTGAGCGCTGTCATCTTTTCTTGCCGCGACATCGGTTCGCCGCGCGGCCGGCTCAGCATGCGGCCGACAAACACCGATAAACCGATGATCACGAGCGCCAGAATGCCAATCCACAACCAGAACATGCGCGCCTCCGCGAGCGGCTAATGTAAGGGGTGGGCTGGACCTTGGCTAGCGCTCGGTGAGCCCATGCTGACGCATGCGCCAGATCAGGTGCTCGAGGCGGTCCTGGCCGAAGAACGGCTCGTCATTGAAGACGAACAGCGGCACGCCCCAGTGGCCGGCGGCTTTCTGCGCAGCTTCGTTACGGGCGATTTCGGCGTCATAGTTCTCGGGGTCAGCGGCCACTTGCGCCTCGATCACAGTGGGGTCGAGACCGGCCGTCTCCAGTGCACGCGCGAGATGATCGCTCCCGTGCCAGTTGTCGACCTCGCCAGACCAGATGGCGTGCGACGCGGCGCGCACGAAAGCGAGTCCTTTGCCGGCGCGTTCAGCTGCAACGCCCAATCGGCTGACCCTGTGGATGTAGGGCTGCTCCGCCGCGACTTCGCCTTTGGCGATGTCCATGACGATCGGATCGGGGCGCGGCCAGCGGTACGGCACGTTGTGCATCTGAGAGATGCGGAACGTGTCGCGCAGCAGGTAGGGCGGCCAGAGCGGGTTCACTTGCTTGAAAAAGCCGGGAATGCGCACGGCGATTGGCAGCACTATTTTCATGCGCGGGACGATGTCGTAGCGCGCGGTCAGCGCTTCGACCTGCGGCGCAGCCAAATAGGAGTAGGGACTGCGGAACGAGAAGTAGAAATCGAACGAGAGCGTCATTGGAGTGTATTCCGCCGCTCAGTGCCCCCGCTAGCGGGCAGGATGATGAGATCGCCGTCCCGCATGATCCAGAGCGGGCCGTCATAGTGCGCGCGGGCATCGCCGAGGAACGGGCCTTCGATGATCGAGATCGGCAACGGCGGGATGAGATGCGTGAGCGCGAGCGCGCCGGCATTGGCATCGCTCGCTATCCGCGCGGCGTCGGCTGGTGAGGTGTGATAGTCGGGGATGTCGTGGAAAATGTGCACGACGCTGCTGAGGTTATGGCGCGTCGCCGCCTCTTCCATGATGCGCGTGAGCTCGGGCGAAAGCGCTTCGTGGATGAGGAGGTCGGCGCCTTGGGCGGCGCGTGTCAGTCCAGGAGAAGGCGCGGCGTCGCCGCTGATGACGATGCTGCGCCCTTTGTAGTCGATACGATAGCCGAACGCCGGACGCACCGGGCCGTGATCGACGGCGAAAGCGGTGATCGTGATGCCGCCATTATCGAACACAATCGCGCTCTCCGCGCCTTCCGGCAGCGCGAATGCGCGGGCTTCGTAACCGGCGCCGCCCGGCGGCACGACCTCCGGCCCGTGATGCGCGACGCGATAGGTCGCATCGATCGCGTAAGCTTCGTTGAAACCGGCGGCGACGCGCTCAACGCCTTCGCCGCCATAGAGCGGCAGCGGCACGTTGGAGGCGGCGGTGGCCCAGCGCTGCACGGCGAGGCCGCCGAGCCCGTCGATGTGATCGGAATGGACGTGGGTGAGGAAGACAGCTTCGATGTGCGCCGGCTGCAGGCCCATGCGCGCCAGCGTTTCGGTGGCGCCGTCGCCGACATCGAAGATGAAAAGCCGTCCGCCGGCGACGACAGCCGTGCAAGGTCCAGCACGGGTGCGGTCGGGCAGCGGCGAGCCAGTGCCGCAGAATCCGGCTGTGAGTCCGTCGGGAAGTGTCGCGACGATATCGTGCGCAACGCCGCTTTGCGCTGCTTGGCTGAAGATGCGCAGGCCAACGGCGTTTCGCCAGAAGTACGCTGCGCCAGCGCCGATTAGCGCGATGAGCAAAAGGCCGAGGAGTATGCGTTTCATGGGCAGAGCTCCTCAGTTCGACCAATAGACGTATTCTTGATCTTCGCGCCACGGCGTGTTGAGCGGCACATCGATCCGCACTGGGCCTTCCAGCAGGGCGGGCCAGATCGGCGGCGGCATCTCCGCGTTCTGCGCGTCGATCATGGTGCGCAGCGCGGCGACGCGTTCAGGATGTTGCGACGACAGATCGTGTTGCTCAGTTGGATCGTCGCGCAGGTTGAAGAGCCAGGTGCGGTTCGGCCGCTCGGCGATCTGCAGTTTCCAATCGCCGTACCGCACGGCGCGGTAGGGGCCGGAGCGCCAGTAGAGCGATTGGTGCGGCGCGGTTGTGGTTTGTCCCTGCAGCAGCGGCAAGACATTGGCGCCATCGACATCAGCGGCCTCCGCGCCCGCCACAGCGGCGGCGGTGGCGAAGATGTCCATGTGTGTAACTGGGCCTT
>JAEYPY010000232.1 GCA_023410295.1 Pseudomonadota bacterium | reverse complement strand
ACCGAACGATATGGGAGGTATCTCAGGTCTCGTTCTCGCCTGACGGACGCCGAGCTGTTTTCTATGCCGAGCATTTCTGCGGTGGCTTGTGCGCCGGCGGCGCGCATTTTTTGTATGAGTTCCGCGACGGCGCTTGGAACGAGATTGGCTACCGCGTGAGCTGGGTTTCTTGAACTAAGCCTCCCGCGCCTTGCCGCTGACGATTTCGCGGATCGCTTGGGCGTACACTTCCGGCGGTTGGGCGCCTTGGATCAGCCAGCGTTGATTGAAGATCACGGACGGCACGGCGTTGATGCCGTTGGCGCGCCATTGCTCCTCCTCGGCACGCACTTCATCGGCGAAGGCGCCGAAGGTCAGCACCTCGCGCGCCGCCTCCGCATCAAGTCCAGCTTCGCGTGCCGCATCGATCAACGCTTCAACATCGTTCGACGGCCGCTGATCGGTGAAGGGCGATTTGAACAGTGCCTGCTTCAGCGCGAGCTGCTTTCCCTGCGGCAGCGCCCACGCCATCAGCCGGTGCGCGTCGAACGTATTCCAGATGCGGCTCTCGGGGCCGTAATTGAAGGTAAAGCCGAGCGCGGCGCCGCTCTCCTTGATCACCTGGCGCACCGCGTCCGAGCGCTCGCGTGTCGAGCCATATTTGAGCGCCACGTGCTCGGCCGTGTTCTCCCCCTCCGGGGCCATGTCCGGATTGAGCTCGAACGGCCAAAACCGCAGCTGCGCTTCGACCTCGCCGCCGAGTTCATCCAGCGCCTTCACGAGCCCGCGCAAACCGACCACGCACCACGGACAGGCAATGTCGGAGATGTAGTCGATGCGGATCGGCTGCGCCATCTAGCGATAGAACTCCGTGCGACGATCGCGGAAGAAGCCCCAGGCGGCGCGGTGGCGATCAAGGAAATCGAGATCGAAGCTGTGCACGAGCACGCCCTCCTCGGTGCGATCGAAGCTTTCGACCAGATCGCCGCGATGATCGGCGATGAAGCTCGAGCCGTAAAAAGCTTGCCCGCTGGCTTCCGTGCCAATGCGGTTGGCGGCGACGACGGGGATCACATTGGATACCGCGTGCCCCTGCATCGCGCGCCGCCACGGATCGCGCGTGTCGAGCGAGGAATCGTGCGGTTCGCTGCCGATCGCGGTGGGATAGAACAGCACTTCGGCGCCGGCCATCGCCATGGCGCGCGCCGCTTCGGGAAACCATTGGTCCCAGCAGATGCCGATTCCGATGCGGCCGAACTTGGTGTCCCAGACTTTGAAGCCGGTGTCGCCGGGGCGGAAATAGTATTTCTCGTTGTAGCCCGGCCCATCGGGAATATGGCTCTTGCGATAGACGCCGAGCTGCTTGCCGTCGGCATCGACGACGACGAGTGAGTTGTAATAGTGCGGCCCGTCCCGCTCGAAGATCGAGACCGGGATGACGACGCCCAGCTCCTTGGCCACCGGCGCCAGCGCCTCAACACACGGATGCGTCGCCGCCGGATGCGCGTGCGCGAACCACTTCTCCTCCTGCGTGGTGCAGAAGTACGGGCCTTGGAACAGCTCCGAGGGCAGGATCACCTGCGCGCCCTTTTTCGCGGCGTCGCGGATGAAGCCTTCGGTCTTCTTGATGTTGGCGTTGATGTCTTCGCCGTACGAAGTCTGAATCGCGGCGACGGTGATGGTGCGGCTCATCAGGCCGGCTCCTGTTGGGTGATGCAATGAAAGGCGCCGCCGCCGGTGAGGATCGCGTTGGCGGAGTGGCCGACGACTTTGCGGCCTGGGAAGAGCTCGGCGAGCGCATTCACCGCATCATCGCCGGTGCCGGAATAGATCGGCACGACCACACTGGTGTTGCCGATGATGAAGTTCATATGGCTCGCCGGCACGATGTCGCCGTCCTCGTCGGCGACGGCGCCGGGCGAGGGAATGCGGATCACTTCGAGCTTGCGCCCCTGCGCATCGTGCATGCCGGCGAGCGCCAACGCGATCTCTTCGAGTACGTCGAAATTCGGATCGTCGCGCTCAGCCGATTGGCAAACGACACGGCCCGGCGCGATGAAGCGCGCGAGATTATCGATGTGGCCATCGGTGTGATCGTTCATCAGGCCCTCGTCGAGCCACAGCACCTTCTCGACGCCGAGCGCGCGCTTCAGCGCAACCTCGGCGCCCTCCTCCGTCCAATGCGCATTGCGGTTCGGATTGAGCAGACACTGGCGCGTCGTCAGCAGCGTGCCCTCGCCGTCGAGTTCGATGGCGCCGCCTTCGAGGATGAAGTCGTGGCGCTTGTATTCGGCCTTGGCGTGGAGCGCGATGCGGGCGCCGACTTCGTCGTCGTGCGGCAATTGGTATTTTCCGCCCCAGCCGTTGAACTGGAAGCCGTGCGCGGTGCCGTCTGTGTCGAAAATCGGGCCGGTGTCGCGAAACCAGATATCGCCGAAGGCGCCGGGCACGATCTCGGCGTTCTGGCTAAGCGCGAGCTTGGCCGTCGCTACCGCCTCGCGCCCGTGCGCCATCACGCGCACTTTCTCGCCCTTGCCGCCGTCGGCCAGCGCGCGGATCATAGCCGCAACCTCGGCACGGGCCGGTTCGAGATCTTCTCCCCACAAATCGGCGGCGGAGGGCCAGCCCGTCCAAATCGCCTTATGTGGGCGCCATTCAGCCGGAATCGTCGTCATGGCGGTTCCTTAGACCATGTGAATGACGCCAGATAGGCGCTTTGGCGCGCTACACAAGTGAGCGAGCGTTCTGGCGCGGGCGGACGCCATCCGCTATGGACGCCGCGGGGACATTTCAGGACGTCAATGCAGCAATCTCGGGCCGCCTTCGACCGCGCGACGCTCGCCTTTCTCGTCGTTTTGTTCGTGGTCACGGCCGCGCGCATCGGCGCGCTCTTCTACAATCCGCTCGGGCTCTATTTTGACGAAGCGCAGTACTGGAATTGGTCGCGCGCGTTCGACTGGGGTTATTTCACCAAGCCGCCGCTGATCGCCTGGGTGATTGGCGCGACGACGGCGCTGGCCGGCACGGATGCAGAGTGGGCGATCCGGCTCGGCGCGCCGATCGCGCACTTCGTGGCTGCGACAGCGCTCTTCGTGCTGGGCCGACTCATGTACGGCTCATGGGCCGGTTTCTGGGCGGGCCTCGGCTATCTGATGCTGCCGGGCGTCTTCTTCTCGTCGAACCTTATCTCCACCGACGCGCTGCTCTTGCCGCTCTGGTCGTTGGCGCTGCTGGCGATGTGGCGCCTGATGGCGACGCGGTCGTGGGGCTGGGCGGTTGCGCTTGGCGTCTTTGTCGGCATCGGCGTGCTGGCCAAGTACGCGATGCTTTACTTCTTCGTCTGCACCGCGTTCGCCGCCTGGACCGCACCGCCTGTGCGCGAGGCGCTGAAGCAAGGGCGCGGCCTTGTCGCATCGCTGATCGCGCTCGTGATGGTGACGCCGAACATCGTCTGGAACATCAACAACGGCTTCGCCACGGCGCGTCACACCGCCGACAACGCTCGCCTCGACGCGGCCGAACTCTTCAATCTCGACGAATTGTTCGAGTTCATCGGCGGCCAGGCCGGCGTGCTCGGGCCGCTCATTTTCCTGGCGCTGCTCGGCGTCGGCTGGCGCGCGCTTCGCCGCGCCAACGGGCTTTCGACCGAAGACAAGTTCCTGATCGCCTACATCCTGCCGCCATTCCTGTTCGTCAGCCTCATCGCCTTCATTTCGCGCGCGAACGCGAATTGGGCCGCGGTGGCTTATCCGGCGGCGTTGCTCTGGGTGACTGGCAGCTTGTTTGCTTCGGTGAATGGCCGACGCTTCCTCGCGGCGGCGACAGCGGTCAACATCGCGCTCGGCGTCGCCGTCGCCGTGGTGGCGTTCGATCCGGTGATTTCGAACCGCTTCAAGGGCGTGCGCACAGCGCGCGCGTGGGATGAGACTGCGCGCGAGATTGCGCTCCGGGCAGTGGCGCAGCCGGGCGAGCCGCCGTTCACTGCGGTCATGGTGGACGACCGCGCCACCTATTTCGAGCTCAGCTATTATTGGCGTCATGCGCGCGAAGCAGGCGCGGCGCTGCCGCCGCTGCGCATGTGGGTGCTCCACGGCGAAGCGCAGAGTTCAGCAGAAGCCACCGATCCGATGCGTGTGGAAGAAGGCGGGCGCGTGCTGGTGGTGCATTTACGGCAGGATTACGTGCCGTTCGTCGCGGGCGACTTCACCGCATTCCGCACCGTGGAGCATCTCACGGTGCCGCTTGGCGGCGGCTATAACCGTGAGATGGACATTTCCGTCGGCGAAGGCTTCGCCCCGGCGCCGCGCGATGCGGAATTCAACGCGCGGTTCCGAGGACGTTACGACGATTAGCGCTCAACCGCCGCCCTGGCCTTCGCCGCGCGGCACCGGCTGGTAATTGTGCACGAAGTGCTCAAGCAGACGCACGCCGAAACCAGCCGAACCAGCCGGCTTCCAATCGCTGGCGCCGCTCCAGGCGACGCTGGCGATATCGAGGTGCGCCCACGGCGTGTCAGGCTCGACGAAGCGGCTTATGAAGTAAGCCCCCGTGCCGCCGCCCGCGCCGCCGCCGCCGGTGTTGGCGATATCGGCGATGTTGGAGCGCATCGATTCCGCGTAGCTCTCGTGCAGCGGCAGACGCCACAAGAGTTCGCCGGTGGCGCGGCCAGAGGCATCGAGCTGATCGGCCAACGCATCGTGACGGGTGAAGAGGCCGGCATAGTCATCGCCGACCGCGGCGTTCATCGAGCCCGTGAGCGTCGCGACATCGACGATGGCGGCGGGATCGAGATTGGCTTCCGCCCAGGAGAGCGCATCGGCGAGGACGAGACGCCCTTCGGCGTCGGTGTTGTTGATCTCGATGGTGACGCCGTTCATGGCGGTGACCACATCACCCGGACGCGACGCGCCGCCGTCCGGCATGTTCTCGGCCAGCGCGGCAATGGCGACGACATCAACCGGCGCGCGCTGGCGCGCCAGCGCAAGCACCGCGCCAGTGACGGCGGCCGCGCCCGACATGTCCATCTTCATGTCGCCCATGCCCGATGAGCCCTTGATCGAGAGGCCGCCGGAATCAAAGGTGATGCCTTTGCCGGCGAGCACGATCGGCCCGCCGTCCGGCGCGCCGCGGCCGCGATAGCGCACGATCAGCATACGCGGCGGGCGCTCCGAGCCTTGGCCGACGCTCAGGATCGAGCCCATGCCGAGGCGCTCCATCTGGCGCTCGTCGAGCACCTGGATGGAAACGCCCTGCACGCCGGCGAAGGCTGCGCGCGTGCGCTGCACGAAGGATTCCGGATAGATGACGTTGGCCGGTTCATTGGAGAGATCGCGCGCGAACACCATCGCATCGATCAAGGCGCGGCCGCGCTGTTCGTAGAGGCCGCGCGCTTCGGCGGCGTCGGTGACGATGCGCGTGCCGGCGAGCGAGGCTTCACGCTCGCCGGTGCTGTAAAGATCGGAGCGATATTCGCCGATGCCGAGGCCGGTGGCGAATTCGGCGACGGCTTCAGCCGGAAGACCGGTGGCGACGATGGTGACCGTGTCGTCATCGCTCATCAGCGAACGGCCGATCGAAGCGCCGGCGCGCTGATAGTCGCGCGCTTCTGACTCTTCGCCGAGACCGAGGATGATGATCTGGTCCCATTCGCTGATGCCGCGCAGCGTGAGTGTCGAGCGTGCGCCGTAGCTGAATTCGTCCGACGCGAGCGCGCGGGTGATGGCGGCGCGCTCGGTTTCACTCAGCGATGCGCCGCGCGTGGCGAGATCGGCTTCGCTCGCCAGGGGCAGCACCAGGACGCCGTCCGGCGCGCCGACTTCAGTCGCGAAGGTCACGGCGCGTTGCAGCGGTTGCGCGGCGGTGACGCGGCGCGTCTGCGCCTCGGCGGGCGGCGCGGCGGCGACGGAAACAGCGCCAAACGCGGCCAATGCGGCGCAGGCGAGTAAGCGGTAACGAAGCATAATCTCAAAGCCCCCTGGTAAATTTGCTGCGCTTTTATGGCTGGCTTCGCGCGAACGCTGCAAGCCATGACGCGACGAACGCCGCTGCTTGCGGGCCGGATTTGGTCGTTTCGCCGCAGAGGCGAGTTAGGCGAGATCGTAATCGGGTAGCGCTGTGCCGCCGTTCTCGGCTGAACAGGCATTGAGGCGGAAGAGCGAGAAGAGCTCCCGCCCCATGCCGCGCGCATTGTTGGCGAGATCGAGCTGCGCCGGAGCGCGTTCGCGCCAGTCGGCCGGCGAGACGACGTCGAGCACGCCGCTTTCGCCATCGACGCGGATGACGTCGCCGTCGCGTATCTTCGCCAGCGGTCCGCCTTCGGCGGCTTCCGGCGTCACATGAATCGCCGCCAGCACTTTGCCGCTCGCGCCCGACATGCGCCCATCGGTGACAAGTGCAACTTTAAACCCGCGATCCTGCAGCGCGCCGAGCATCGGCATCAGCTTGTGCAGCTCCGGCATGCCGTTGGCGCGCGGCCCCTGCC
>JAEYPY010000253.1 GCA_023410295.1 Pseudomonadota bacterium | reverse complement strand
ACCCCAACCCCACCCCCCCCCCCCGCTGACCGCGCCACGACGATGTAGTTCATGACGATGTAGAGCATGAGGCCACAGACGATGCCTGCGAACAGCGGGCGTTTCCGCAAGAGCAACAGACGCGAGGCTGTAACCACGAACACTGTCGCCATGGCCGTCGCGATCAGAAAGTGCGAGGCAAGGCCGAGTAGCGCTGTCTCCATCCCGCCTGCGCGCGCCGCGTCGTTCCCGATCCAGCCGGCGGCGATCGAGTGAAGGATGCGCCCCGGCGAGACGCCGTAGCTCAGCGGACCGAAAGCAAGGAACGCGTAGAGAATATCAAGCGTGCCGGCGATCCAACCGCCGAGCAGGATGGCTGCCAAGAGCCGGCGCATCGCATGTCCTCCCGCCGTCAGAACGGCGGAAACTGCGCCGCGATGCTACTCGTTTTCGACGAACGGGTTCTTGGCCGACTTCACGATCAAGCGAACCGGCGACTTCTGCAGGTCGAACGCCTGCCGGAGTTCGTTCACCAGATAGCGCTTGTAGCTGTCCGGAATTTCCTCCGCCCGCGAAGCGATGACCACAAACGTCGGCGGACGCGCTTTGATTTGCGTCATGTAACGCAGCTTGATGCGCTTGCCGCCCACCGCGGGCGGTGGATGACGCTCCATGGTCGCGTGCATCCACTCATTCAAATCCTTTGTTTTGACCCGCGCAGTCCAGTCCGCGTGCGCTTCGTTCACCGCCTTCATCAGCCTGTCGAGCCCAACGCCCGCCAGCGCCGAGACGGTGACAATCGGCGCGCCGCGCACTTGCGGCACGCGCTCACGCGCAACGAGCTTCAGCTCCTCGAAATGTGCGCGCGGATCGGCGATTTGGTCCCACTTCGCCAAGGCGAACACCAATGCCCGGCCTTCGCGCTCGATGAGGTCGGCGATCACGACGTCCTGCTTCTCGAACGCGTCGTTGGCGTCCATCACCAGCACGCAGACATCGGCAAAGCGGATCGCGTGCAGCGTATCGCCGACGGACATGCGTTCGAGCTTGGCCTGTACTTTGGCCTTCTTGCGCAAGCCGGCGGTGTCGACCAGGCGATAGCCCTGGCCGCGCCATTGCCAATCGATCGAGATGGAATCGCGCGTGATCCCCGCTTCCGGCCCCACAAGCAGCCGGTCCTCGCCGATCAGCGCATTGACCAGCGTCGACTTGCCCGCGTTCGGACGCCCGACGATGGCGAGATGGATCGGCCGCGTCTTGCCTTCGGCGTCTTCGTCATCCCGCGCCGGCTCGTGCGCGACGATGGCGGCGTAAAGCTCGCTCATGCCCTCGCCGTGTTCGGCCGAGATGGCGATGGGTTCGCCGAGGCCGAGCGAATAAGCGTCGATAATGCCCGCATCGCCGGCGCGGCCTTCGGCCTTGTTGGCTGCGAGCACGATCGGCTTGTTCGATCGCCGCAGCAGCGCGGCGAAAGACTGATCCAATGGCGTCACGCCAACGCGCGCATCGATCAGAAAGAGGATCACGTCAGCCTGCGCGATCGCCGCTTCCGTTTGCGCGCGCATGCGCGCTTCGAGTGATGCGTCGGTAGCGTCTTCGAAGCCCGCGGTGTCGATCAGCGTGAACTCGAGATCGCCCAGCCGTCCGGGCGCTTCGCGACGGTCGCGCGTGACACCCGGCGTGTCGTCGACAATCGCCAGTTTCTTGCCGTGCAGGCGGTTAAAGAGCGTCGACTTGCCGACATTCGGCCGCCCGACGATCGCGAGCTTGATCGTCATGAGCGGCCGTCACATCAGCGGAACGCGACGAGGCGCGCTTCGTCGGTCACCAGATAGACCATGCCATTGGCGACGACCGGCGGGATGAACACCGGCTTGCCGGCATTGCCGGTCGCCACGGTCTGGCCGTTCTCCGGCGATACGGCGACAACTTCACCGAGCGAGTTCGCAAGAATGAGGCGCCCGCCCATCATGACGGGACCGGTCCAGGCAACGCGCCCGGTGCGGTCATCTTCGTCACGGTAGCGGCGCAGCTGCTGCACCCAATAGACGTTGCCGGTTTGGCGATCGAACGCCGCGAGTTCGCCATCAACGCTCACGGCGTACAGCACTTCGCCCGCGATCCATGGCGTTTGCGTCGACGCAAACGGACGCGCCCAGCCGCGCTGGCCGGAGCGCAAATCGATCGCTGCAAGCACGCCGGAATGGCTGACGGCGTAGACAGCGCCTGCATCGACGACGGGGCGCCCGGCGATGTCATTGATCGCCGAAAGCGAGGTAAGGCTGCCGGTGCGTGAGAGCGAGTCGGTCCACAGGCGCCGGCCATTCGCGCCCAGGAGCGCGGCCACTTCGCCGGAGGCGAACGGCGCGATCACGGACTCGCCTTCCACCGCGACGCTCGGCGCAGAGAGAATGCGGGCCGTCTCAGCGATGGCTTGATAGGTCCACAACACTTCGCCGCTGCCAGCGTCGAACGCGAGCAATTCGCTGTCCGAGGTGATGGCGTAGACGCGGCCGCCGCTGACGGTTGGCGCGGACAGGAACGGCGCGCCGCCAGAGGTGCGCCACACTTCCGCGCCGGTGTTCGCGTCGAGCGCCACCAGGAAGCCGAAGCCGGTGGTGACGAACACGCGCCCGCCGGCCGTCGCCACGCCGCCGCCGCGCGCGACGCGATCACGTGAATCTTCGGGACGGATAGATTGCTGCCAGTTGCGGCGCCCATCGCTCGCCGACATCGAGACGACGCGATGGTCGGCGTCGAGGAAATAGAGCTGGCCATCGGCGATCACAGGCGGCGCCGCGATCTGGACACGGCCTGTCGAGCCTTGGCCGAGGTTCGCGGTGAACGCGCGCTCGAGAACGCCGGCGCCGATCGAGTTCGGCGGCGAATTATCTGCCGTGCCGCCCGGCTGGCTCCAATCGGCCATGTTGACCGCCGGCGGCACGACGATCGTGCGTCCCGCGAGGCTCGCATCCGGCGTCAATTCTTGTTCGAACGCGAGGATCGAGACGCGCCCATCTTGCGGCGCGGTTTCGCGCGGCGCGTCGCCGCCGTCGAACGGGTTAAGAGCGCCGCCAATGCGCCCGACGGTCGAGCACGCCGAGAGCGCGGCGGCTGCGGCCAGGACGGCCAAGGCTGGACCCAAACGGCTCATTTCGTTTCTCCTTCGGAGGGCGCGGGCGCACTCGCGCCGTCCGCCGAGCTGGTTGGCGCCGGACCGATCACCGACAGCGCGACTTGCGCGCGCTGCCGCACCGGCTCGGGCGCATCGAATGCGAGAGTGAGGTTTTCGAGCTGATCGCGCGCGATATCGTTTTGCCCCGCTTCCCACGCTTCGATCGCGAGCAATTCGCGAGCAAGATAGGAGAGGCGGCTTTCGGACTCGATCAGCGGCGTCAGCCGCGCGCGCAGCGCATCGAAGTCTTGCGTTTCAGCGGCGATGTACGCCGCGCGCATGCGCGCTGTGTCGCGCATGGTTGCATCGCGCGCCTGTTCGGCGGCGGCGTCGAAGCCGGCGAGCGCGCCTTCAAGATCGCCCTGCGCTTCCAGCACAGCGGCCAGTTCGAGTTGCGCCATGACGCGATACTGACGCGGGCCTTCGCGCGTCAGTGCTTCGAAGGCGGTCTTGGCCTCGTCGAAATTGCCTTGCTGCGCCAGCTCCTGCGCTGCGCCGTATTCTTCGGCGTGGGCGCGCGAAGCCTGCAATTGCTGCTCCTGCCAGAGCTGCCAGCCGAGCACGCCAAGGATGAGCGCTCCCACGGCGCCGGCAATCCAAAGGCCATACTTCTTGAAGAAGGCCGTGAGTCGATCCTGACGCAGGCTCTCATCGACTTCCTGGACAAAACTGTCGGTTTCGTTGGTCACGCCGGAATCCTGAACCCCCTGAAGTCCGCCCGACGCGAACCTCGTCCCCCGAAGTGGGCGGCAAGCTAGCCGCGCTTGTCGGCCCGGGCAACGCGGCCCTGCCGCGCTGCATTGACCCGCAGGGTGTAGGTCTCGGCTGCGGCAGGAAAACGGCGGTTCCGGACGTCGGCTGCATATTCGCCCACGGCCTTATCGATGGCGGCTTTGATGTCGCCATAGCGGCGGACGAATTTCGGGGTCCAGTCGAACAGCCCCAGCATGTCGTCGGTGACCAGGATCTGGCCATCGCACTGGGCGGAGGCGCCAATGCCGATGGTCGGGGCGCTAACGGCGGCGGTTATTTCGGGGGCGAGCGCTTCATCGACCCCTTCCACGACGATGGCGAACGCGCCGGCCTCGTCCGCCGCCTTGGCCTCGGCCAGCACACGCTCGCGCTCCTCGATCGTCCGGCCCTTGGCGCGGAACTTCCCATCGACGTTCACCGCCTGCGGACGAAGCCCGACATGGCCCATCACCGGCACGCCCCGATCGACCATATAGCGGATGGTGGCAGCAATCTGTGGGCCCGCCTCGACCTTGACCGCCTGGGCGCCGGTCTCTTTGAGCAAGCGCACGGCGTTGGCGAACGCGATCTCCGGGCTGCCCTCGTAGCTGCCGAACGGCATATCAACCACCACCAGCGCCCGCTGCGCCCCACGCATCACGGCCTGGCCATGCATGATCATCATCTCAAGCGTGACGCCGACCGTGTTCGGCAGCCCATGCACCACCATGCCGACGCTGTCGCCGACCAGCAGGATATCGCAGTGTGCATCGAGGATTTGCGCGACCGGCGTTGTGTACGCGGTGAGGCAGACGATCGGCTCGCCGCCCTTGCGCGCCTGGATATCAGGCGTCGTGACGCGGCGGACGGTTTCGGTGTGACGGGACATGGGGGCCTCGCTGATTGGCCCGATGTCATACGATTTGCTGCACTGCGGCGCCAGCGCCGACCCCACACCGGCGAGAGGCAAAAGCAAAAGGCGGCGCGGGAGAGCCCGGCCGCCTTCAGCGCTCTAGTTGGGAAAGCGCTTAATCCTGAGTGGAGCGATAGGCGACCGCGCCGCCCGCCAGCGCCGCCGTGACCAGCAACACCTGCGTCAGGCCTGCGCCCAGCGATTGCATCACGCCCTGCGCCGCGCCGCCCAAATCGGGGGCCGCCGCGATCGCGCCTTGCGCGCGGGCCAATTCGAGACCGGCCGAAGCCAGGAATTCCTGACCGAACGCGCCGACCAATCCGTAAGTCCCGTAAAGGATCGCCGCACCGGCCGCCGCCATGCCTGTCACGTAGGCGGCGTTGCGCACCTTGTTGGCCGTCTCCACACGGGCGACACCGCGCTCGACCTTGACCGAGAACCCGTCATCGGCGGGCTCGTCGTGGGCTTCTGCAAAGGCCCGGGTCAGCAG
>JAEYPY010000161.1 GCA_023410295.1 Pseudomonadota bacterium | reverse complement strand
CTCCAGCGTCGAGTCGAGCCGCGCCGCCGCAACGCCGGCCGCGCGCAACGCCGCGACTTGATCCTGCATCAGCGCAATCAGCGGCGAGACGACAAGCCCGACGCCCGGCCGCATCATCGCCGGGATCTGATAGCAGAAGCTCTTGCCCCCGCCCGTCGGCAGCACTGCCATCACGTCGCGGCCGTCGAGCACTTCGCTGATGACGTCTGCCTGCAGGCCGCGGAAATCGTCATGGCCGAAGACGCGGCGCAGGATATCGCGAGCGGCGGTGAGATCGGCCATCGCCGCTAGATGCCTATTCTTTGCTGTGCTCACAACACCTCGTCATCCCGGACGAGCGTAAGCGCGATCCGGAAGTCAGGGGCAGCTGCACGTCGTTTGCCCCTGGGTTCCGGGTTCAATGCTGCGCATTGCCCCGGAATGACGAGTTCATTTCGTTTTCGTTCGGTGGAAACCCAGTGCGCCCCAGCAGAGCGCGGCTTGGCCGGCCCAGTAGATCATCCAGCCGACGAAGCTGCGCCAGAAGCCGAGCGTCGGATCGGCGGCGGGGTGGAAGAGGTTGGCGGCGACGAAGCCGTCGCTGATGAAAAACAGCACCGCACCGAGCATCGCCAGCCAGCGCGCGGCCGGCAGCGTGAACGAGAGCACCGCCATCAGCGTCAGCACGCCGGTGTAGACCGCGAGCGGCGTGAACATCGCATTGTCGCGCGGCACCAAGAGCAAGGTCATCACGATCGCCGCGGCGATCAGTGCGAGCGCGGCGAGCAGGCGCTGCGGCTTCTTGAACTCGCCAAGCCCCAGCCCCGCACGCAGCCACAGCGCGATGTAAAAGAGATGCCCGATCAGAAACGCGAACGCGCCATATAGAAACGTGTCAGCGCTCCACGCGAGCAGCGCATCGCCCGTAGCGCCGAACGCCAGCGCCGCCGCAAGCAGCCGCGAGCGCGCCAGCAACGCGATCAGGACGAGAACGGCGATGCCCGACGTTTTGAAGATCGTGCCGATCACATAAGGCGGCTCGCCTTCGTACAGGCTTGAGCCGAACGCGCCGTAGGCGATGGCGAGGATGGCGGAGACGCTCACCATGGCAACCCGCATCATTTCTTCGCCTTCTTCGGCTTGTCAGGTGGTCTCAGCATTAACATGAAAATCGGCAAGACCTCGCGCACTGCCTCTTGAGCGAGATCGACAATCTCTGTTTGCTGCGCCTGCAGCGCTCTCTTTAGAGCTTTCATCGCCGCTGATCGGCGGCCCTTTATATATGAGCGCAGCTGCGGAGCCTTATCCGGGACTCGATCTTGAAAAAAGGCTTCTAGGAGTTGCAAGCCTGAGACCTGCGCTTCAAGGGCATGATGTAGCGGGTAGTTGTGGACGTGCTTGCCGCGCGGAGTGAACAGCGGGTCGGTCTTGGCCTTGAAGCGTCGCGCCGCATTGGTCAGAACACGGTCGAGGCGCGCGTTGACTTTGCCGTGCCGATGCATCTCCTTGATGAGGAACCGTACGCGCTCGCGCAGCACGTACCCGTAGTGCCATTCCACAGCGCGAATGAGGTCGAACTTCGAGGACGATGACTTGCCGCGCCATCGGACAAAGCGGGCCCAGCGTTCCCCAAAGCTAGAAACATCTAGGAGCGCGCCGTATACGTCTAGCGCAGCCTTCATCAACACATAGCCCGGATCGTCGCGCCGCTCGCCGTCACGATCCGGAATGCCTTCCGACTCGAATAGATCATCGATGAATTGCCGGTTATCCGCAGGCGTCATCGTCGGAGTGACCATGACTTCGTGGGTCAGGTACCGCCAAAGCTCAAAGATCGGTCCGGCGCGGAGATAGTCGGCCTTGATGTTTTCTCCGGAGAATCACGATCGGGGTGGCTGAGCATAGCCCAGCTTTTGGTTCAGCGCGCTGAGCAAATCCTGCGCGATGTCGGCGATGACGCCGCCGGGCGGATACACGGCCGCTGCGCCCATTTGTTTCAGCGTTTCGACGTCTTCCGGTGGGATGACGCCGCCGATGACGATCATGATGTCTGGGCGACCGCGTTCGACTAGGGCGGCGCGCAGCGCGGGCGTTAGCGTGAGGTGGCCGGCGGCGAGTGAAGAGACGCCGACGACATGGACGCCGCTGGTGATGGCTTGTTCGGCGACTTCTTCGGGCGTGGCGAACAGTGGTCCAATCTCAACATCGAAGCCGAGATCGCTGAACGCCGACGCGACAACTTTCTGGCCCCGGTCGTGGCCGTCCTGGCCCATCTTGGCGACCAGAATCTTCGGCTTCTTGCCTTCCGCTTCCTGGAATGCGGCGACGCTTTGGCGCGCGCGTTCGACGGCGGCGTCGCTCCCGGCTTCGCGCGAGAAGACGCCGGTGACCAAGCGGATCGGCGGCTGGTGGCGGTTGAACGCGCGCTCGAGCGCGGCGCTCATTTCGCCGACGGTGGCTTTTGCGCGCGCGGCTTTGACGGCGAGGTCCAGCAAATTGCCCTTGCCGCGCGCACCTGCCTCCAGCGCTTCAAGCGCCGCATCCACTTCGACCTGCTTACGCTCGCGCTTCAGCCGGTCGAGCTTCTCCAGCTGCATCGCCCGCACCTTGGCGTTGTCGACCTTCAGCACCGGAATATCTTCCGGCTCGTCGAGCTTGAATTTGTTGACGCCGACAATGGTCTGGTGGCCGGTGTCGATGCGCGCTTGCGTGCGTGCGGCGGCTTCTTCGATCCGCGCTTTCGGCAAGCCCTGGTCGATCGCCTGCGCCATGCCGCCGAGTTTTTCCACTTCCTCGATATGCGCCCATGCCTTCGCGGCCAGATCGGCGGTGAGGCGCTCCACATAATATGAGCCGCCCCACGGATCGGCCGGGCGCGTCGCGCCGGCTTCGCTCTGCAGCAGGATTTGCGTGTTGCGGGCGATGCGCGCGGAGAAATCGGTCGGCAGCGCCAGCGCTTCGTCGAGCGAATTGGTGTGCAGCGATTGCGTGCCGCCATACGCCGCCGCCATCGCTTCCACGCAGGTGCGGACCGCATTGTTGTAAACGTCCTGCGCGGTCAGCGACCAGCCGGAAGTCTGGCAGTGTGTGCGTAGCGCGCGTGACTTATCGTCCATCGGATTGAACGCAGCCGTGAGCTTTGACCACAGCAGGCGCGCAGCCCGGAGCTTGGCGATCTCCATGAACGGGTTCATGCCGATCGCCCAGAAGAACGAGAGCCGCGGCGCGAACTTGTCGATGTCGAGCCCGCCGGCGACGCCAGCGCGGATATACTCAACGCCGTCAGCCAGCGTGTAGGCGAGCTCGAGGTCAGCCGTCGCGCCGGCTTCCTGCATGTGATAGCCGCTGATCGAGATCGAATTGAATCTCGGCATCTCGCCGGCTGTGTAGGCGAAGATGTCGGAGACGATCCGCATCGAAGGGCCGGGCGGATAGATGAACGTATTCCGCACCATGAATTCTTTGAGGATGTCGTTCTGGATCGTACCCGAGAGCTTGGCGTGCGGCACATTTTGCTCTTCGCCGGCGACGATATAGAGCGCCATGATTGGCAGCACCGCGCCGTTCATCGTCATCGACACGCTCATCTGATCGAGCGGGATGCCGTTGAAGAGCGTGCGCATGTCGAGAATGGAATCGATCGCCACGCCCGCCATACCGACATCGCCGACGACGCGCGGATGATCGGAATCGTAGCCGCGGTGCGTCGCGAGATCGAAGGCGATGGACAGACCCTTTTGCCCGTGCGCGAGATTGCGGCGGTAGAAGGCGTTGGAATCCTCCGCCGTCGAAAAGCCGGCATACTGTCGGATCGTCCAGGGCTGCTGCACGTACATCGTCGGATACGGCCCGCGCCCAAACGGCGCCATGCCCGGAAAGCCATCGACGAAATCCAAGCCCGCGCGATCGGCGGCGGTGTAGGCGCTCTTCACCGCGATGCCTTCAGGCGTCAGCCACGCCTCACCGGCGGGCGGCTCGGCTTTTGCGTGTGCGGTATCGAGTGTGAGGTTGGAGAAGTCAGGGAGCGTAGTCATGGATGCCTTCTCACGGCGTATACCCCGGCTTGCATTCGCCACTTATTCAAAGCGGCACGAAGGCGTTGCTCTTCGCGCGCGGCGTAGCTGCCTCGCAGGCGGTTAGTCGCGACGGCTGCGAGTGGGACAACAAGAATATAAATGAAGGCGTTGAGTGGTGTTGGCGGCGCGATCCAGCCGAATGCTTGTAGCGTGGCTATTAACGCCCACGACAAGAGTAAAAGTGGGACCATGACGACTGCCTCATGAAAGCTTCTACGCTTCGCCTCTGCTTGGACGACGTCGTAGCTTTCGGGCAGCGCGTCAAAAGTCTGAGTAGCCTCTAACTGTTCCAGTGCCTGTATAACTTCGGGTGCGAGTGGCTCCCATCGTATGAGTGGTTTCATGGGGCAGCTCCCAGAGCTTCCTGCAGCGTCTCCAATTCCAGCACCACGTCCTGACCGGTGTAGACGAACTGATCGACACCGGCTGCGCGCAGCTTAGCTTCGCTCTCGCCCGGCTTGCCCGCGAGCACGATCCAGTGTGCGCCGGCGGCTTTCAGCCGTTGCGCCGCGTTCTCGGCTTCTTCGGCGTACGCCGCGTCCGTGCCGGAGATGACGGCCACGCGCGCCGCCTGCGTCCGAAATGCATCGATCATCTGATCGCGGGAAACGTATTCTTCCTCCTCGCCGACCGAAGCGATGCCGCCCGCGGCGAAGAGATTGCGCGCGAACTGCGCGCGGGGTCCGAATTGGGCGAGCGGGCCGAGCGTGGCGAAGAAGATCGCGGGGCGGGGCTTTCTCGCTTCACCCCAGTCGCGCAGGCGCTCGAACGCCTCCGCCCAGCGTACTTGCGAAAACGATGCGCCCGTGCGCGTGTCGATGAGATTGACCTTGCCTTCAAAACTGCCTGGCGCCGGCCCGGGGAGCGGTTCGAACTCCGGCAACGGCGCATCGAGCAGCGGGAAGTCGGAAATTCCGGTGATGGTCTCGCGGCGTGTATGGAAACGTGCGCGGCGCGCGGAATAGGCCTCTTGAATCTCGCGCCAGAGTCCATCGCCCAGCGCGGCGATAATGCCGCCCTGGGCTTCGATCGCCTGCATCTTCTCCCAGGCCTTCGCCGCCAGCTCTCGCGTCAGCCTCTCCACGAACCAGGCGCCGCCAGCCGGATCGGCGACATGACCAAGGCGGGATTCTTCCAACAGCACATGCTGCGTGTTGCGCGCGACGCGGCGCGCGAACGGCGTCGGCAGGCCAAGCGCGTCGGTGAATGGCAGCGTGGTGATGGCGTTCGCACCGCCAACGGCTGCGCCAAATGCGGCGGTGGTCACGCGCAGAATGTTTGTCCACGCATCATACCGCGTCATCATGCGGCGCGAGGTGACGGCGTGGATGCGTGCTGCGCGGTGCTCGGCCGCGACGCCGGACGCTTCCAGTACGCGCGCCCAGCAAAGCCGAAGCGCACGCAGCTTCGAAGCTTCGATCAGCACATCAGGCCCGACCGCGAGCGTGAAGAGGATAGTCCGCGCCGCATCGTCCGCGCTCATGTTCGCCGCGGTCAGTTCGCGCAGATAGGTGATGCCGCATGCCAGCGCGACGGCCAGTTCCTGCGCCTCCGAACCGCCGGCTTCATGGATCGGGCGCGCGTCGGCTCGCAACGCCGTCGCCGCCGGCATGGATTCACGCATCGCGCGCGTAAAGCGCACTGCGTCGTCCATGTCCGCCTTCGCCCCGCCGCCGACGCGGAAATACGAGGCCAGCGGATTGAGATTGAATGCAACGCCTTCACCGGATGCACCGCGCAGCTTCGCGGCGAGCAATTCAGCCAGCCACAAACCTTGCTGTTCACCATTGAGCGCCACCGGCGCCGCATCCAGCATCACGCCGGCCAGTGCGGTATCAAAGTCCTGCGCGCGCGCGATGCGCACGCCTCGTGGGCCGCCGCCGAAGTGCGAGACAATCTCGATCGAGGAGACGCCGCCTTCGAGGTCGGCGAGAATCTGTTCGTTGGCGCTGGCGGGATCGGGATGATCATAAACCTGTCGGATATGCCAGGCGCCGGAGCGGCTGCCGCGGATGAACGGCGCCGCGCCCGGCATGCCGGATTCGTCCTGCGCGGTGGCGATGTCAGTTTCGCGGTAGAGCGGCTCGAGTGGGATGCCGTCGGCGGTCTGGCCGATGAGGCGCGACCATTGCGCGCCCTTCAAGCCCTGCTCGACAAGCGCGCGCCACGCCGCTTCGTCGGCGTTTTCGCCCAGCTTGAGTTCGCTCGTGCTCATTTCCGCATCCCTTGACGCCATGTCAGCATCGACGCGCTTTTGAACGCGCGCTACCGATAGCGCAACCGGAGAGAAGCATGGCCCTGCCGCCTTTGTTCGACAAGCTGCGCCTGCCTGCCGTAGGCGCCCCGCAATTCATTATCGCCAACCCCGAATTGGTGACCGAGCAGTGTAAGGCGGGGATCGTCGGCTCGTTCCCGGCGCTCAATGCGCGCCCGCAGCCGTTGCTCGACGATTGGTTGCACCGGATCAAGGACACGCTCGCGGAGTGGGACGAGGCGCACCCCGATACGCCGGCCGCGCCCTATGCCGTCAACCAGATCGTGCACAAGACCAACGCGCGCCTCGAAGAAGACGTCGCGTCGTGCGTGAAGCATAAAGTGCCGATTGTCATCACTTCGCTTGGCGCGCGCCCCGAGGTGAATGACGCCATCCACTCCTACGGGGGCATCGTGCTGCACGATGTCATCAACATTAAATTCGCGGAGAAGGCGCTGGAGAAGGGCGCCGATGGCCTGATCGCCGTGTGCGCCGGCGCCGGCGGGCACGCAGGCGGGCTTTCACCGTTCGCGCTGATTCACGAGATCCGCGAATTCTTCGATGGCCCGCTTCTACTCTCCGGCGCGATCGCCACCGGCAAGGGCATCCTTGCCGCCCAAGCGATGGGCGCGGACTTGGCCTACATGGGCTCAGCCTTCATTGCGACGAAGGAGGCCAATGCGCCCGAGGCCTACAAGCAGATGATCGTCGGTTCGACCGCCGGTGACGTCGTCTACACCAACCTCTTTACCGGCGTGCTCGGCAATTACCTGAAAGGCTCGATCGAGGCGGCCGGGCTCGATCCAGACAACCTGCCGCAAAGCGATCCGAGCAAAATGAACTTCGGCAGCGGCGAAGGCTCCAAGGCGAAAGCGTGGAAAGACATCTGGGGCGCCGGGCAAGGCGTTGGCGCCGTGCACGAAGTCGTCACTACGGCTGAGTTGGTCGCGCGCCTGAAGCGCGAATACGACGCGGCGAAGCGGGGATTGTGCGCGGGCTAATCCAACACTCGCACCGCGCGTCTTCAGACCCGCAAAGCCTCTTTTCAAGCACTTGAGGCTACGAAGACGCGCGGCTTGAGCAAATCAATCCGACCGGGTATCGGGCGGCCGTAAGCTCCTCCCTCAATCACGAGGAGCCCATGACCGACATTTCACTCAGACCCGCGATCCACTCGCTGACATTGCGCAGCGCCGCCGCGATCGCCATCGCCGCCGCCGCCTCGCGGCTCGGCGTCGTGCTTCCGGAAGGCGCGGCGCAGGAGCTCGCGGGCGCGCTCGTCGATCTCATCCTCACGCTGGGTCTCATCGGCGTCGCCGTCGGACGCGCGCGTGCGCGCTCGCCGCTGGCTTAAGGAAGGCGCGCCATGAAGCGTTTCTTTCGTGTCCTGGGCCTCGCGCTCGCAATCGCCGCCACGCCGGCGTGCGCATCGTTCGCGCCGCGCGTTCAGAATCCCATCTCAGCCGCGCAGACCATTGAGCAGCGCGCCTACGCGTTGCTCAACACCTACGCCGCAGTGCTGGAGGAGGCGGCCGACATCGCCCGCGATCCCGCCGTGCCGATCGAGTTCAAGCGCGTACTTTCACGCGCTGAAGCAACGGCCACACCCGCGATCGAGGCGTTGAACGCCGCGCTGCGCGTCTATCTCGAGGGGCGCGACGTAGCGGCGGCCGCGGAGCTCGAGCACGCGAGCAATGCGGCGGAGGCGCCGGTCTCCGCGCTTGTGCAGCTCGTGCGTGGGCAGGGAGGCGCGCCATGAGCCGCCTCATCCTGCAAGCGCAATTGCTGCTGACCGGGATCTCCGCGCTTCTGCCGCTCGCGCCGGAAAAGCACCAGGGGCGCATCGGAGAGGTCG
>JAEYPY010000079.1 GCA_023410295.1 Pseudomonadota bacterium | reverse complement strand
AAAACCCACGGGCCAAAACCCCACCGGCGGCTGATTCGCCGCGGGCCGCTGCAGTCTTTCCGTTTGCGCGAAGCTTAGTAGCGCGCGCGCAGGGTAAGGCCGACCATACGCGGCGCGTTCGGGTAGGCGAGGTAGTTGCCCGCCTCGAAGCCGCTCGAGCCGGCGATGCCTTCCGGAAGCGTACGTTCCGGGGCGCCGAAGCCGCCGATATAGTAGAACTCGTCGGTCAGGTTGCGGGCCCAGGCCTCGATCGACCAGCTGCCTTCATCCGAACCGAGGGACACGCGCGCGTCGAAGATCGCGAACGAGTCGTTGTCGGTGACCGGGTTTCGGTTCAGCGTCATGGTGTTGTATTCGCTGACCCAGCGGCTGTTGAGGAACACGTTAAACGCCATGTTATTGCCGACCGGCACGCGATAGTTGATCGCGCCGGTGACGGTCCATTCCGGCGCTTGCGCCAGTGGGGTGCCCGAGGCGATGTCGACCACGCCATCGTCTTGATAGTCGGCGTCGCTGTCATAATAGGCTTCATTGTAGAGCAGGCCGCCCGAAACCGTCAGGGCATCCGTCAGGCGCGAGTTCAGCTCGACTTCGACGCCCTGCGAGACCAATTCCGGCACGTTGAGCGTGAAGAAGTTGAAGCCCGAGAACGCGTTCGACTGATAATCGTGAATCTCTTGGTAGAAGAGGTTCGCGTTCAGGTAGGTCGTCCCGCCCAGGATCGTGGACTTGAAGCCCAGTTCGTAAGCGTCCGTGAACTCGGGTTCGAACTCCAGCGAGTCGGTGGTGAGCGGAGCGCTTGCCGTTGGCAGGCCAGTAAAGAAGTCAGTGATGTTCCAGTTTGTGCCCAGGCCGCCACCGAATGCGCCAAATTGACCTTCGTGCGCAGCGAGGTTTTCCGACCCGAAGAAGCCCGAACGATCGAGGTTGAAGCCGCCCGCCTTATAGCCGCGGGAGTAGCCGCCATAGATCATCAGGTCATCGTTGACGTGATACGAGAGCGAAGCCACGCCGCTCCACTCATTCTCTTCACGCGAGTCCGAATGATCGCCGTTCGCCAACGTGTTGGTGACGGCATTGCACGCCAGCGCGAACGGGGTATCCGCAGCGCCGCCCGAGCCGAATGAGATAACGGACGCCAAGTTATAATTGCCGGCCGGCAGCGAGCCACCTCCGTCGGGATCAAATGTCACCGCCGTCGTTTGCAGCGTGTCGCAGGCGGCGTTTTGGGAGTCGAGCGACGCGGTCATGTCCTTTGTTTCTTGGCTGTAGCGCGCGCCAAGCGTCAGGATAAGATTGTCCGAGATGCTGATTTCGTTGTGCGTGAACAGGGAGAGCGACTCGGTTTCGACCGCCCAATTGTCAGCTTGCTGACCATCGCCTGGGGTCAGGTTCGGCAGATAGAAGTTCAAATTGTTGTCGCCATCGGCGTCCGTGTCGAGGCCGAGCAGAGCCGCGGCGCGCGTGCCGTCCTGGTTGGTGCAGACCGGGGCCAGCCCGCCGCTCAGCGCGCAGATCGTGGTGTCCGTGAGGCCGCCGAAACCCGGCACGACGACCGGCATGTCATAGAGCTTCCGCGCCGCTGTCGGACCGCCGAGGCCCGCGGTAAGGAAGAACGTCGCGCCGTTGGCGACGTCGAGCGCATCGTTGCCGAAGCGGATGCGGTCGGTCGTCTCCAAGTCTTCGCGCGCGGCGTAGGCGCCGACGAGCCAGTTCACCCGGCCCCATTCGCCTTGCAGCCGGATTTCCTGCGACATCGTCTCGATGCCGATTTCGAGATCGTCGCGATAGGCGCGGTCATACGAAGCGAAGTCGATGTCCTGGTCGCGCACCGCCTCCCAATCACGATAGGCCGTGATCGAGGTCAGGTTGATGCCGCCGATATCCCAATTGAGTTCGCCGGAAATGCCGCGCTCTTCGGCTTGCTCGGCATAGCTGCGGTTCGGCGAGAGCGTCATCTCGCGCTCTTCCTGCTGCTCCTGGTCGGTGGGGAGCAGCGAGCCCGGGAAGTACTCGCCCAGCAATGCGCCGACGATCGTGCCGCTCTGGATGTTGATCGCGCCGCAGCAGTTTTCGTCTGACTCAGACGCGTCGGCGATCAAGCGGAACGAAGCGTCCGGCGAAATGTCGAACAGGCCTTGCAGGCGCGCCGACCAGCGATTGCGGTCGTTGAGATCGCGTCCCGAAGTCACGTCGGTGATGTAGCCGTCGCGGCTGTTGAGCGCGCCATCGAAGCGGAGCGCGAACGCATCGCCAACCGGCATTTCCGCGCCAAACGAGGAACGCAGCAGGTTGAAGTTGCCGCCTTCGATTTCGCCCCAGGCGCCGACTTCACCGCTAGGATCGGCGGTGACGACGCTGATGGCGCCGGCCGACGTGTTCTTGCCGAACAGCGTGCCTTGCGGGCCGCGCAGAATTTCGATGCGCTCGATATCCGGCAGGTCCGACAACGCCGAACCGGCGCGCGGACGATAAACGCCATCGATGAAGATACCGACTGCGCCTTCAAAACCCGGGTTGTCCGAGCCGGTGCCGATGCCGCGGATGGCGGCCAGCGTGCCGGAGGTGGTCGACTGGCCCGAGCCGATGCGCAGAGTCGGCGCGATCTGGGTCAGGTCCGCCAAGCTTTGCACGCCGGACTGTTCCAGCGTCTCGTTGTTGATCGCTTGCACAGCGATCGGAACGTCTTGGATCGCCGCGGTCCGGCCGGTGGCCGTGACGACGATTTCTTCCGAAACTTCAGGCTGTTCTTGCGCCATGGCCGGCGTGGCCGCGCCAATCGCCGCGAGCGAAGCGCCCGCGCGAAGAATCCAACCCAACTTTGACTTCTTGCTCATCGCCGTCCTCCCAGAGCCAAGGCGCCTTCTATGGACGCGATGGCAGAACCATCGGCATGTCGGGCTTGGTGGGCGAGTCGTCCCCCGCCGCCCTCCGTGTCCAGGCTGCTATTGCAAGAAGGAGAGGGGGTACTGTCAACCGGCGTGCGAGGCATAACTTGACGGTAGCGTCATCGCGCCAAAGCCTGCGTCAAACGCGCCACACTTCCGCCGCGATAGATGACGTTGACGTAAGGTAAAGCGTCCTGATGCGGCTGCGGGCGCGCGCCCGGGCTTATTTCGCCGTATGAAGCCTCGGCGATGTCCGCCGCTCTCGTCCTCTTTTCAGCCGGCCAGGATTCGGCGACCTGCCTCGCCTGGGCGCTGGCGCGCTACCAGCGCGTGGAGACGGTCGGCTTCTTCTACGGCCAGCGCCACGCCGTGGAGCTCGAGCAACGTGAAGTCCTGCGGCGCGAACTGCGCCAGCGCCCTCAGGGGAGGCGTCTGGGGGAAGATCATGTCGTCGATCTCTCCGGTTACGGCGCCGTCGCAGAAAGCGCGCTGACCGCCGACCGCGCCATCGAACTCGCCGCCAACGGCCTGCCCACCACCTTCGTACCGGGCCGCAACCTTGTATTCCTCACCGTCGCCGCAGCAATCGCCTATCGGCGCGGCATCACCACGCTGGTCGGCGGCATGTGCGAAACCGACTATTCCGGCTACCCCGATTGCCGCCGTGAGACCATAGACGCACAAGAGCGTGCGCTCGCACTCGGCTTCGATACTTCGATCAGGATCGAAACGCCGCTCATGCACCTCACCAAAGCTGAGACGTGGGCGCTCGCGCACGAACTCGGCGGCGACGACCTCGTGCAACTCATCATCGAACACAGCCACACTTGCTACGAAGGCGATCGCACGCACCGCCACGCCTGGGGCTACGGCTGCGGTGAATGCCCCGCCTGCGAGTTGCGCGCGAAAGGATGGGACGCGTGGGCAGGCGCAAGGGCGCCATGACCTACAGCGTCAAAGAGATGTTCTACACGCTGCAAGGAGAGGGCGCGCGCACCGGGCGCCCCGCGGTCTTCGTGCGCTTCGCCGGCTGCAATCTTTGGAGTGGGCGCGAACAGGACCGCGCCAGCGCCATCTGCCAATTCTGCGACACCCAGTTTGTCGGCACGGACAGCGACGGCGGTGGCAAGTTCGAAACAGCAGAAGCGCTCGCGCGCGCCGCCGCAGCCCTCTGGCCCGGCGGCGGTGCGGCGTACGTCGTCTGCACCGGCGGCGAGCCGCTGCTGCAGCTCGATACGCCGCTCATCGATGCTCTGCACGCGCAAGGCTTCGAGATCGCCATCGAGTCCAACGGCACACTTCTGGCGCCAGCCGGCATCGACTGGATTTGCATCAGCCCCAAGGCCAACGCGCCGCTCACACAAACCCGCGGCCACGAGTTGAAGCTGGTCTATCCGCAAACCGGCGCTGAACCCGAACGCTACGCCGCGCTCGATTTCGAGCACTTCTTCCTGCAGCCGATGGACAGTCCCGCACGCGAGGCCAACACCCGCGCGGCAATAGCTTACTGCATGGAAAATCCGCGCTGGCGCCTCAGCATCCAGACGCATAAGCTGCTTCGGCTCAGATGAGCGGCAATCGCTAGAGCGGATTTGGCGAGAACGGGGATTCGGGGCCGCACCCGCTCTAGCGCTGCCAACTGCCGCGTGAACGGCAGTCAGTCAGCTGCGGAAGGCGTTAGCCGCGACGCTGCGGCCTTCAGCTTGTTTGAAACTATGCTTGCGCTCGCGAACGCGCGCCATTCACGAACTTGTCAATGCGACGAACGGCATTTGGCGCTGTTGCCGTTTGTTAGTCGTCTTCATCGTCTTCATCGTCTTCATCGTCGTCATCGCCGGGCGTCGCCGCATCGATCACGGCGCCCGTCGCCTTAACCGTAGTTCCAACGACAGCGCCGGTAACGCCGACAGCCGCGCCAACCACGGCGCCCGTCGCGCCGATCGCCGCGCCCGCCAGGCACGAGGCGAGCGGCAGCAACAACAACAGACTAACCAGCGCTTTCATTATTGCGCATCCCCGCCGCAGGACTTGTGAGGCGACTACTCTGCGCGCCCCGAGCGGCGTCGATCAAGCGCTGCGCGCAGTCAGCCGCGGTGCGGCGAGATCGTCCAGATCGACCGTATCGAGCCCGCGTGCCGCGCCATCGGTGGCGCGCCGGAAGGGGCCCGGATAGTCGATCACCTGGCCGCGCCGGCGATCGGGGCCCATGAAGTCTTCGGTGCGGATAAACACGCGCGTATCAGTCAGCGCGCTCGACACCCGCTCGAACAGGAGCCGCGCGCTGATAGGCTTCTTCACAAAGCCGGTGACGCCCGCATCGCGTGCGGCCGCGACGCGTGAAGCCTCAGTATGCGCCGTCAACATCAGCAGCGGCACGTAAGGGTTGGGGCTATCGACATCGCGCCGCACCATGCGCGTGAACGACAGGCCGTCGAGCGGCTGCATCATCCAATCGACAATGACGAGATCGACCGCGCGCTTTCTCATTTGCGCAAGCGCCATCGGCGCGGATTCCGCTTCGGTCACATCCATGATGCCGCCTGCCCGCAGCAGGCAGCGCAGCAGGAACCGCATCTGCGCGTTATCGTCCACGACAAGTACGTGGATGTCGCTGATCGACGTCATGTGTCCTGTCCCGTCCCCGTACGTCCAGGAACGGCGCCACTGGCAAACGGACAGTAAATGCTGGCCAGGCGAGGCGGTGAAATCCTCATTACACGGAGATTTCGCCGCCTCGTTTCTATTCCATGACGCCAAACGATTCCGGCCTACCCGCACTCAACTTCAGGGCGCGTCCACCAATACAAGTTCCGCATCCTCGTCCGCGCGCACAATAATCTCCACTTCATCGCGGATCGCCGCGCCATCGCGCGGCCCAAGCTCGACGCCATTCACCTCAGCACGCCCCTTCGCCAATGCGACATAGACATGCCGTCCCGGCTCCAGCGCGTGCGTCACGGTCTGGCCTTTCTCCAGCGTCGCCGCGAGCACGCGCGCGTCCTGGCGGATCGGCAGCGCGCCGCCCGCTTGATCTTCGTCAAAGCCAGACGCCAGCGTCACCAGCGAGCCAGCACGATCAGCTTTCGGAAACTTCGCCGCGCCCCAGAACGGTTTGCCGCCCCGCTGCTTCGGCAGAATCCAGATCTGATAGATCGTCGTCGCTTCGTCTTCGAGATTGTACTCCGCGTGCGTCACTCCGGAGCCCGCGCTCATCACTTGCACGTCGCCCGCTTCGGTGCGGCCCTTATTGCCCATCGAGTCCTGGTGCGTGATCGCGCCGGAGCGGACATAGGTGATGATCTCCATGTCGCTATGCGGGTGCGGGGGAAAGCCAGTCTTCGGCTGGATCGTGTCGTCATTCCAGACGCGCAGCGCGCCCCACTGCACGCGCCCCGGATCATGGTAGCCGGCGAAGCTGAAATGATAACGGGCCGCGAGCCAATCGGCGTCGTGACGGCCCAGACTGTCGAACGGACGTTTTTCGATCATTGGATCACCTCTTCGCCCGCTCATGTGGTCCTTCCAGGCGCTTGGCCGCAAGGCACAGGCTTGAAACTGGCTTGACGCCGCCGCCTCGCGGGGGTGGAACTCGGCGCGAGGGAGGACACCATGAAAGCTCAACACCTTCTCGCCGCCTGCGCTGCGGTCGCGCTCGCCGCGTCATTGGCAGCTTGCGGCCAGACCACCGAGACCGCCGAAGAAGCTCCGCCCGCGCCGCAAAGCCTGATGGAGCAGGCGCAAGCGATGGGCGCCGAGCAGCTGCCCGTGTTCGGCTACACCCAGCTCGTGGCCTACCAGCAAGCGCACACGGAAGCGCAGCCGCCGTGCACGGCGCCGCGCGCCACTGAATCCTACGGCGTCGTCCCTGCCGGAGTGGATCCAAACAGCGTCTATGGACCACACGCTGGCTCGCTGGTGATCTCGGTGCAATGCGGCCAGCTCATCAGCCGCGCTGCGTACGATCCTCGCGAACACTGGCTCGTCATCTTGGCGCCGGGCGCGACCGAAGCCGCGGTCGTCAACTGCGCCGGGCCTAACGGCGCCGATGTCTGCCCGCGCCTCACACCGGCGCCAGCCACCACGCCAACACCCGCGCCCGCTCCTGCGACGCCATAAATCGACTTCCCGACCCTCGCGGGGCGGGGTTGGGGGCGGGGTGCCAGCGCCAACGTTTCCGTTAGCGCGCGCTACTCCCGCTCAAACCGCGCGATCTGGTTCTGCTCTGCATCGAGCAGAACCAGCGCCGCGTCGTCATAGTGTGCGTAACGCGTGGCTTCGAGCACTTCGAGGAAATTGCGCTCCGCCGCCATGGCGGGCTCGGCCGTGCACGCCATCCGCGTCATGCCGACATCGCCAAACGTCAGCGACTCGCCGTCATGCGTAACGGATGCGAACCAGCGATTGCAGCCGGAAAAGCCCGACGCACGCGCTTGCTCAAACGCGATGGTCGGGTTGTGCGGCGAGGCGTTCTCGTCATCTACACGTCGCCAGCTGGTGCCGGCGAGATAATTGTGCGGGGTAGGGGGCGCGACGGTTGTCGCGCAGCCCATCAGCGCCACGGCCAAAACAAGCGCGCGCATCAGACCGGATCCCAGGGAAACACCGAAGCGCTCGCGCCGACATCGGTGTAGTTCGCCTTCATCGCCGGCAGCCCGTGCTCGATCAGGCTCTGCGGGCTCCAGCCCTCGAGCCGCGCCATGCCGCGCACTGGGCGCGGTTGGTTGAACAGAAACACCTCGTTGCCGCGCACGGCGAAAATCTGCCCCGTCGTATCCTTGGCGCCATCAGCGCAAAGCGCCACCGCAAGCTGCGCCACTTGATCTGCGCGCATGCTCCGCTTGAAGCGCTCGACGCGTTCCGCGCTCGCTTCATCCTTCACCGGGATGGAAGCGATCATGCGCGTCCACGCAAACGGTGCAATGATGTTGGAGCGCACGTTCTTCTGCGCGTTCTCCATGGCAATGATGCGCGAGAGGCCCATCACGCCCAGTTTCGCCGCCGCGTAATTGGCCTGGCCGATATTGCCGATAAGGCCCGACGTCGACGTGAACAGCACGTACGCACCGTCCTGCTGCTCGCGGAAATGCTCGATCGATGCCCGCGTGACGTTGAACGCGCCGTGGAGGTGCACGTCGATCACCGCGCGCCAATCCTCCGGCGCCATCTTGTGGAACATGCCGTCGCGCAAGATGCCGGCCGGATTGATCACAGCGTGCAGGCCGCCGAACTCTTTCTTGGCTTGCTCCATCATCGCGGCCACGGCGTCGTAATCGCTGACGCTGTCGGAGTTGGATATCGCCGTGCCGCCGGCGGCGCGGATTTCCTGCGCGACTTGTTCGGCCGGGCCCGCCGAGCCGGCGTCCTCGCCCTTGAGGCCGCCGCCCAGATCGTTGACGAGCACCGCCGCGCCCTCGCGTCCCGCCAGCAGCGCGCATTCCTTGCCAATCCCGTTGCCGCCTCCGGTGACGACAACAACTTTTCCGCTCAGTACGCCCATGAACGTCTCCTTCAGCGTTGGCTTAGCGCTGCGGGCGCGCGGCGTGAAGCGGGCGCTGGACGCCAGCAGGGGTTTTCGGCCAGCTCAGAAGCTCGCCCCTTCAGTGGCGGGCGGCGTACCAGCTTTGAAACTGCAGCACGGCCCAGGCGCGCTGGTCTTGCATCGTGCCGCCCTTGAGATAACGCTCCCAGAAACGGCGCACGCGCGGCGCATCGAGCAAGCCGTGCTTCGCCAGCGCGTCGGGCGACATCAGGTCTTCCGCCCATCCACGTAGCGGCCCGCGCAACCACGCTTCGAGCGGCGGCGCGAAGCCGGTTTTGCGGCGATCGAACAGCGCCTCCGGCACATCACGCTTGAGCGCTTCTCGCAGCACCAGTTTTCCCTTGGCACCGTCGAGACGCAGTTCCACGGGCAGACTCATAGCGAAGCGCAGTAGAGCTGGATCAAGGAACGGAATCCGCGTCTCCAGGCTGACCGCCATCGACGCGCGATCGACCTTCGCGAGGATGTCCCCCGGCAGATAGTTCTGCAGGTCATGTAGGCAAAGCTGATCGACGTCGGCGCCATACAGCGGTCTCGCGCCCTCCCACTCCGCCGTCTCGCCGAGGACGATCTGTTCGTCTCGCGGCCATTTCTCGAGACTGCGCTCGTGCAGATCGATGAGCGAGTCCGCGCTGAACCAGGGGCCGATGCGCTTCAGCGATTGGCCGACGCCGCCGCCTGCGCCGTAGCGCTCGGCAAAGCCCTTCATGAAGCCTGCGCCGAACTCCAGCATTGGCGCTGGCGTTGCTTCAATGAGATGCGGCGCGGCTTGGCGCATCGGCAGCATGCGCATGCGCCGCCACAGCTGCGGCGTCGCGAAATGGCGGCGATAGCCGGCGAACAATTCATCGCCGCCATCGCCGGTCAACACTACGCTCACATGCCGCCGCGCCATTTCGCAAATGAGGTAGGTCGGGATCTGCGAAGGATCGGCGAGCGGCTCGTCATACATGCGCCCGAGCTTGGCGACGACCGCCAACGCATCATCGGCAGTGGCGACTTCCTCGATGTGGCGCGTGCCCAGGTGTTCGGCGATGACCCGGGCGTGATCGGCTTCGTTGAAGGCCGGATCGTCGAAGCCGAGCGTCAATGTGGTCACAGCGGCGCCTGCGCATTTCTGCATCGCCGCGGCGATCAACGATGAATCGACGCCGCCGGAGAGAAAGACTCCGACTGGCACATCCGCCATCATACGTTCGCGCACCGAATTCTGTAGCAGCGTGCGCAATTCGTCCGCGGCGTCCGCCATGGCGCGCGGGCCACGCTCGTGCGCCGGGCCGAGCTCTGCCTCGGCAGACCAATAGCGCGTGATGCGCGGCGCCTCGCCCGCGCGCCACGATAGCAGCGTGCCGGGCGGGAGCTTTGAGACGCCGTCGTAAATGCTGTGCGGCGCTGGTACATATCCGCGCAAGAAATAATGCGCGAGACTTTCGGTGCTGATGCGGAGCTGGAGGCTCTTCATTTCCTCCAGCGCTGTCAGCTCCGAGGCGAAGGCGCAGCCGCCATTCTTGAACACGTAATAGAGCGGCTTCTCGCCGAAACGGTCGCGCGCCAGGAAGAGCCGCCGCTCATGGCGATCCCACAGTGCAAAGGCGAACATGCCATTGGCTTGCGCCAAGGCCGCTTCGATCCCGCGCTGTTCAATCAGCGCCAGCAGCACTTCGGTGTCGGAGTGTCCGCGCCAAGTCCGCGCGTGCGAACGGTCGAGTTCGGCGCGCAGAGCCGCGTGATTGTAGATCTCGCCGTTGAACGAGAGCACATAGCGCCCGTTGTCTGAGAGCATCGGCTGCGCGCCCGCGGGCGAAAGATCGACAATGGAGAGTCTGCGGTGGCCGAGCGTAGCCGCACCCTCGTTCCAGACGCCGTCCGCGTCAGGACCACGGTGACGGATCGCGGCGAGCGCTCTGTCAAATTCCGCGCGCGCAATGGCGAACGCGCCGTTCTCGACGATTCCAACCACGCCACACACGGCGTTACCTCCCGATTACACAGGCAACTTTGAACCGACGTGTGATCGTTGTGCCCCGCAGCAGGTGCGTGAAAGGCTGGCAGAGCGATATGGTCAACGCAAAGTTTTTGTTGATTAGAACGAGCTTATGCGCAGTCACGCGTTAACGTGCGCTTGCTCAGCTGCGGTAATCGCCATTGATCTCGACGTAGCGCTTGGTGAGATCGCAGGTGTGCATCGTAGCGCGACCTTGACCTGGTCCGACG
Organism: Pseudomonadota bacterium; assembly: GCA_023410295.1. Lineage (GTDB taxonomy): Bacteria > Pseudomonadota > Alphaproteobacteria > Caulobacterales > Aquidulcibacteraceae > Vitreimonas. The sequence continues at coordinate 18,765 of JAEYPY010000079.1, read as the reverse complement.
TTGACGGTGATCTCTAGCTCGTCGCGCTTCATGTAGGCGCTCATCGCTGCTTCATCGTACTCCGCTGAAACCATGCCGTTTCGTGCCGCGAATAAGTCGCCGAACTTGACCGCGATGACGTCGCGCTGGATCGGTTGATCGGCGCGGCCGATGGCCATGACGATGCGGCCCCAGTTGGCATCCTCACCGGCGATCGCGGTTTTCACCAGCGGGCTCTCGCAGATCGTGCGCGCGATCACCTTGGCGCTGGCCTCGCTGACCGCGCCTTCAACGTGCACGGCCACAAGCTTTGTCGCGCCTTCGCCGTCGCGAACGATCTGTATGGCCAGATCGCGCAGCACGCGGCCGAGCGCGGCGCGGAAATCGGCCAGGCGCGGGTCCTTCGCCTCGGCGATCGGCGGCACTTTGGCCTGGCCGGTGGCGAACAGCAGCACGCAATCATTGGTGCTGCGGTCGCCATCGACCGTGATGGAATTGAAGCTGGTCTCGGTTTGAGCCTTCAGCAGCATCTTGAGCACGGGCGCGGAGAGCGCTGCGTCGGTGAAGACGAAGGCCAGCATGGTCGCCATGTTCGGTGCGATCATGCCTGAGCCCTTGGCGATGCCGGCGATGTTTACGGCGACGCCATCGATCTCGCAGCTCGCGCCGGCGCCTTTCGGAAACGTGTCCGTCGTCATGATCGCCGCGGCGGCATCCGGCCAATTCACCGGCGCCAGATTGAGGTTCGGCAGAGCGGCCGCGATCTTTACGTCGTCCAGCACAACGCCGATGACGCCGGTGGAGGCAGCGAGCATCTCGCGCGTCTCAACGCCGATGTGCGCGCCCGCGGCCTCGAGCGCGCGTTTGCACGCCGCGTCGCCGGCGGGCCCAGTGAAAGAATTGGCGCAGCCGGCGTTGACCAGCAGCCCACGCGCGCCGCCGCGGCCCGCCGCCAGCGCCTGCTTGCACCAATCCGTCGGCGCCGAGCCGACCGCGTTCGTTGTGAACACACCAGCCGCGCGCGTGCCTGCTGGCATGCGCACCAGCAACAGGTCGGGGCGCTCGTGCTTGTAGAAGCCGGCGCGCCCGGTCGCGGCTTCAAGGCCGGCGATCACTGGCAGGTCAGGAAAGCGCTTTGGCGCGAGCGGGCTGATCGGGTGCGTCATGCACCCGCTCTTAAGTCATCCCTCTGCGTGAGGGGAAGCTTACTCCGTCGGGCCCGTTTCAACTGGCGCGGAAGGCGAAGGCGCGCTTGGCGTTGGCGCGGGCGCCGTGGGCTGTTGCGCAGGTGTCTCCGCCGGGGCGGCGCCAACCACGCCGCCCGGCCCGAGCGGGAACGGGAAGGGCGGCGCCGATTGTCCGGGCGGTGCGGCCGCGTCCGGCGCAGGCCGCAGCGGCTCTTGCGGCTCGGCGTCGGCCGGCGCCGTCACCTCATCGCTCGGCTCCAGACCTTGCTCCTGCTCGCGCACGCGCTCGATGCGCGCATCGCGCTCAAGCCGCTCTTGCAGACGCGTGATTTCCTGAAAGCGCAGCCAATCGACGATACGCGGGCGCAGCGTCTCCAGGCTCGGCACGCCGCGCTCGCGCCGGTCTTCGACGCGCACGATGTGCCAGGTGTTCTCGTATTCGATTGGGCCGACGATCGAGCCCAGATTGGCGTCCGTTACAGCCGTGCGGATCGATGGCACCACGTCCGAGAGCGAGCGCCAGCCCAGATCGCCGCCGTCTCCACTCGTATTTTGCTCGAACGCGAGCACTTCGAACCTTTCGCCGCCATCGAGCCTTCTTTTGGCCGCGTCCGCCGCCTCTCGTGTGGCGAACTCCATGTGGCGCAGGTGAATTTCCGTTCCTTGACCGAGCCGGCTGGCATTTTCGTCGTAGAGGCGCCGGATCGCGTCCGGATCGGTGGCTTGCTGGTCGATCTCTTCATAGATCGCCGCCGCAAGCACTCGTTCGCGCGCGTTTTCCAGTTGGCGGCGAACGTCCGGCTGGCGGTCGAGCCCGCGCGCTTCGGCCTCCATCGAAAACAGGCGAAACTGAATCAGCTCTTCCAGCGCGAAGAAGAACGCATCGGAATTGGCGTCGAGGTCTTCGCCCTCCTGCAGGAGGCCACGGGCCACCGCGTGCGATCGCACGTCTTCGACATAGATGGGCCGGCCATTGACCGTCGCCGCCACCACCGGGTCCGCGACGCCGCCCGTCCCGTCACCGCCGGAATCGCGGCCAAGGCCGCAGCCGGCGAGGGTCAAGGCCATGGCCACACCGACCAAGATCAGGCGGGCGGCGGACAGAAACTTCGGGGTGGGCGCCATGCGTTCTGCTCTCTGGACCGGCGCGTGTGCAAACCCTGCGCCCAAGACCGCTTCTCTTGGGTCGCATTGACACCGCCCAGGGCCGCTCTTAAGTCTCGCCAGCGCACCAGTCCAGAGTGTTTGCACACTCGGGCGCGCGTCGGTGGGACACAAAAAAGCCAACAAGCACAAGGCTCTCGACCGATCTTTCCGCGCCCTGTGAAGAACGGCGCATCAACGTTAAGAATGCGCACATGCTGAACCTCGCCAAGCAGATTTTCGGCTCCGTCAATGACCGCAAGGTCCGCCAGTTGCGGCCGCTCGTGGCGCGCATCAATGCGCTTGAGCCGACCTTTGAAGCTCTCTCTGACGAGGCGCTCCGGAACAAGACGAGCGAATACCGCCACAAGCTGGCGCGCGGCGCCAAGCTGGACGATATCCTCCCAGAGGCTTTCGCGACCGTGCGCGAAGCGGCCAAGCGTACGCTCGGTCAGCGCCACTATGACGTGCAACTCATGGGCGGCATCTTTCTGCACCAGGGCAAGATCGCCGAAATGCGCACCGGCGAAGGCAAGACGCTCGTCGCCACCGCGCCGGTTTACCTGAACGCGCTTGAGAGCCGCGGCGTCCACGTCATTACCGTCAACGACTATCTCGCCAAGCGCGACGCCGAGTGGATGGGGCAGGTCTATCGCTTCCTCGGCCTTTCCGTCGGCACCATTGTGCACGGGCTCTACGACAACGAGCGCCGTCAGGCTTACGCCGCCGACATCACTTACGGGACCAACAACGAGTTCGGCTTCGACTATCTGCGCGACAACATGAAGTACTCGCTGGGCGAGATGGTTCAGCGCGGCCACCGCTTCGCGATTGTCGACGAAGTCGACTCGATCCTGATCGACGAAGCGCGCACGCCGCTCATCATCTCGGGGCCGACCGAGGATCGCAGCGAATTCTACAAATCGCTCGACGCGCTGATGCCGCTGCTCCGCGACGAGCACTACGAATTGGACGAAAAGCAGCGCTCGGTGACGTACACCGAAGCGGGTTCGGAGCGCATCGAGGAAATGCTGGCCGAGCGCGGCCTGTTGCAGGGCTCGCTTTACGAGCCGGCCAACATCTCACTGGTGCACCACGCTAATCAGGCGCTGCGCGCGCACAAGCTGTTCCAGCGCGACAAGGACTACATCGTTAAGGACAACGAAGTCGTTCTGGTCGATGAATTCACTGGCCGCATGATGCATGGCCGGCGCTTGTCCGAAGGCCTCCACCAGGCGATCGAAGCCAAGGAAGGCGTCAACGTCCAGCCGGAAAACCAGACGCTGGCGTCGATCACATTCCAGAACTACTTCCGCCTCTATGACAAGCTCGCCGGCAAGACCGGCACCGCCGCCACGGAAGCCGCCGAATTCGGCGATATCTACAAGCTCGACGTGGTCGAAATCCCGACCAACCGCAAAGTCCAGCGCATCGATATCGACGACGAGGTCTATCGGACCGCGAAAGAGAAATACAAAGCCATCATCGCCGACATCGAAGAGACGCACCGTCGCGGCCAGCCCGTGCTGGTCGGCACGGTCTCGATCGAGAAGTCGGAATATCTGTCGGGCCTCTTGAAACAGCGCGGCATCCCGCACCAGGTGCTGAACGCGCGTTACCACGAACAGGAAGCCACCATCGTCGCGCAGGCCGGCGTGCCGGGCGCGGTCACCATCGCCACCAACATGGCCGGCCGCGGCACCGACATTCAGCTGGGCGGCAACGTTGAGATGCGCCTCAAGGCGGCGCTCAAAGGGGATGAGACGCCGGACCAGATCGCCGCGCTCCGTCGGCAGATCGTCACCGATGTCGAAGCCAAGAAGAAAAGCGCGCTTGATGCGGGCGGGCTCTATGTGCTCGGCACCGAGCGCCATGAAAGCCGGCGCATCGACAATCAGCTGCGCGGCCGTACCGGCCGCCAGGGCGATCCCGGCAAGTCGAAATTCTATATCTGCCTGGAAGACGATCTTCTGCGCATCTTCGCCGCCGACCGGCTCGACGCAATCATGCGTGGGCTCGGCATTCAGGAAGGGGAAGCCATTGTTCACCCGTGGATGAACAAGGCGCTCGAAACCAGTCAGCGGCGCGTTGAACAGCGCAACTTCGAGATCCGCAAGAACCTCCTGAAGTACGACGACGTCATCAACGACCAGCGCAAGGCCATCTTCGAGCAGCGCATCGAGTTCATGCGCACCGCCGACGTCTCGGCGATCATCCGCGATATGCGCCACGACGTGGTGGACAAGCTGGTCTGGCGGCACATGCCGGAGAAGGCGTATCCCGAGCAGTGGAATACGCCGGAGATGATGGAGGAAGCCTACGAGATCTTCGAACTCCGGCTACCTGTCGATCAGTGGGCCGCAGAAGAGGGCATCGCCCAGCAGGAAATCATCGAACGCATGACGCGCGCGGTCGATCAGGCCTACGCGCAAAAAGCGGCGATGCTCGGCCCCGAGCGGCTGCGCGCCGTTGAGAAGCAAGTGCTGCTCTCTGTCGTCGACATGCGCTGGCGCGAGCACCTTTCGCTGCTGGATCACCTGCGTTCGGTCATCCATTTGCGCGGTTACGCGCAGCGCGATCCGCTGAACGAGTTCAAGACCGAAGCTTTCACGCTGTTCGAGCGCATGCTGCTCGACCTGCGCACCACCGTGACGCGCATGTTGCTGCGCTTGCAGATCGGCCAGGCCGACGAAGTCGCGCAGAAGCCGCTCGCGCCGCCGCAAACGTTCGAGGTCCACCAAAATCCGGACACCGGCGAAAACGAAATGCAGCGCCGCGACGACGAGAACGCACTCGCGCCCGATGGCTTCGACCGCCACGACCCGCGCACCTGGGGCAAAGTCTCCCGTAACGCCCCGTGCCCGTGCGGCTCAGGCAAGAAGTTCAAATACTGCCACGGCCAAGCCGAAGCCGCCCGGGCTTAAGCGTTTAGCGCGTCAGGGCCCCGCCGGGCGGCCCGCCAGCTCTGTCACCAGCGCGCGCCAGTGCGGGAGGCCGGCGTAGAAGCTGTCGACGGAGATGCGCTCGTTGAGGCCGTGTGCGAAGTCATCTTCGTTGCCGCTGACGAGACCGCCGACGCCGTAGGTCGGAATACCGGCGGCGCGGAAGTAGAGCCCGTCGGTCGCGCCGGCGGACATGAAAGGCGTGACCACCGGCTCGCGGAAGCTCGCGGCCACCGCACGCTCGATAGCTGCGATGATGTCGCCGCGCAGCGGTGACGCGTCGCTCGCGTTCGATGGGCCAAGCTGGGCGACTTCGACGCCATCGCCAGCGACAGCGCGCAGTTCAGCGAGCACATCCGCAACGGCGACGCCTGGAAAGATGCGGCAGTTGACCGTCGCCGTCGCGGTTTGCGGCAGTGCGTTTTCGGCATGGCCGCCGCCGAGCATGGTCGCCACGCAGGTGGTGCGCATCAGCGATGAATAGAACGGATTGGCCGACATCGTGCGCGCCGCGGTGCGGTCGCCAGGATTGGCGGCGAAGCGGCGCGCGGCGCGGCCGGCGGGGCTGCCGTCTTGCTCGCCAGCGATGCGGAACGATGCGATCGTGGTTTCATTCCACTGCACCGGAAACTGAAACGCGCGCAGCCGCTCGAGTGCGCTCGCCAGTGCATAGATCGCGTTGTCCGCACGCGGCACTGAGGAATGGCCGCCCTCGTTGCGCGCCGTGAAGGTGAAGCTGGCGTAGGTCTTCTCCGCCGTCTGCAGCGCGTAGATGACGTTTCCATCCGGCATCAGCTGACCGCCGCCAGCATCGGCGTTCAGCGCATATTCCGGATCGCCGATCAGCGCGCGATGCTCGCTCAGGAGGGTGGTCGTGGTGGCGCCCGTGGTCTCTTCATCACCCGATAGCCAAAGGAAAATGTCGCGTGATGGCGTGAACCCGTCCTCGCGCAGCGAGAGCAATGTCTGCACCAAGTGCGTGACGCCGGCCTTGTTGTCGGACGCGCCGCGGCCAAAGAAGAAACCATTCTCTTCCACCAGCGTGAAAGGATCGCGCTCCCATTCCGAGCGTAGCGCCGGCACCACGTCCATGTGCGCGATGAGCAGGATTGGCCGCGCCACGGAGCCATCGCCGCGATACCGCACGAGGAGGCCCGCCGTATCGTTGGCGGCGATGATGTGTACGTCCTCGGCAGCGAAGCCGCCGGCGCGGAATTGCTGGGCCAAAAAGTTCGCCATGGCGACGTTCTGCGGTCCGGTCGAGGTATCGAAGCTGATAATCCGCTCGTAAAGGGCGCGCGCGTTAGGGCGTTCGACATCATCCCAATTCTGCGCTTGCGCGCTCGCCGCGAAGCACAGCAGGGCCGTCCCGATCAAACGGCCGAACCAGTGACGAAGCATGCATTCCCCCCGCTTGTTTCGGCGCATGCTGAAGAGCGGTTAGGGCTTTGGCAAGGGATTGGGCGCAGGGCTTTCGTATGAGCCTCGCCCACGCCAGCGCCGCAAGCGACGCGCCCGCGCGCGCGGGGTTCGCGCGTTGGGAAGGGGCGGCGGCGGCGCTGTCCCTGGCGCAGTTCTCAGAGCCCTTCTTCGCCGCGCTGGCGCAGAGCCAAGGCGCAACCGAGCCGCCCGGCTACGCGCGCATCTTCTTCCTGCCGGTCTACGCGTTCCTCGCCTACGTCGCCTGGCGCGACCGGAAGCATGCGATCAGCGCCGCACTGGCCACGCCGCTGCTGATTGGCCTCATCGCGCTCGCGTCGGCGTCGACGCTCTGGTCGATCGACTCCGCCGCCACGCTGCGGCGTTCGGTCTGGTTGGCGCTGACCATGGGCTTCGCGCTCTATCTCGCTTGGCGCTACGATTGGCCTCGCCTCGTCACCATCATCGCCGGCGCGTTCCTCGTGCTCATGGCCGGTTCGCTCGCGCTCGGCGCGCTCGCGCCAAGCATCGGCCGCATGAGCTTCGAGCACCCCGGCGCATGGGCCGGTCTCTGGACCCACAAGAATACGCTCGGCGGCATCATGGCGCTGGGTGTCTGCGTGTGCGCCGCCGCCGCTTATGTTGAGCCGACGCGCCGCAAGCTGTGGCTCGCAGCCGCTGCTGGCGCATTCGCGCTTGTCTTGCTTTCAACCTCGAAAACCGCGCTGGTCGCGACATTGCTCGGCCTCGCCGTCATGGCCGCGTGCGCCTTGATGCGGCGCGGGCCGCTGCACGCCACCATCGTCGCCGCCGGCGCGTTGGGCGGCGTCACCATCATTGCGAGCGCGCTCTTGCTCGCGCCCGAGCTCGTTGTCGCCGTGCTTGGCCGCGATCTCACGCTCACCGGCCGCACCGATATCTGGGAAGCTTCTGCACGCTTTGTCGAAGCCCAACCCTGGCTCGGTTACGGCTATTACGCCTTCTGGCTGCCGGAGAACGGCCCGGCTTACTGGGTGCGCGAAGCGGTGGCGTGGCAGGTGGCGTCGGCGCACTCAAGCTGGCTCGAACTCGCGCTCGGCCTTGGTCGCCTCGGCGTCGTTCTGTTTGCGCTTCAATTGGGCATGACGCTCATCCGCGGCGCCCGTGCTGCGATGAACCCGAGCGCCGGCCTCTGGGCGCCCGCGTTTCTCGCCGCTTTTGCGCTTTACACGCTGTCGGAAAGCCACGCGCTGCAGGCGAACAATTTGTTCTGGACCATTTACGTAGCGGTCGCGGCGCGACTCGCATTGGATGCGCGGGAGCGAACGAACGCATGAGCGTAGTGCTGATCCTGGGCGTCGATCCCGGCCTCAATCGTTGTGGTTGGGGATTGGTTGCGAGCGAAGGCTCGCGCCTCTCTCACGTCGCGCACGGAATCATCAAGCCGCCGCAACAACAGCAGCTCGCCTCGCGGCTTTTATGCCTGTTCGAAGAACTGGGCGCGGTGATCGATCAGTACAATCCGCACGAGTGCGCGGTTGAGGAGACTTTCGTCAACTCCAACGCACGCGCGGCGCTGGCGCTCGGCCAAGCGCGGGGCGTTGCGCTTGCTGCAGCAGCGCGACGCGGCGTCACGGTGGCTGAGTACGCGCCGACAACGATCAAGAAAGCCGTGGTCGGCGCCGGTCATGCCGACAAGACGCAGATCGCTTTCATGGTGCGCCGCCTTTTGCCCACCGCGGGCGAGGTGACAGCTGACGCAGCCGATGCGCTCGGCGTCGCCCTCTGTCACGCCGCCCATGGCGGTTTCAAGCGCGCTACCAGATCGTAACGCGCTCTTCCGGCGGCAGATAAAGCGCATCGCCCGGCTGCACGTTGAACGCCTCGTACCAGGCGTCCATGTTGCGCACGACGCCATTGATGCGATAGCGCGCCGGCGAGTGCGGCCCGGTCATCACCTGGTTGCGCAATTGCTGTTCGCGGATCAGCTGTTTGCGATGCTGCGCGCGCGCCATGAAGAAGCGCTGATCGCCCGTCGTGCCTTCCAGCACCGGCGCCTCCGCGCCATTCAGCGCGATCTTATAGGCGTGATACGCCACTTGCAGCCCGCCATTGTCGCCGATGTTTTCGCCAAGCCCCAAGCGGCCGTTGAGGTTGAGCCCCGGCAGCGGTTCGAACTGGCTGTACTGATCGGCCAAGCGATCGGTCGCCGCACGGAAGCGCGCGACATCGCCTTCGTTCCACCAATCGCGCAGCACGCCGTGCGCATCCGACTTCGCGCCTTGATCGTCGAAGCCGTGCCCCATCTCGTGACCGATGACGCCGCCGAGCGCGCCGTAATTCACGGCCGGATCGGCGTTGGGGTCAAACAGCGGCGGCTGCAAATAGCCAGCCGGGAAGACGATCTCGTTGAACGGCGGATTGTAATAGGCGTTCACGGCGTGCGGGACCATGAACCATTCTTCGCGGTCGCTTGGGCGGCCGAGACGGTCGAGGTCCTTATTCCAATCCCAGATCGCGTAACGCTGCATGTTGCCGAACGCATCGCCGGCGCGGACTTCGAGCCCCGAATAATCCTTCCAGCGGTCCGGATAACCGATCTTCGGCCGGAACGTCGCCAGCTTCTCGCGCGCGACGACCTTCGTCTCTTCGCTCATCCATGGGCTTTGATCGATGCGGTCGCCATAAGCGCGGCGCATGTTCTCAACCAGCTCCAGCGCGTGCGCCTTGGTTTCCGGCGGGAAGTGGCGCGCCACATAAAGCTGGCCGATGGCTTCGCCGAGCACGGCGTTGCTGGCCTGGATTGCGCGTTGCCAGCGTTCGCGCTGTTGCGGCTGCCCGCTGAGGATGCGGCCGTAGAAGGCGAAGTTAGCATCATCGATCGCGCGCGGCAGCACGTGCGCGCGCGTGCGCAAATGATGCCAAGTCACGTAATCCTTGAGCGTCGCGACCGGGGTCTGCATTACCAGATTGGCGAGCGGGCCAATGGCGCTCAACTCAGCGACGACGAACTCGTCTGCTGCAGCAAGGCCGCGCGCTTCGAAGTGCGCATCCCACGGATAGTTCGCCGCCAGCGCGCGAACCTCGGCGCGTCGCTTCAGATTATAGGTGCGCTCGCGCTCGCGTCGATCAGCAACTGGCCAATGCAGTTCCGCAATCTGCGTTTCGAACGCCATGATGGCGCGCGCTTTCGTTTCAGCGTCGGCGACATTAGCGAGCGACAGCATGCCCGCGCACGCGGCGACATATTGCTCGCGTAGCTCAGGAAAGTTGCGGTCGCTGCGGCGATAATATTCGCGCTCCGGTAAACCGAGTCCTGAGTGTGTAATCTGCGTCAGGTAACGATCGGGATTGCCTTCGTCCAAGCCGATATAGATCGAGATTGGAAAAGGCGTGCCAGCGCCGGGTTGGCCGACGAAACGCACGATGTCCTCATGTGTGCGCGCCGCGGCAATCTGGTCGAGCGCCGGCTGGATCGGCGCAAGGCCCAGGGCATCGATCGCATCCTGATCCAGATACGCATTGTAGAAATCGGCGATCTTCTTTTCGTTCGAACCTTCCGCGCCGCCGGCTGCGGCCACCTCTTCGATGATCGTGCGCACATCGCGCTCGGCCTTTTCGATCAGAATTTCGTTGGTGCCCCACGAGGTGCGGCTGTCGGGGATGGAGTTGCTGTTGAGCCAGGCGCCGTTGACGTACTGGAAGAAGTCATCGCCCGGCTTCACGCTGGGATCGATCGCGCTCATGTCGATGCCGAACGCGCCGATCGCCGCCTGGCCGCGGGGCGCGGCAGCGCTCGATGCGCCAGTCTGTCCCGAAGAAGCGCAGCCCGCCATCAGCGCAAGCGAAGAGGCCGTTACCGCGCGGCGCGTGAACATGGTCATGGATATCCCCCGGTCCGAGTTTGGGAGTTGTGATGGCGTCCGCACGCGTTTGGCTCAAGCAGAAATGAGACAAGCGGCTGTGGACGCGCGGCCAGCGGCTCAGGCGCGTACGATCAGCCCGTAAGCCAGGAGCTTCGCGATCATGGCGTCCGCATCCGGTCCCACTTCGGCGGGCGAAAACGGTGCGCCGTCGAGCGCCCGCGCTAGCCCCGCACGCTGCTCGTGCTTGAACTCAAGTTCGCCGCCGGGCGCGATCAGGATCAGCTTGTCGCCATCCTCGGCGATGCGGAACGCGGCGCAGCGATGCGCGCGGAAGTTCTCGTTCGCGCCGATCGGACGCGCCGCTTCGCGCACGGCGCCGCGATTGTCGCTGACGCGCGAGCGGATGAAGGTGTCGGTCAGAAGATCGAACGCGGGATCAAGCTCGACGTCGTCCGCAAGCGTTCGCGCCAACGCCTTCAACTGCGCGCGCATCGCCTCGCGGTCGAACCCCGGTCGCGCAAAGCCCGCTGGCAAGCTCCGCCGCAAGCCCGGCGAGCGCAGCGCTGCTTCTGAAACCGCCTCCAGCATGAGGTCGGCCCAGGTGCGCGTGATGAGGCCGATCGTGATGTGCAGGCTCGGCTCGGCCCCGGACGTGACGGCGTCATGCATCAGCCCGCGGGGCACGTATGCGACATCGCCCGCCTTCAGCACGAATTCCTGCTTCAGCTCGCCAGGCTCATACTTGCCCGCTTCAAAGCCTTCGCCGCGATAGGGCGTATCAATCGGCTTCTCATAAAGTCGCCATGCTTTCTCGCCCGCGACCTGCACGACGAATACATCGTGATTGTCGTAGTGCGTGCGAAAGCCCTGTGCGTTTGGCGGCGTCAGATAGAGATTGGTCTGGATGTGCGCGGAAAACACAGCTTCCAGCGCCCGGCAGAGCCGCCCGAGTGACGGCTCCAGCTGATGCGCGTGCTGCAGGATGATGGTTGCGCCATGGCGATGCAGATCCGCCACCGCGCCGCGATCGATATACCCTGTCGCGTCGGTGTAATCGGAGCGCGCCAGTTGGCGCGTGGCGTCCGCCAGATCGAGCTGACCTTCGCGCAGGTCGACATTAGTGACGATGCGGTCGACATCATCGATAGATAGCAAACCGGCGAAGCGCTGCGGTTCGCCATGCGCCGCAACGAGTGCGGCGCTTTCATAAATTTGATCGAAGAAGCTGCGCACGTGCGCGGCTCCGATCAGGTAGCCGAGCGGGTCGTCGAGCCACGGCTCGCGCGAGTTCATTTAAGTCGCTTTCTTAGCGATCGCTGCCGCGGCCGTAGCCTGCTGCGTCCGCCGTGGAGCCGCTGTCGGCGTCAGTATAACCGGTCTGAGACGAGCGCCGCGGTCCGCGCCCGTTGCCGCCCGGATCGGCCATCGCGCCAGCGTCAGAGTCGGTCCAACCGGTCGCGCCGCCGCCACCGCCGCCGCCGCGCCCGTAGCCGGCGCGGTCCGCCGAAGAGCCGCCGTCGCTGTCGGTGATGCCAGTGCGGCCATAACCCGCGCGGTCCGCGTAGGCGCCGCCATCGTTATCGGTCCGGCCGGTGTAGTTCTGCGCCTCTGCCTTGCCGACCACCAATGCCGTCGCGCCGCCGGCAATCACCGCCGCGCCGACGACCCGCGCCATGAACGAGCGCCGATTGAGCCGCTTCTTCTCGTCCGACATGCCATCCCCCGGAAGACGGCCGCCTCTCCCAGGCCAGCCGCAAAACCACGTCTCTCGCGCGGGAATCTCTAACATGCCGCCGGGCCGCTGTAAGCGTGAGAGTGGTTCGCAACACGGGCTCGTTTCGCCCCCAAGCGAATCCCGCCAGGAATGCGGGTGGAGAGCAGCATGATCGGCAGTTTGAATGGCGTTGTCGCCGCCGTTGGGGAGGACACCGCCCTCATCGAGGTCGGCGGCGTGGGGTATGTGGTGCAGTCGGGCGCGCGCACGCTTTCACGGCTTAGCGTCGGCGCCACGGTGAAGCTCTTCATCGAAACGCACGTGCGCGAGGATGCGATCCGGCTGTTCGGCTTCGGCAGCGACGAAGAGCGCGCCTGGTTCGCGCATCTGCAGACCATTCCGGGCGTCGGCGCCAAGGTCGCGCTCGGCATCCTTGACGCGATGCCGCCCGAAGTGCTGGTCGATGCGATTGCGCTGCAGGACAAGGCCGCTTTCGCGCGCGCCAACGGCGTCGGCCCCAAGCTCGCCGCGCGTCTCGCGCAAGAACTGGCGGCCAAGCAGGGCCCGAAGGGCTTCATTGCCGGCGGCGTTTCCTCGCCGCGCGTGGCGAACGCAGTCCAGCCCGTCAACGGCGCGCGCGCTGAAGCGGTGTCGGCGCTGGTCAATCTCGGCATCGATCAATCCAGCGCCGCGCGCGCCGTCGCGAGCGCCGCCAAGCAATTTGACGCCGACGCACCCGCCCCCGAACTCATCCGCGCGGCGTTGAAAGAAGTTTCGCGCTAGACGACGCCTTCAGCTTCCGCGGCGCTGGCCGCCGGGCTGACACCAAACCCGAACATTGGCCGCATCTCGCAGACGCCTTCCCATTCCGGCCAATACTTGCTGTGCAGCTCCATGAAGGCTTGCGCGGCTTCGATCGCTTCTTCACGTGTGGCGAATTCGAAGATGGCGAAACCGCCCAGCACTTCCTTGCTCTCGGCGAACGGCCCGTCGGTCAGCTTCAGCTTGCCGCGGCGGGATTCGATCCGGGCGCTGCCCATGGCCGTCGGCAAGAGCCCGCCGCGGGCGAGCAGGCGCCCGGCGGCCATTTCGCGTTCGGTCAGCTCTTCGATCTCGTCGATCATGCGCTGAGGCGGGGCCGTGCCGGTCTCAGCACCGGAAGTCAGAAACATGTAGCGCATCGGCGCTCGTCCTTTCGTGGCGCGCCCAAGCGGCGCTAGGCTGAGGACGATGCACTGTCCCACAAGCCGACGTTTCGTTTTGAGATTTATCCACAGCTGCGGCGCGGGCGGGGCCAGAACAATCCGGAAACCCGAATCGAGCTACCAAGGCCCATGGCCGAAGCAGAACGTCTCGTGACAGCCGACCGCATGCCCGGGGAGGGCGCCGACCGGGCGCTCCGTCCGCAGGGGTTTGACGAGTTCGTCGGCCAGCCCGCCGCCAAGGCCAACCTTAAGGTCTTCGTCGATGCCGCCCGCGCGCGCGCCGAAGCGATGGACCACGTGCTACTGTTCGGGCCCCCTGGTCTCGGCAAAACGACTCTGGCCCAGATCATTGCGCGCGAGATGGGCGTCGGCTTCCGCGCCACCTCCGGTCCCGTCATCGCCCGCGCCGGCGATCTCGCCGCGCTGCTCACCAATCTCGAGCCGCGCGACGTGCTCTTCATCGACGAGATCCATCGCCTCGCGCCGGCCGTCGAAGAAATCCTCTATCCGGCGATGGAGGATTATCACCTCGACATCATCATCGGCGAAGGGCCGTCAGCCCGAAGCGTGCGCATCGATCTCGCGCCCTTCACGCTCGTCGGCGCCACCACGCGCGCAGGCCTGCTCGGCACGCCGCTGCGCGACCGCTTCGGCATTCCGGTCCGGCTTGAATTTTACGGTCCCGACGAGTTGCTCGGCATCGTCACCCGCGCGGCCGGCAAGCTCGGCGCGCCCATCACCGCCGAAGGCGCGCTCGAAATCGCCAAGCGTGCCCGCGGCACGCCGCGCGTCGCCGTGCGCTTGCTGCGCCGCGTGCACGACTTCGCCGGTGAGAACACCATCGATGCAAAAGCCGCCGACGCCGCATTGAAGCGCCTCGAAGTCGATAGCGACGGCCTCGACATGCTCGACCGCCGCTATCTCCACGCTTTGGTCGAGACGTATTCCGGCGGCCCCGTCGGCGTTGACACTTTGGCCGCCGCGCTCGCCGAAGCCCGCGACGCCATCGAAGACGTCATCGAGCCCTACCTCATGCAACAAGGCTTCGTCATGCGCACGCCCCGCGGCCGCATGGCGGCGGCGAAAGCGTATGAGCGGCTTGGGAAGAAGCCGCCAAGCGCGCCGCCGGCGACGGGAAGTTTGTTCGGGGAGAAGTGATACCGGCCCGCGCCGCTTTGAATCGCCGACTGCCAGCTGGCTGTTAGTTCATTTCCGCACCTGCGCCCGCAAATCCGCCAGCACCAGCTCCACCACGCGCGCGATCGCGTCCGGCGCGCGTTCTTTCGCCAGCCCATGATCCACCAGCGCCCAGGAGGCGTCGCCGCCGGCGAGGCTCAGCAGCAGCGCCGTCGCATCCTCCGTCGCGCGCTTCGGCGCGCCGATAGCTTTGACGGCGCGGCGGATCGCATCCAGGCGTTCGGCGCGGCGCGAGGCGCGTACTTTGGCCCACACGCCTTTGCTGGATGTCAGCGCACGGCTGATCGGGTGAGCGAGCCCGAGTTTGTGGATGTAGCGATAGTAGCGCGGCAGGTCGTCAGGCCCGGTCGCGACCTCAACGCCATCGGGAAAAATCTTGGCGTCGAACCATGCCCCAAGCGCCGCGATCTGGCTCGCCTCGTTGGGAAAATGAAAATGCACCGTGCGCAGCGAAACGCCGGCGCGCGCCGCCGCTTCGCTGGGCGAAAGCGTGGTGCGCCCCGGTTCGGAAAGCTGCTCGGCGAACGCTTCCAAGATCGCCTCGCGCGTTGCTTGCGCCTGCGCTTCGCGTTTTGGGCTGACGTACTTGCGCCCAGTGCTCGAGGGAGCGTTGCTCATGCCAGGAAGGTGACGCCGTGCTTCTCGCCGACGGCGAAGATGCCGGGAATGTCTGGCGGGCTCATCTCCACCTGCGCCACCTCCTTGTAGAACTTCGCCGCATTGCCCTTGCTGACGATGGTGAGGAAGTGCGTGTCGGTCAGCGTCGTGTAGCTGTGCGGGGTATCGGCCGGCACATGCGCGAAGTCGCCGGCTTTGAGTCGCGTCGTCTTGCCATCGACGAACACATCCATCTCGCCCGAGAGCACGACGTAGATTTCTTCCCATTTGTGCTTGTGCGGCGGCGGGCCGCCGCCGGCGATGCCCCGCGAGTCGAAAATCTCGATCGCCGAGCCCATCGCATTGGTCAGCATAGGCGTCAGCGTCTCGCCTAAAATGACATGGCTTTCCTTGGTCAATGTCTCGGCAGCGCTCATGGACGGCTCTCCTGGCGAAATATTCATTACATGCGAGTGCAGTGAATGGGAAATAGCATTCACTGCAGCCGAGTGCAACGAACTTCGCGATCACGCTTAAGTCATCCGCGCCCGCCGCCAGCCGCCCCAGCGATAATAGGCTCCCGCAAGCGCGGCAGAGACCGCCATCGAGGTCGGGAAGCTCCACCAGATCGCGTCCGCACCCCAATAGGGCTGTACCGCGATGACAAAGCCGAGCCGCACTCCGATCAACGAGACCACCAGGATGAGCAGCGGCGGGGTCACTGCGCCCGTTGCGCGCACCACACCGAAGAGCACGAACGTCACGCCGAACAAAATGAAGCTCCAGCTGGCGATCGAGTTGATGTGTTCGGCTGTGGCGATGGCGCCGGCTTGTCCGGGCAGGAAGATGCCGACCACCAAAGGATCGATCATATAAAGCAACGCCACCAAGCTGCCGGTCAGCGCCACATTGATAAGTACGCCGGCGAGCGCGCTCTTCTCCACGCGATCCCAATGGCCGGCGCCGACATTCTGCGCCGCCATCGAGGAGGCGGCCGCGCCGATCGCCATCGCCGGCATCTGCAGATAGGTCCAGAGCTGAAAAGCGACGCCATAGGCGGCGATAGTCTCCGCGCCATAGGCGTTGATCATCGACATCATGACGAGGCCGGAGATCGAGATCACCATCATCTGCGCGCCCATGGGCAAGCCTTTGAACACCATCGCGCGCAGCACATCGCCGTTGGGCTTCAGCAGGTGCAGCTCGCTGCGTGTCAGGCGCAGATCAGATTTTCGCCGATAGAGAAAAATCAGCATGGCAGTGAGGCCCGTTGCTTGTGACAGCAGCAACGCAAGCCCTGAACCGGCGATGCCGTGCGCAGGCAGCGGTCCGTAACCGCTGATCAGTAGCGGGTTGAGCACGACGTCCAGGAGCGTCGCCAGCGTGTTGAAGTAAAATGGCGTACGCGCATCGCCCGCGCCGCGTTGCGCCATGACGACGAACGCGAACGCACTCACGAACGGCATCGAGAGAAAAACCATGCGCAGGTAATCTTCTGCCAGCGGCCGCACCGCCTCCGGCGTGCCCATCCAACGGAGGATTTGCTCAGAGGCGGCAAAGCCGCCGACCGCGAGCACCAACGAGGTCGCCAGGAAGAATGTCAGCCCCGTGCCGATCGCCTGCTTGGCGCGAGGTAAATCCTTGAGGCCGGCGGCTTGGCCAACCAGGATCGTCGCCGCCATGCCAACGCCGAAGAGAACCCCAAGAAGGAAAAGCAGGATCAGCGTCGCGTTGGTCGTTGCCGCCAGCGCTTCCGGCCCAAGCAGACGCCCGACCCATATCGCATTGATCGAGCCATTCAGCGATTGCACCACGCTGGTGCCCAGCACCGGCAGCGAGAACATCAAGAGCGTGCGCGCGATCGGGCCTTGCGTCAGGTCCATGCGCGCGGGCGGCTTGCGTGCATCAGCCGTACTGGTTCCTGTCATGAGAAATCCAACGCTAGGGAGGGCGCGCGCTTCTAACGGAAATCAAACGCCGCGTGCAGTCTTGTTGTGGCGTATCGCTTGTCCCATTTCTTTGCTGGGAAGGGCTCACGCTAGAGAGCGCCCCAGTCTTTTCGGCGCCACCGCGATATAGCTCTGCTTCAGCCAGCCCCTCAGCGTCGCCATCTCCGCCAGCACGTCATCATCCGCGCCAAAGTGCGCCGTCACCCAATTGTACTGCTTGAACCAGCCCTTGGCCGGCCGCACGAACGGAAGTTCCTCGGCCATCTCCGACGAGATCGGCAGCTTCATCAGGATGGTCAGCGCATCGAACGGCTCGCCTTTGGCGCCGAACACGCAGAACATCTTCTTGCGCACGTAAAGCCCACGCGTCGGTATCCACGCCGCCCCAGCCGACGTCTCGTGAAAGCTCAGCCCGTACGCGGTGAGCTCATCCTCCGCCTGTTGATGCGGCGTGCGCTTCATGAGGTGAGCTTAACGCAACGTCGCCCGCGCGTCAGCGCCGCGGTTGGATCGCGCCGCTGCGCCGCTATGCTGGGCCCACGCAGCTTCGGAGCCCTTCATGTTCGCAAACAAAGTCTGGTGGATCACCGGCGCCTCGTCCGGCATCGGGGCGGCGCTCGCTGAGGCGCTTGGGGAGAAGGGCGCGCGGCTCATCCTTTCCGGCCGCAACGAGGCCGCGCTCGCAGAGGTCGCCGGGCGAAGCAAGACCGAGCACCTCATTCTGCCGTTCGAAGCTACCGATTTTGCGCGCCTGCCGGAGATAGTCGCCCAAGCCTGGAGCTGGGCCGCCCCACACGGCGGTGTCTTCGGTCTCGTCAACAACGCCGGCATCTCGCAGCGATCGCTCGCCATCGACACCAGTTTCGCAGTCTACCAGCGCATCATCGACATCGATCTCATGGCGCCCATCGCGCTGACGCAAGCGCTGCTGCCGCGCATGGCTGAAGCGCGCGCCGGCCGTATCGTCGCTATCTCCAGTGTCGCCGGTATCATCGGCGCGCCGCTCCGCAGCGCTTACAGCGCCGCCAAGGCGGGACTCATCGGTTATCATGACAGCGTCCGCGCCGAGACTGCGCATCTCGGCATCGGCGTCCTTGTCGTCGCGCCCGGCTCGGTGCGCACGAATGTCTCTAAGAACGCGCTCGACGGCAAAGCCCAAGCCCGCGGCTTCAGCGATCCAGCGATCGACAACGGCATGGCGCCCGAAGCTGCCGCAGCGCGTATCGTCGCCGCGCTCGAAGCCGGCCAGCGCGAACTCATTCTCGCCGAAGGCATGGAGCTGCAAGGCGCATTGCTCCGGCGCAGCAACCCAGATCAAGCATTCGATCTCATGGCCCAGCTCGTTGCCAATGGTTACGCCAAGCAACTTGGCGCCGAGAGCTGACGCTGATGAGTTCACTCAAGTCTGTTGTCGATCAGCTCACGCACGAAGGCGAGCACGTCTTCATCGACGCGCCGGCGGCCTGGAGCCAAGGACGCACGCTCTATGGCGGCATGACAGCCGCGCTGGCCTACGAAGCCGTCAAGCGGGCGCACGCCGAATTGCCGCCGCTGCGTTCAGCACAGTTCGCATTCATCGGTCCAGCGT
>JAEYPY010000069.1 GCA_023410295.1 Pseudomonadota bacterium | reverse complement strand
GCCGAAGACGAACGCCCAGCCACCGGCGCTTCGGTCGTCACCATTTGAGAGGCCACGATCTGCCGCCCACGCTCCACAAGATGAACGTCAGCAGCAAAGCGCGCCGTCATCGTCTCCTCACGCACTTCAAAGTCGAGCACTTCCCAGCGGATCTGATAATCCGCCCGCGCATCGCCGCTTTGCACAGCCGCGCGGAAGCGTCCTTGCCGAGCGATCGTCTCGGTCAGCATTTGCTGCAGCGAATCCGCGGCCCGGTTCGACCACGCCGATTCCGCCACGAACGCAATCGTATCGCCCGTACGCCAGATGAGGTCGCCCGCCAGAAGCGACCGCTCCCCGCCCGGCGCGGAAACGCCAATCACGGCATCGACAGGCGGTCCGCTCGAACGCTGCACGTCCTGCGCTTCCAGCACATAAGTTCGCGGCGGTGGCGGCGGCTTCGGCAATAGCGAGATGCAACCGCCGAGCAATGAAGCGGCAGTCAGAAGAATAACAACGCGCATCATGGCGCCAGCTCCACGGTGGGCCGCGGGCTGCGCGGCGTAAGGACGGATGGGTTTTCTTCGAGGTTCTGCGCAACCCGGCTGATCGAGGCGGCAGCGCTGCGAATCTCTTCAGCCGCAAGCGCCAGCTCCGGCAACGTCTCGCCGGCGGCGACTCCGGCTGCATCATTGACCGAGCCAAGCACCTGATCGAGTTCAGCCAAATCGCTCTGCATCTGTCGCGCAAGCTGCGCGACTTCCCGCGCGGCGGCGCCCGACTGGGTGACGACCGAATCTTGCGAAGCCAGCTGATCGGAAACACGTTCCAGGTTTTCGACGATGCGCGTGACGCGTGCGATGTTTTCATCCGTCAGAAGATCGCGAACTGCCGCCATAGCCTCGCTGGCGCGCAGCGCGATATCTTCCGAGCGCGTGATCAGCGCATCGATCTGGCTGCCCCGGCCACGCAACCTCGGCGGCGGGCCGCCGAACACGCCTTGCCGGAGCAGTTCCGCTTCCGCCGAGCCGGGTGTCAGCTGAATCAGCGTGACGCCGGTAAGGCCGATCGGTTCGAGCTGGGCTTGCGTATCGGTCTTCACTGGAACATCGGAGGAAACGCGAATGCGGGCGATGACGCGATTGGTGTTGTCCGGATCGATGCGCAGCGATTCCACTTCGCCGACCTTGATGCCGTTGAAGCGCACTTCGCCGCCTTCGGTGAGGCCACGCACCGGATCGTCGAACACGACGTCATAGGTGTTGAAGCCGCGCCGGAGGTCTCCGGTCGACATCCACATCGCAAACAGCATGATGAGCACGACGCCGATCACGGTCGCCGTTCCGATCATCACATAATTGGCCTTCGTTTCCATCTCATCACCCTCCGGCGGCGCGCCCAGCGGCGCGGCCGCGCGGTCCTGAGAAATATTCCTTTACCCAACCCTCGGCGACGGCGACGATCTCCGGGATCGTACCGAGCGCCGCGACCTTGCCCTGATAGAGAACCGCAACCCTGTCGCAGATGGCGTGCAGCGTATCGAGATCGTGCGTCACCAAAAAAACTGTAAGCCCGAGCGAGCGCGCGAGTTCCTCGGTCATGCGGTCGAAGTTCTCCGCCGCAATCGGATCGAGCCCTGCCGTTGGCTCGTCGAGAAAGAGAAGCTCAGGATCGAGCGCCAAAGCACGCGCGACGGCGGCGCGCTTTCTCATGCCGCCGGAGATCTGCGCCGGGCGCTTGTAATGTGCATCCGGGCCAAGACCCGCCATTGAGAGCTTAAGCGCGGCGATCTCGCTCCGGAGATGCGGCGACAGCGACGTGTGTTCGCGCAGCGGCGCCTCGACGTTTTCGAGCACAGTCAGGTTCGAGAAGAGCGCGCCATCCTGGAACATCACGCCCACGCGCGGCTCAAGCCCATGCGCGTCATGATAGGGAAAGGTGATCTCCCCTGCCGTGATCTCCTGCAACCCAACGATCTCCCGCAGCAGCACCGATTTGCCGCAGCCCGATGGCCCGACCACGCCGAGAATTTCGCCGCGGCGTACATCGAGATCGAGACCGTCATGCACGGTCTGAGTCCCAAAGCGCGTGACGAGGCCACGCACGCGAATGGCGATGTCTTCGCTCACAGGTCCATCTCCAGGAACCAGAGCGCAAACATCGCATCCATCAGGATGACCATGAAGATCGCTTGCACGACGGAGGTGGTGACGCGGCTACCGAGCGAGCCGACATCGCCGCCGACCCAGAGCCCCTGTTTGCAGCCGATGATGGCAAGCACCACGGCGAATGCCGGCGCTTTCGACATACCGACCCAGAAGTGTTGCGATGGCACGACTTCGGAAACGCGCGCGAAGAACATGTTCGGGCTGACGCCGAGTTCAGCCCAGGCCACCAGGACGCCGCCGAAAATGCCGGCCATCATCGCGCCGAAGGTCAGGATCGGCGTCATGATCAGCATGGCGATGACGCGCGGCACGACCAGCGCCTCCATCGGATCGATGCCGATGACACGCATCGCGTCGATTTCCTGACGCATCTTCATCGCGCCGATTTCGGCGGTGAAGGCGCTATTGGTGCGACCGGCCAAGAGCACGGCGGTGATGACGACGCCGAATTCGCGCAGCACCGAGAAGGTAACGAGCTCGACGGTGAACACCGAAGCGCCGAAATCGCCCAGGATGCGTGCGCCAAGATAGGCGACCACCATGCCGATGAAGAACGAAAGCAAGGCCACGATCGGCATGGCGTTGAGGCCGGCGACTTCCATCACGTGCACGATCGAAGTCCAGCGCAACCGGTTCGGCTTTGTTATGAGCCGCCCCAGCACGACGAGCGTTTCGCCGAAAAAGCCGATCGTTTCGATAATCTCTTCGCCGATCGCCGCCATGATGCGCCCGACACGATCGAGGAAGCCTTTGATCCCCGTGAGGCCCCCTGAGCGTTCCGGCGCAGCCTGAGCGGCGGCGCGGGCGGCGGCGAGAAGGCGCATGGCGCTGTCATGCTGGCCGCGGATGGCGATGCGGGTTTTGTCACCCGCTTCGCTTTCGCGGAAGGTGCGGTCGATGAGATAGGCGCCGGCCACGTCGATACGGCCGAGATTGGCGACATCGACCACGGCGCCGGGTTTAAGCCGGCTGGTGAGTGCGCGCAGATCCGCTTCCAGCCCGGCAATAGTGTCGACCGTCCAGTCGCCTTTCAGCGACAGGACTGGCCCACGGCCGTTCTCCTGGAAGTCAAATGCGGCCTCAGCGGCCATGAAAGCGCGTCCCCTTAGGCATTCTGCCCGCCCAGATTAAAGCGCTAACAGAAAACATTAGGCAAAGAACGCAAACGCGCGCACCGCGCGATGTTCCCGCGAGAGGCGAAAATCTTAACGCGGTGTTGCGGGGGTGCGCGGCGCGGGCGTCAGTAAGACTAGCGCAAGGATTCCACCCCCCGCCGCGAGCAGCGCCATGGCCCAATAGCCCTGCGCGCCGACCGCATCGTAGAGCGCGCCGGAGCCAAGCGTCGCCAGCCCCATGAGGAGACCGGCGGACATACCCGAATAAAGCGTCTGCGCTGTCGCGGCGGAAGTTTCCGGCGCTTCGCGGAAAATGAGCCGCATCGCGCCGATATGCGCGGCGGCAAAGCTCAAGACGTGTAGCGCCTGGAGCGGCCAGAGAATCCAGCCCACTGGCGCAAAGCCCATGATGCTCCAGCGAATGACCGCCCCGGCGGCGCCGGCAATGATCAGGGCTTCCGGCGCAAAGCGCCGCTCGATCAGCGGCAAGCACCAGAGGAAGATGACTTCAGCGACGACGCCGAACGCCCAGAGCAAACCGACGACGTCTGCGGGAATGCCCTGCCCGCGCCAAACCAGCGTCGAGAAGCCGTAATAGAAAGCGTGCGCGCTTTGGATGAGACCGCAGGCGAGGATCATCACCACGAAGCGGCGCGAGCTGAGCAGAAGCTGGATGCGGTTCTTGCCGACGCCAGTGGCGCTGACGTGCGCCGGCGGCGGATCGGGCTGCATCGCCAGCCACGAAGATGCAGCAACGCTGACGAGCGAAAGCAAAATCCAAACGACCGCGGCGCCGACGCCAAACCGCGCCACCAGTAAGCCGCCGGCAATGTTGGCGATGATGAAGGCGATCGAGCCGATGCTGCGGGCGACACCATAAGAGAGTTTGCCATCGGCGGTTGCGCGCAGCGTGGCGGCTTCGATCAACGGCGTCATCGCGGCGGAAAGCGAGAGCGCCACAAAGCCGACGAACAAAAGCTGCCAGAAGCCGGAGGCCAGAAAGAAGAAGGCGGCGTACGCAGCGATGGTGCAGAGCGAGAGCACGCGCAGTGGCGTGCGGCGATCGGCGACGCCATCGGCCCAGTTGGCGATGGCCGGGCCAGTGATGATCCGCGCGAGTTGGGCGAGCGAGAGCACCGCGCCGATCTCAGCGCCGGTAAGCTGGCGCTCCACTTCCAGCCAACGCGGCAGGAAGACGAGCGTGACGCCAGCCGCCGTATAGAGGCACGACATCACCAGCGTCACACGCGCTGCGCGGGAAGCAAGGAAAGAGTTTTCGGAAGAGGCGCCCACAAATCAGCGCCTAGCACTCGGCGCAGGTTAAAGGGAGGGGTGACGCGGCGCCTTGCACCAAGGGACGCACGCGCGTAGCCAAGGTGCATGTACGGACAGACGCCCCCGCCCCGCCGCGACCTTTACCCCGCGATCGAAGCTGCACAGACGGAGATGCTCAAGGTCTCCGATCTGCACACGATTTATGTCGAGCAGAGCGGGAACATGCGCGGACGCCCGGTCGTGGCGCTGCATGGCGGGCCCGGCGGGGGGCTGTCGCCGGAGATGCGCCGCTTTTTCGACCCGCAGCGCTATCGCATCGTCATGATGGACCAGCGCGGCTGCGGGCGCTCGATGCCGCACGCGGAGCTCCGTCAGAACACGACCTGGGATCTCGTCGCCGACATCGAGCGTGTGCGCGAGAAGCTCGGCATCGACAAGTGGCTGGTGTTTGGCGGCTCGTGGGGCTCGACGCTGGCGCTTGCGTATGCGGCCAAGCATCCCGAGCGCGTGGCGGGCCTGGTGCTGCGCGGCATCTTCCTGCTGCGCAAGAGCGAGATCGACTGGTTCTACCAGGAAGGCGCGAGCCACGTTTATCCGGACGCATTCGCGCGCTATGTGAGCGCCATTCCAGAAGACGAGCGCGGCGATCTTGTCGGTGCGTTTCACCGCCGCCTCACGTCGCCGGAATGGGAGACGCGGCTGCGCGCGGCGCGGGCGTGGGCGCGCTGGGAAGGCGAAACCATATCGATCGCCGGCCCCAACGCATTGCCGGCGCGGTTCAACGAGGACCGCTTCGTCGAAGCTTTCGCGCGGATCGAAAGCCATTACTTCGTCAATGGCGGCTTCTTCGAGCGCGACGGCTGGCTGCTCGAACAGGCGCCGCGGCTCCGTCACATCCCCTGCCGCATCGCCCAAGGCCGCTACGACATGTGCACGCCGATGAAGAGCGCCTGGGATCTGAAACAGGCCTGGCCGGAAGCGGAGCTCGAGATTGTCCACGATGCGGGGCACAGCTCGCTCGAGCCGGGGATTATCGACTCTCTGGTGCGCGCGACCGATTGGATGGCGGAGAGAGCTGCTTGGTAACTTCCCTCGCCCCGCGAAGCGGGGGAGGGATTGAGGGAGGGGGACAGTGAAACATCCTCCTGAGGTCGAACGCGCAAGACGCTTGCGCCAAACGCAGAGCAGCGCCGAACGAATCCTGTGGGAGCCCTGCGACGAAACCAGCTCAATGGCTGGGGCTTTCGACGACAATCTCCCGTCTGCGGTTTCGTCGCCGATTTTCTGTGCCACAACCCCAAGCTCATCGTCGAAGTCGACGGTCCGGTTCACGATGACGAAGAGCAAAAGGTCTTCGACGCACAGCGAACCGAAAGACTAGAGGGCGAAGGCTTCCTGGTTGTCCGCGTGAAGGAACGTGTCGTACGCGAAGGGACTGAGCATGTTTTGGCTTGGATCACACGCGTGGGGGAGCTTGTGCTGGCGAACAAGTTCGTGCCGGGGGCGCTTCGGCGGATGGATACTGTCCCCCTCCCCTGACCCCTCCCCCGCGTTGCGGGGCGAGGGGAATGCCTACCACAACCACCCTCTCGCGCCGTGCTGGTCGCGGTGGAGATCGATCGAGAGGACGATGGCGTAGCAGGCGAGCAGCGTGAACATGGCGGTGCCCCCGAAGGAGATCATCGGCAGCGGGATGCCGACGACCGGCACAAGCCCGATCACCATCGCCGTGTTGATGAAGACGTAGCACGCCAGCGTCGCGGCGACGCCTGCGGCGGCGAGCTTGCCGAACATGGAGCGCGCGCGCAGCGCGACCTGCATGGTGAGACCCATGAGCGCGCCGAAAAGGCCGAGCACGAGCGCGCCGCCCAGGAGACCGAACTCTTCGACGATCATGGTGAAGATGAAGTCGGTGTGCTTTTCGGGCAGGAAGTCGAGCTGGCTTTGCGTGCCTTGCAGATAGCCGCGGCCGAAGAGACCGGCCGAGCCGATGGCGATCTTTGACTGCAGCACGTGATAGCCGGCGCCTAACGGATCGTCGGTGATGCCGAGGAAGACATTGACGCGTTCGCGCTGATAGTCGTGCAGCACGCTGGTGTAGGCGAAGATGGCGCCGCCGACCGCCACAATCGCGCCCGCAGCAATGATGCGCCAAAGCAACCCGCCCAAAAACATGACCACGACGCCCGCCATCAAGATCAGCATGGCGGTGCCAAGGTCAGGCTGGTGCATGACGAGCGCGACAGGCGCAACGATCATCAGGAACGGCGGCACGATCCAGAGCACGGTGCCGGTGCGGCGCGCATCGAGCTGATGGTAATAGCGCGCAAGCGCCAACACGATGCCAATTTTCATGATCTCGGAGGGCTGCAGCGAGAGCGGCCCAAGATCGAGCCAGCGCTGCGCGCCCATGCGCGTGGCGCCGACAAGTTCGACCGCGACAAGCAAAAGCAAAGCGATCCCGTAAAGCGGATAAGCGATCGCGAGCCAGAAGCGCGCATCGAGCACGAGCGCGGCGGCGATGACGATCACCATCATCACCGCGAAGCGGATGCCGTGCGTCAGCGGCATGTCCGTCCAGGCGCCGGAGGAAACCGAGAAGTGCATCAGCACGCCTACGAAGGCGAGCGCGCAAATAACAGTGATGATCGGCCAATTGAGTTTGGCGAAACGGTCGAACACGGTGCGCGGGGCTTGGGAGGCGGCGATGGTCATGCGGTGCGCCCGCCTTCAAGTTGCGCAAGATTCGCCGGCGTACGGCGCGAAGGATCGCGCAGCAGCGTCGCCTTCATGATCTCGCGCGCGATCGGACCGGCCACACCAGAGCCCGCGCCCCCATGCTCGACAATGACGCCACAGGCGTAACGCGGCTCGTGCCAAGGGCCGAAGCAGCAGAACAGCGCATGGTCGCGGTACTTCCACTCGATGGTGGAATAGTGCCGGCCGCGGTTGCCGCCGAGCGCGCGCACCTGGGCGGTGCCGGTCTTGCCGGCGATCTGCACCGGCTGCCAGCCGCGCGTCTCCGGTGAGACCGGCGTGGCCGCGCCGGTTTCTGGATGGCGCACGAGTTCAAGCCGGCCGGCGCTGTTGGCCGTTCCGCCGGGCTCGTTACAGACCGCGTACATGCCGTCGCGCACGCGGGCGAGATGTTCCGATTCAATGCCGCTCATGTGCGGCGCTCGGGGCGGCTCACCAATGCCCGGGGCTTCGCGCACCAGACGCGGATTGACTGCGTAGCCGTTGTTGCCGAGACGCGCAGCCATCACCGCGAGCTGCAATGGCGTCACGCCCATAGCGCCTTGGCCGATGCCGTAATTGACGGTGAGACCGCCGGTCCAACCTTCGTTGCGGTTCTCGCGCCACCAGGTTGGATCGGGGATAAGGCCGTCGCGGATGTTCGGGACGTTGATGTCGAAGTGCTGGCCAAGGCCGAACTGGCGCGCCACCGCGGCGATGCGTTCGGGTCCGGCGCGGAGCGCGGCTTGGTAGAAGTAGACGTCGCACGAGTGCTTGATGGCGCCGTGCAGATCGACGCTGCCGTGACGGCTCCAGCAGTGCCAAGTACGGCCGCCATAATAGAAACCGCCGCCACAGCTAGCGCGCCAGCCATCTTCAAGCCCAGCCTGCTTGGCGGCGATGCCGACGATCATTTTGAAGGTGGAGCCCGGCGGATAAACGCCGGTAACGGCCTTATGGTAGAGCGGCTTCTTTTCGTTGAGATTGTAAGCGTCGAAATCGCGCTGGCCGATACCGTTGACGAAGAGATTGGGATCGAAGCCCGGCGCCGAGGCCATCACCAGCAAGTCGCCGTTATGGATATCCATGACGACGGCCGAGCCAGATTGCTCGCCGAAATTCTGCATGGCGGTGCGCTGCAGCTCATGATCGAGCGTCAGCACCAGGCCAGAGCCGCGCTGCGGTTCGCGCCGTTCGCTTTCGTCCTCGCCCTGCTCTACGCCGCGCGCGTTGACAATGACCTTGCGATAGCCGGCGCGCCCGTGCAGCGCCGGCTCCATCGAGGCTTCGAGCCCGGCCTTGCCGACGCGCACGTGCGGATTGCGCAAATACATCGCGCGGCTCTCGCCCTCTTCGGGATTCTCAAGCGCGCGGTCGATGTCGCGCTGCGTCGGCTTTTGCACGTAGCCGATCGGGTGCGCATAGACGACGTCATAGGGATAGGCGCGCACATCCGCCGACGTGGCGACGATGCCGCGCAGCTCCGGCAAGCGCACATTGATGGCGTTGAACTCTTCCCAGGTCAGCCCTTCCTTCAGCGGCTGCGGCTCATAGCGCGAACCTCCGCGCACGCGGATGATGGCGCGGCGCGCCCATTCGGCGTCGTGACCCAAGATCAGCGCGACCTTGCCGACCACCTCTTCCATGTTCTCGACGTCGTTCTGCACGACAGAGACCTGATAATCCTTGCTGGTCTGGGCGAGGATAGTGCCGAAGCGATCATAGATGACCCCGCGCGGCGGCGGGATGATGCGCGTGTCGAAGCGGTTTTCATCGGCCGCGTCGCTGTATTCCTGGCTGATCAGGTTCGTCGCCTGCAGCTGACCCATGCGGACGAGGATCGTGCCCAGCACGCCGACGCCGACGAACGACAAAAGCGCCGCGCGGCGCGAGAAGATCACGTTCGCGTCGCGCTTGGGGAGCGTGGAGCCTACGCGTTTGCCCTTCATCGGCGTTGCCCCGAGCGAAGGTTGGCGGATGCGCTCATGTAAAGCGGGCGCACCAGCGGAAAGAGAATGGCCGTGATCACCGCCGCTTCAGCATAAGGCGCAACGGAAACGTTGTCGCCCAGGCCGAGCGGTGCAACCACATAGGCAACGCCGACGGTTATGAGTGCGGTGACGATGAAACCGCCCCACAGCGAAACCAGGTTCGGCGCCGACATGGCGACAGCGGCGATGCGGCCAATGAGGAACGCCGAGAGATAAAGCACGGCAAAGAGCCCGTATGGTCCGCCGGCGAGCTGATCGTGCAAGAGCCCGAGCAGCGTCAGCGTCACCGGCGCGCGCCAGCCGCTTTCATCTTCAGCTGCCCAGCCATAGGCGGCCCACAGCACCGCCAACGGCAACGGCGGTTGCGCGAACAGCGGGCCGAACGGCAGCGCCGGCAAGATCACGCTGGCGATGGCGAGCGCAAAGCCCAGCGCGCGCAGCTGACCGCGAGAGAGCGCGCGCAGCGGGTTCATTCATCACCCTGTGCGGCTTGCGCTGGCGCCTCCGCTTGAGGTTGCGGCTGCGGTTGCGGCGGCGGGGTTTCGGGCGCGGGCGCCGCGGGCTCGGTGCGCGTCGGTTG
>JAEYPY010000050.1 GCA_023410295.1 Pseudomonadota bacterium | reverse complement strand
GTCATGGCCCCCCGCTAGTCGGAGGCGAGGCCGGGCCGGCGGCGAGGGCGCGCCGCCTGTGTTGGGTCAGGTCACGGCGCGGACCGGCGACGCCAGCCGCTCAGCGGCGGCTGAGGCAGCGGCTTGGGTCTGGGCTGGCGTGACATCGGCCAAGAGGCCGGGCCGCGCCGCCAGCGCCGCCGCGTATTGCTCCAGCGCCAGCGCCAACGTAATCCCGTCGCCATAGCCGCCGCCGTCGCCTACGCGAGTGACGACGACGCCTTCGGGCGTATCGGCAAGGATCAGAACAATTGAAGTCATCGTCGGCTCGGAAAGCACGCTGCGTGCCGGGCTCGCGGCGACATGGTTAACTTTCGTCAGCAAATTGGGCTCGCGGCGAGCTTTTTGAGCCGGCCCAGCCCGTTAACCACGAAATTTCAACGCCGCCTTTAACCCTCTGCACCCAGCGCCATCAGTGCGCCAAAACGAGAAATTCAAACGCGCAGAAAGCCCAATAAAACCGCGCGATTCACGCTCTTTCCGCATGATTGGTTGGCCCAAAAGTTGTAAGCTCTGAGCCAAGCTGAAAACGGCCCAAGACCCCCGGTTTAAGGGGGTTTTGATCCATTTGCTTTCGAAGGGTACCTTTTGAGCCGGATCGCATACTATCGGGTCTCCACTGGCGACCAATCGATTGAGACGCAGCGCCATGCCATGGGCAGCGGCTTTGACAGGGAGTTCGCCGACGAGGGAGTCAGCGGCACCGTCCCGGCAGCCCAGCGGCCAGAGTTCGCCCGCCTGCTGGCCTACGTTCGGCCCGGAGACACGGTCTCGGTGTATGCAGTCGATCGCTTAGGTCGCGATGCCCTGGACGTCCAAGCTACCGTGCGCCGATTGATTGAGATCGGCGCGACTGTTGAAGTGCTCGGCATCGGAGCCATCGGCCGGGGTGCCGGAGAGATCGTGTTGGCGGTTCTCGCTCAGGTCGCGGATATGGAGCGGCAGCGGATTTATTTGCGTTGCTCAGACGGCCGCGCTCGTGCGCGAGCGAGCTTGGCGCTGACGGGCAAAACACATCGCGGCAAAGACTCCCTTGGGCGCCCAAAGGCCGCAGACGCCAACGAGGTCGCGGCGTGGCGCCGTGCGAACGACGCCAGCGCTTCAGCGACGGCGGCGCACTTCGATATCTCTGTCGCAAGCGTCAAACGCTACTGCCGCGAAGCATTGGCGACAGCGTTGAATCGCGATTAAACGCGCCGCGCTGCGGCGTTGATTCCCACCCCGCTTAATCGCAAAGGCCCCGCGACCATCGCGCCAGAAAGGCTGCTCGCGCCGCCGCGTTCGATCGCATCATCATCACGGAATTTCCAGGAGAAGCGCACCAGGGACCCACGGGGGGAGTTCCCCTACGGGGGGAGTTTGGCCCCTGGTACTGGACAGGAAAGCGGACAATCAAATCG
This sequence comes from Pseudomonadota bacterium, assembly GCA_023410295.1. Taxonomy (GTDB): domain Bacteria; phylum Pseudomonadota; class Alphaproteobacteria; order Caulobacterales; family Aquidulcibacteraceae; genus Vitreimonas. The sequence continues at coordinate 18,626 of JAEYPY010000050.1, read as the reverse complement.
GGACTTATTAAACCAGATTGCAGGTCCATCGCCGCGCTTGCGCCAGCTCGCGCCGGTCCTTCGGATGCCGCAGCTCCAGGAGTTTCGCCAGTCGGACGGCATCGCGATAGGCACCGAACGCGAAGAGATCGAGCGGGTTTTCAAAGCCGGTTTGCGCCGACTCCCGACGCCACAGCGCCAATTTGTAGGCGATGCCGATGACGCTGCTGGACGGCGTCGAAACCGCGAGGCGCGCCATCTCATCCTCTTCGCGAGCCAGCCGACTCCAACGGCGATTGCAAGCCGCGATGACGGCCTTGTCGCCGGCTCGTTCAGCGGCGTTGAAGCGCTTGTAGATGCCGGCGTCGGCAGCTTGCTTGCGCTCTTAACGGCGCATCAACTCGAAGATTTCTTGGTCACTCATGGGGCTCACCACAGCGCAAATCCGCGTCGAGGCTATGGGTCTTGTGAGACCCATTGACAACGGGCACGTTCGTGCCTGTTGACACCCGCCCCAGGTGTCTTGGTGACTTCGAACCGCCGATATGGGTTCGAATCCAGGGTTCGAAATGACATCGTCCGCGACTCCCATCAATGACAGCGCCAGGAGGTTGCCATGCGTGCTTTGCTCATCGCCTGGGCATTGGTGTTGGGTTCGGTATGAGTTGGGAGCAATTTCTTCTCTCCTTCGTTGCGGCGATCATCGGCGGCGGCGCCGCTGGCGCCGGCATCACTGCTTATGTCCAACATCGGAGGCATGAGAAGGAGAAGACGGACGCGGTGACGTACCTCGCCCACGTTCTCGCATTCGAGTTTGAGGGCTACGCTATCGCATGCGCAGAGAAGCTGTCAGACGCCGAACCTGATCATCATGAGATGCAAGAGCCTGGCAACGTCGGCTCGCTGCCCGATGCCCCAATGCTCCCACAGAGCCCCGCATATCAGTGGCTGTCACACGACTTGCGTGAGCGAGCTTTCGCGTTTCCACAGGACATCGCGGCCACTCGCCGAAGCCTCGCATACATTTGGCAGGTAGCCGATGTGGATGACTATGATCAGCAAGCGATTAGAGAGCTATCGACATTTGGCCTGAACGCGGCGGCGCTCGCCGCCGACCTCCGCGCCGCGCATCAAGTCGCGCCTCGGCGCTTGGGCACCCAACATTGGGACATCGTCGATTATCTTAGAAAGAAGCAGGGTCGGCGCGCATGACCTCAGGGGAAATTAGGCCCCGCCCTTGCGCTTGTCTGGGATGGCGGCGAGCGACGAAGCTGGCTGGCGTTTGACCTTTCGAGCGGCTGCGCTTCGCCACTATCAACTCGGACAACTCGAAATCCCCCATAGAACTCGCGCCCCGCGTGCATTAGCCTTAGTTCGGGCATCTAGGGGGAGGCGGCGTGGACTTCTGGGATCGACTTTCAGCAGCGTTATCTGACCTGCTTCAGTCCGAACTGACCATCGGCGTCATCGCTACTCTGATAGGCGGTATTGTTGTAACGCTGGTTATCGCTCCCGCTCGCAAAGCGGTCGTTCGGGCTTTTCACAAAATCGCCGACGTATGGGCAGCCGAGGGGAGGCTTCGCCGCGCCATCGACGCGGTGAAGGGAGACGGTGTCTGGCTGACGCGCCCAATCAAGCCTCCAGTCGACTACGCGATGAAGATGCGCGGAAGTATCCCCATCATCACCGTCGCAAACCTCAAGGGTGGGGTCGGCAAGACAACAATCGCAGCAAATCTCGCAGCCTTCTATGCGCTCGATCAGCGTGAGAAAATTCTGCTGATCGATCTCGACTTCCAGGGGTCGCTCTCATCCATGCTAGTTGATCGCTCGCGCATGATAGGCGAGCATTCCAAAGCAGCGCGTGTTGTGGCCGACTCCATGGACGCCGGACACCTGCTGCAAATCTTAGAGAGTATTGAGCGCATTCCGACCGCGCATGCGCTTCCGGCTTACTATGACCTTGCTCGCGCCGAAAATCGGGCAATGGTCCGCTGGCTTGTCGATGCAGACAAGATTGACGTTCGTTATAAGCTCGCGGAGTTGCTGCTTGATGAGCGTGTGCAAAACACTTTCAGCAAAATCATCATCGATGCGCCGCCTCGAATGACCACGGGCGCTATTCAGGCATTCTGCGCCAGCACCCATGTGCTCATTCCCACCATTCTTGACGGCCTATCGGGCGATGCAGTCGCAACCTTTGTGAACGAACTCGAAGGACTGAAGGAGAGCGGGGTTTGCCCTCACCTCAAGGTCGTCGGCGTGGTTGGCTCGATGACGATGCACAACATCGGCCGCAAGATGGAGGAGAATCCGGACGACGATCCTCCCCTATCAGTCGCAGAGCGTCAGGGGGTTGCAGCGCTTAGGTCAGCCTTAGAGCGTGTTCAAAAGGAACGCCGGTTATCGGCGCCCCCTGCAAAATTACTACCCGAAACCACATTTATTCAGAAGCTAGCTGTCATCGCCAACCACGCAGGTGAGACTGTGGTGTATGCTGCCGGCAACGACACGGTCAGGGAGATGTTTGAACGGCTGGGAAGGGAAGTGGCGCTTAGGTTGGCTGAACGATGAAATTTACCGAACTCCGAAGGCACTTAGACGCACTTGCATCCGCAATCGCTGAGGTCGGCGCTTCGGACTCCGCCGACGCGCTTCGTGAGATGTCGGAGGCCCTCAAACCGTTCAACAAGCGCACCGTTTCGGAGTTGCAATCGCTGGAGCTAGAACCTTCCTTCGAGGTTGGCGAGCGCCCTCAAGTTCGCGAGGTACACTTCGTACTTATAGTTTTTGAGGACTTCTTGGAGCGCGCCGCCAAGCCTCCGGTGCGGGACGCGTTTAACATCCTCAAAACTATTCTGAACGACCGTCAAGACATGGCGATTCGTTCGTTCATCGAAACCCTGCATAAGGCCTTTTCGCCGCACCGGCCAACACCGTTGCCCGGCGAAAACATCGTTGATGCGTATGTCAACGCACTGACCCGAGCAAAACATGATGATGAGAAGTTTCCATCTTTGTTTGGCGAGTTGTCGGTGGACGATCGCTTGAGCAAAGACGACATTGTGGCAATTGCCAATCGGTTCGCATTCAAGATGGCTAAGTCTACTAGCAAAAGGACTGCGCTCGAACGTATTTGGAAGATGCACAACGCGTCCGAGACCTTTGCTGCAAAGTCGCGCGCAATGAAGGGCAAGTCCGCCGCATAGACGTGAGTCTCTTACGGGATCGCCGGCCTCGGAGGTGAGCCACCGGTGCGCGCCGAGAGCCAGCGATTACGCAGGCAGTGCAACAGGGTTCGAACCCTTACCTCCGGTCAACCTCAAATTGCTATGAGAGGGTATGAGAACCCTTTTGGCCCTTGCCGCGCTCTTGGCCTCAGCGGCGTCGGCGTCGGCGCAGCAACGCGAAATCTGGCTAGTCGGCGGCGCCCAGGACGGCGCCGGCCGCCATACCCTAGTCGATTACGTTGACGCGGCCTCAATCACGGCGCCGACTCCCAACACCCGCCGGGCTTGGACGTGGTTTTTCCACGCGCCTTACAGCAGCTCCGAATTCGCAGGCGAGTACGGCGTCTCCTTCCGCGAATACAACTGCACTACGCGCCAGATGCGCTTTCTCCAGACAACGCACTACGGCGCCGATGGCAGCGTATTGCCTTCGAGTTCGCGGGCGAGTCCATGGGAATATGTGACGCCGGAGACCATGGGCGAATTCGAGTTGGATTTCGTATGTGCGCCGGCGGAGTCGCGGCGCGGCGTTCGCGTCAACGCCGCCGCAGCGCCGCGCGATCACGCAGCGGTTTTGTTTGCTAGTCGCTAGGCAGTCCCGGCGTTGCCTTCGCCTCGCCGGGCGATCCGCTCATAAATGCGCGCTGCCAGTCGCTGCTTCCACGTCGCCGCGCTCCAATTCTGAAGCGCAATGATATCAGCAATACGTTTCTGTCGTTCGCTATCGGTCATCTGAAAAGGCCTTCACTGAAAGGCGCGAGTGTTCACCCCGATTGCGACGCCCATTTGGCCGCCGCTATTGTGCGAAGGGTCCGCGACGTTCGGATTCCCACCAGGATTTCGGGTTCGACCTTCACAGTTTGTAAACAGGCTATTAACCCCCGCCGGCCAGCATCGTCGTCCCGCCTGAGGACCATATGGCCAAGCCGAAACCCTCCCCGATCGCCGACTCCCTGCCGACACCGGCGAACGATTTCACGCCTCGCAAGCGCAAGCGAGAGACGAAAGAAGAGCGTGATCTCAGGGAGTGGCATCACCGCTGCCAAGAACTCATTCGCGAGCGGGCCCCGTGGTTGCGCGATCACGAGTACGAAATGCTCGACTCTCAGACGCGTTACGACAAACCGCCGACTGAGAACCGCGAGAAATATGCGTCCTTCATCGCGTATGACACAGAGCTTTTGTCGGGCATCGATGGAATCAGCATCCGCGATCTCATTACCTCTGTGGCTGCGATCAAACCTCTTCTCAGCAGCATCGAAGAGGAAGATCGCGTAACCGAGCTAGAGCGCTTGCGTCCGACGCAGCTACCACGACGCGAAGCCGAATGGCTTCTGAAACTCGCGCAAAAATATACGATGTGAGTGATGAACCGGGAAGACTTTATCAAGCAGCTCGAAGCCGATGGACCTGAAGCCGTTCGGCTCAGACTAAGTCGCGGCCTCTATGTTGGATCGCGAGCAGTGTGGGCGGCGAATTGGCTGGGCCCTAAAGATGAAGAATCCCAGAGACAGGCGCTGCAAATAACGGAAGGGGCATTGAATCAGGCTCGAAGAGCCAACATCATCGCCGGCATTTCAATGGCGATTTCTGCATTGGCGCTACTGGTGTCATTGTTCACGCAGGGGTGAGTCTACGCGCGCCTGCTACGCAGCATCCAGCCCATGCCAGCGGTTCCGGGCTCATTCATCCACTGGGTGCCGCACTCTAAACACTCGTAGTCGCGCTCGCTCGCGTCGCCCTGGGGCGCGACTATGTGGCGCGACTCCTGTAGCATGAGGCTGGCGTGCACCTTTACGCGTCGCGTGCGATCAAGCAACGCGCGGCAATTTCCGCAGAGTTTCATCGTGCGTTCTCCTTTTTGGTTTGATCTCCAGCTCGGCGGGCTTGAAGATTCGCAAGTTGACCTCACCCAACTTCGGCAACGCCTTTTCGAAGGCATCGCGCAACTCCTCTAGCAGGGCATCGGGAGCGCCGTAGTTGTCGGCGACGGCGCCGCCGGCATGACCCAACGCATAACGCTGAAGGTCTTCGCGAATGCCAGCGACACGAAGCGCGGCCTTCATCGTGTGGCGATAGCTGCCGGCGCTGAGGCGCCCTCGCGCGATGCCGACACGACGCAAGCCCATGTTCAAGGCATCGCTGACGTTTTGCCACTTGAAGTCGTCGGGATAGAAGACGCCGCGCCCCGCCGGCGCCTTCATGACTTCGCGCATGACCTCCAGGGCTTCGCCGACAAGCGGAATCATCCGCGCTGACGATGCGGTCTTTAGGCGGCGCAAGGCGTTGGGTCGAATCCAAACGAAGGGAACGGCATCGTCTAGAAAAACGTCTTCGGGCATTAGGCCCGCGATCTCCGCCGGCCGCGCGCCCGTGTGTTTCAGCAGCGTCCAAATGACGTGAGTCTTCGCGTGCTTGCGCTTGCCCGTGGCCTTCGCGATGTAAGCGTCAATCGCCTCCAAATGCACGCGGGCGAACGGGAGCTTGGCTTCGGCCTTCTTCCCTGCTGACAGCTTCAATTCTGCGAACGGATTCGCGGCGACGATCCCATAGTCCTTATGCCAACGCTTCCAAATGGCGCTCAGACATTCGGCGCGGCGTCTAATGGTATTGTCGGCCTGATCTTTGGCGCGACAGTCGGCAATCCATTGAATCACGTGCTCGCGATGGATTGAGCGCAAGTCCATATCACCTTGCGAGACCGTGAAGCTGGAGACCGCGAGCGCATAGGGTCTTTCATCGCGGCCGGCGGCGGGGACGTGCAAGCGCTTGTCGCGGGCATAGGCTTCGCTCAGTGCGATCTTCGCCGGCACGTATCGCCCGCCTGCGTCAACGGCGGCGATGACCGCGCGTTCATGGGAGTCCAGACCCAAGGGCTCCAGCGGCAGCGCAATTCGTCCGCTAGGTTGCTGAGCGCGTGCGGCGGCGTAGCGGTCGGCGTGACGCTCTAGCCAACGGCCGAAAGCCGCAGAGAAGAATTCGTCTAGGGCATCGTCGCCGCTTTTTCCCTTCGCCATTAGAGCTTGGGCTTCGGCCTCGACGGCGCGCGCGGCGTTCTCGTCTAGTGTGATCTCGCCGCCGTTGCGAAGGCGCTTGATTAGGTTGTCATGGACGCTCGCAAGCTTCGCGATCTCGCGGAGGGCTTCATGCTTGGGGACGGCACCGAAGGACTTCACCCATTCGCGCTTGCCGACCTTTGCGCGAACGTCTTCGGGGACTCCACGCCGGTACCCGCGAATGAGTTCGCCGCCGCCATCGGCAGCGCGCTCAGTGAGGTAAAGATCAGTCGTCTTGTTGTTAGCCATGTCGGCATCTCGCTCCGCAAAGCCGATGCCAACGCACGCCAAAACCGCGAGATTTGTAGGATTCCTTGTATGAATCCTACAAAGCCACAGCAGTTTTTCGCTGCAAAATCAGACTTTTAAGGGTCAGACTTTTGGAGCGGGCGATGAGATTCGAACTCACGACCCCAACCTTGGCAAGGTTGTGCTCTACCCCTGAGCTACGCCCGCATCCGTGGGGTGCCCCAGGTCGAGCCCGGGGCTGAGAAGGGCGCTCATATCGCAGAGCGCGCGTCCGGAAGCAAGGGGCCCTGGGCGCCCTTACAGCCGGTCAAAGGTTAAGCCGGCGCCCGCCACACCGCGTCCGCCACCCGCAGCAGCGAGCCGCCCAGGATGAGTTCGAGGTCGTCGTCGGTGTAGCCCAGGCGCACCAGCGCCTCGCAGATCTCCGGCAGCGCTTCGGGCGGGACCATTTTGAGCCCAGTGGCGTAGCCCTCGCTGGCCGGAAACAGCGCCGGGTGCGCGCGAATGTAATCGTCGAGTTCGCTCGCGTCGAAGACATAGTCGAGCGCGATGGCGACGTGGGCCGGGCCGACCAGCTGCACCATGTGATCCAAGTGGCGCACATAGGTCTCGACGCGATTGTCGTTGGCGCCGAGGAAGCTGCCGATGCCGTTGACGCCGACCACGCCGCCGGTGCGCGCGCAGGCGACGATGAGATCGTCGCCGATATTGCGCGCGTGCTTATAAACCGCAGACGCGTTTGAGTGGGAGAAGATGATCGGGTTCTCGCTCGCTTCCATCACATCGCGGCAGGTGCGATGGCCCGTGTGGGAGCAGCACACCACCATGCCAACGCGCTTGGCCCCGGCGATCACCTCGCGCCCGAAAGGCGTCAGGCCGCCGTCTTCATCCTGACAGCCGCCGCCGATGGCGTTGTTGCGATTGTAGGTGATCGACATCCAGCGCACGCCGAGCGCATAGAGCTTCGCCATCAGCTCGAGCTGGCCTTCAAGCAGCGCCATGCCTTCGATATCGAAGGCAACACCCAACCGCCCGTCGCGCGAAGCTTGGCGCACATCGTCGGCGGTTGAGATCAACGCGTATTGATCCGGCCGTGCGGCGAGCCAGTCGCGGAATGTCGCCAGCATGGCGAGCTGCTGCTCCGCCGGATTATCGGCAAAGCCGATGTTGAGGCTCACCATGGTGAAGCCGGCGTCGCGATAGCGCTCCAGCGTCGGCAGAAAATCGGTCTCGCCTGGCCGCAGCGGCGCGCAGGCGTGATTGTCCCACACCACCTGCCCGCGCCGGCCGAGCACGCTCATTCTCCCGGCTCAGCCTTGCGTGGTGGCTTGAGGCGCCGGCGACTGATGTGGCTGTCCGGCGCGACGTGCCCTTCCGGTGTGCGACCGCGGAAATAATCGCGCTGCCAGCCGTGCTTCACCGCATCGCTGTCGCGATCGGAAAGACGATTGAGGAAGTTGGTGCGGCTTTGCCCCCAGGCTTCGTACTGGCGCTTCAGCTCCGGATCGTCGTGGATCGATTTCACGATCGGCTGCACGTCATCGATCTGCTCGTGCGGGATCGGCATGATGAAGCAGAACGGCTCGCCCTTCTTGAACGAGATCATGCCCGGACGCGTGAAGCGCCAGTTCATCGTGAAGGGGAACGGCAGCCAGAACGTCTCGACCACGCCGGTGAGCGGCTGAATGCCGTCTTTCACGTGATTGGGCGGCCCGCCGACCCAGATGTCCCAGCCCGGATCGGTGCGGAAGAGATAGCCGGTATGGAACGTCAGCACGCCGCCAGAGAAGTGCGAGACGGCCCAGCGGTCGAGCAAGCCGCGCGGCGTATCGTCGTCGGGATCGAGGCGGATGTCCGTCGTCAGCGGCCCACCGTTCCAGGTGGCGGTGAAGCTGACGGGCGAGAGCAGCGCCCAGCCCGTGGTGTTCGCCACCACCAGCGGCAGGCAGCGATAGGGGTGCCGATCCGAGAAGCGGTCCATCCAGTCGCGGTCGGGCGACCCCGGCACAAGCTCGGCCGGCTGGGGATCGACTTGATAACAGGTGAGTTTCATTGCCCCCTCCCTAGACGTTCACGGCCCCATGCGCCAAGGGGAGGCAATGCAGCCCGCGAGCCCTGAGGATCTCTTCGCCCGCTTCGACGCCCTCGGCATCGCCCACACGACGACGCGGCACCGGCCCGTTTTCACCGTCGAAGAAGGCGCCGACCTTAAAGCGCAAATGCCGGGCGGGCACTCCAAGAACCTGTTCCTGAAGGACAAAAAGGGCGCGCTCTTCCTGCTGTCGGCGCTCGGCGAGACCAAGATCGACTTGAACGCCGTCTCCAAGCTGATCGGCGCCGGCCGCTTCAGCTTCGGCAACGCCGAGCTGCTGATGCAGCACCTTGGCGTCACGCCCGGCTCGGTCACGCTCTACGCCCTGATCAACGACCCGGAGCAGCGCGTAACACTCCTGCTCGACGAGGCCCTGCTCGCCCACGACCCGGTGAATTTCCACCCACTGCGCAATGACGCGACGACAGCTGTCAGCCCCGGCGATCTCCTCAAATTCATCCGCGCGCTGGGCCGCGAGCCGATCCGCCTCGCCTTCGACGCCGACGGCAAGCCGCACCGAATTGAACCCGAGGGCTGAGCGGCCCATGTTCTTCGCTGAACGAGGATTTGCATGACCATTCTAGAAGGCGCGCCTGCGCCAAATTCCGACGTTGTCAAGGACGGCTCCGACCAGGGCTTCATGGCAGACGTGATCGAACAATCGCGCGAGACGCCCGTCATCGTCGATTTCTGGGCGCCGTGGTGCGGCCCCTGCCGCCAGCTCGGCCCGCCTCTGGAAAAAGCCGTGCGCGGCGCGGGCGGCAAAGTGCGCCTGGTGAAGATCAATATCGATGAACACCCGGGCGTCGCCGGCCAGCTCGGCGTGAAATCGATTCCGGCCGTTTACGCGTTCGACCAAGGCCGTCCGGTCGACGGCTTCATGGGCGCGATCCCCGAGAGCCAGATCAAGCTCTTCGTCGATCGCCTCGCCGGCGCCGACATGAGCGCTGAGATTGAGCCCTTGCTGTCGCAAGCCGCGGAATCGCTGAAGCTCGGCGACATCGGCGGCGCAGCGCAAGGCTACACCGCGGTGCTGCAGCTCGATCCGGAAAACGTCAAAGCCATCGCCGGCATGGCGCGCGTGGCATTGACCGCCGGCGATCCCGAACAAGCGCGTGAGATTCTGGGTCACGTCCCGGAAGACAAAGCGAACGATCCCGACGTCTCCAGCGTGCGCACCGCGCTCGATTTCGCCGGCAAAGCCAATGGCGCCGGCGAAGACGACGAGCTTGGCCAGAAGGTCGCCGCCAATCCGGACGATTGGCAAGCGCGCTACGATTACGCCGAAGCGCTGTCCGCGCGCGGCGATTTCCAGGGCGCGGCCGACCAATTGCTCGCCATCATCGAAAAAGAGCATGACTGGAATGAAGGCGCGGCGCGCACGCAACTCTTGAAGATTTTCGAAGCCGCGGGCCTCACGTCCGATGTCGCCAAGCAAGGACGCCGCCGGCTGTCGGCGATTCTGTTCTCGTGAGCGCGTTCGGCTATCGCAAGCCTGCGGACCTGCCGCAGACGATCCCGCTCTTTCCGCTGGAAGGGGCGATCCTCTATCCGCGGGGCGTCCTCGCGCTCAACATTTTCGAACCGCGCTATCTCAACATGATCGACGACGCGCTCGGCGGCGATCGCCTGATTGGCATGATCCAGCCGGCCACCGGCGAAGAGCAGGAGCCCGTGCCGCAGCTCGCCGATGTCGGCACCGTCGGTCGCATCACGACTTTCTCGGAAACCGACGACGGGCGCTATCTCATTACGCTCACAGGCGTCACCCGCTTCAATTTCGAGCGTGAACTCAAGCCCGGCACGCCCTATCGTCAGGCGCTGGTCTCCTACGATTCTTTCGCCCAAGATTTCGCGCCCTCCAGCGACCGCGGCATCGACCGCGGCAAGCTGATGACCTCGCTCAAAACCTACGCCGCGCTGCATGGCTTCAATGTTGATTGGGACTCGGTGGACGAAGCGCCGACTGAGACTGTCATCAACGTCGCCGCGCAGATCTGCCCGTTCGACGCCGCCGCCAAGCAGGCTCTGCTGGAAACGCCCGACCTGGCCGATCGCGCCCGCGCGCTGATCGCACTGCTGGAATGGGACGTCGCCGCCGACGACGGCGACCGCTCGCGGCCGATGCAATGAGTGACGTCGATCCCAAGCTGCTCGAAGTGCTCGTCTGCCCGCAGACGCGCACGCCGCTGCGCTATGATAGAGCGCGCCAAGAGCTGATCAGCGACGCCGCGCGCCTCGCCTATCCCGTCCGCGACGGCGTGCCAATCATGCTGATCGATGAAGCCAGAGAGCTGAGCCCCGACGAATGAGCGCCGAACCGATCACCCGCCCATGGCCGACCGACCTCGTGTTCGACCGCAGCGCCAAGTGCCTGCGCATCAGCTTCGATGACGGCGCGAGCTTCGACATTCCGTTCGAGCTCTTGCGCGTGGAAAGCCCCAGCGCCGAGAATAAGGGCCATGGCGGGACGCCGCTGCCGCCGCCGACCGGCAAAGCCAACGTGCTGGTCGAACGCGCCGAACCCGTCGGCCGCTACGCCGTGCGCATCGTCTTCGACGATGGCCACGACACCGGCCTCTATTCCTGGGACCTGCTGTACGACCTCGGCGCAAACAAGGACGAGAAGCTGCGCGTCTATCGCGAAACGCTCAAAGAGCGCTGGCTGCGCGACGAAGCTTGACGGTAAGGCATATTTGCCTTACGTTAATTCCATGAGCACGCTCACAGTCACCGCGAAAGGCCAAGTAACGCTCAAGAAGGACATTCTTGAGCATCTCGGTGTCGCGCCTGGCGACCAGATCAACGTCGAGAAACTTCCCGACGGCCGCATCGAAGTAAGCGCCGCGCCAAGCGGAGATATCTCGGAGGTGTTCGGGATGTTCAAACATGAGGGCCCGCCCGTTTCGATCGAGCAAATGAACGAGATCGCGCGAGACGGTTGGGCCGGCCTCCTCGGAAAGCCCAAGTGAGAATCACCGCGGACACCAACGTCCTGGCGCGCGCGATCGTAATCGATGACCCAAAACGAACGCGCGCCGCGCAAGCGATGCTGCAGAACGCGGAGATCGTGGCTGTCACGCCCTCCGCTCTCTGCGAATTCGTTTGGGTGCTGTGGCGTGTGTACGGAATTTCAAAGGCGGATGTCGCCGTCGCGATACGTAAACTCATTGACGGCGCAAAAGTCACAACTAATCGCGCCGCAGTGGAGGCGGGACTCATCGCGCTCGAGGCAGGCGGCGATTTCGCCGACGGCGTCATCGCCTTCGAAGGCGCAAGCTTAGGCGGCGATACATTCGCGAGCTTCGACAAGGAGGCGGTATCGCTGCTGAAGAAACAAGGCAGAGACGCGCGGTTACTGTCTTAGCGTCCGCTTTTCGCCGGAAGCAGACCTTCGCTTAGTCTGATGAATGGGCGCGCCGTCAGCTTTCCATCGACACCTCTTGCACGCGCCCCTCGTCTTCAAATCGAACGGAGAGAAGGTAGTTGGACACGTTTCCCGGCAGGCCGAAGTCAAAGGTATTGTCGGTGTCGCCGCTACCAGAGGTCCAGGAGTCTACGAACACCAGGGCGTCCAAAATCTGTTCGGGACTTGGTTTCTGAACTCCGACCGTCCTGAGCCAATACTCAGGCTCAATCTCTTCAAGGTGGTGAGACACAAAGAGCGTCGGCCCGCATTCACCTTTGGGCTTGCCATAGAGCGACTTGATCGCCTGACGCGCGGTCGCTTGGCGCTCCCTGGAGACGTCTGCGTCCATCCTTCACCTCTCAACGCCACACGCAGCCTGACGGCCGCATCATGGGCGTTCTCGCTGCGATGGCCAATGTCTTCTCCGGGCCCAAAGCGGCGCTCGTGGAGCTAACGACCTGTGCCCGCGGTCACATCTCGCCGCCCCACGCCTCGCTACCTTCTCCTCATCGAAGCGACGCCGCTTCGGACAAGAGGAGCAAGAGCAATGACCAAGTTTTACGCCCTGATCGCCGCCTGCGCCGTGTTCGCCCCTGTCGCGTTCGCCACGCTGAACCAAGCCGCGCAAATCGTCGCCTAAGCGGAGATCGGGACATGACCAAGCTCTACGCTCTCATCGCCGCCTGCGCCGTCTTCGCGCCGCTCGCCATGGCGACCCTCAATCAAGCCGCGCTCATCGTCACCTAGCCCTGACGACCCGCCCAGCCCCAAGCGCGGCCTGAAAGAGAAGGGCGCGGAGGAAGCTCCCCCTCCGCGCCCTTCTTCTTTTGCCGAACGCGATCACCCCAAAGCCGCCATCGCAAACGCCGCCGCCGTCGTCACACCCACCAGCAGCGAGACGCCATCGCGGAACGCGAACACGATCGGGTCGTCGTGCATCTCGCCGCGCACGGTGAGCAGCCAGACGCGGCAGAGCCAGAAGATCGCCGCCGCCGGCAACGCCCACAAAAAATCAGGCGCCGTATAGTGCGCGAGCGCCACGCTGCTCTGCACATAAAGCGCAAGCACCAGGCTCGAGACGAACGCCGACGCCATGCCCATCGTCTTCAGCGCCGGCGCATCGGTGGGGCGATAGCCGCGGCGCGTATTGAGCGGCGCGCCTTCGATCTCGGTCACGCGCTTCACCAGCGCCAGGCTCAGGAAAAAGAAGCCGCAGAACGCGAGCAGCCAGGACGAGGCAAAGAAGCCCGTCGCCTCCGCGCCGATCAGCACGCGCAGCACGTAGAAGAACGCGAGCGCGAACACATCGACGATCGCCAGCTTTTTCAGCCACAGCGTATAAAACGCCGAGAGCGCCATGTACGCCGCCACCCAGGTGCCGACGCCGGCCGCGCCGCCCAGCGCCAGCGCGCCAACACCTAGCGCTAACGCCGCCGCCAAGCCCCACGCCGGCGAAAGCTCGCCGCTCGCGAACGGGCGCGTGCGCTTTCGCGGGTGGCGCCGGTCGGCGGCAATGTCGAACGCGTCGTTGACGAGATAGAGCGCCGAAGCGCCCAAGCAGAGCGCGAAGAAGGCGAGCCACGCATCCAGCATGCCCGGCGTGTCGCCCCAGCCTTGGCCGGCGAGAATCGGCAGGAAGACGAGAATGTTTTTCGCCCATTGCCGCGGCCGCATCGCCGCGATCAGCGCGCTCCACGGCTTGCGCTCATCCGCGAACGTGCGCTCGACGCTGTGCGTGCGCGCCACATGTCGCGCCAGCGCCGGACGCGCATTGGCCACCACCGCTTCCTTCGCAACGCTCCAGACTTTCAGATCGGCGCGCTCATTGCCGGCATAGACGAAGCCCTCCGGATACGCCGCCGCCAAGCGTTCGGCCTTGCGCCACGACTTGTTGTTGACCGCGCCGTCGGAAGCCAACACCGCGTCAAACACGCCAACATGATCCGCGATCGCCCGCGCCGCTTTCTCATCTGAGGCCGTCGCCAGCGCGATCGTGCGCCCCGCCGCGCTTTCCGCGCGCAACCACTCGACCATTCGCGCATCGTACGGCAGCTCCGCCGGCGAAACCGGCGCGATCTCCGCCAGCCGCGCCTTGGCGTGCGCGCGCCCCTTCGTCAGCCACCACAAAAGCTCGAACACGCGCCAAGGCTCGGCCGCCAGAAACGTGAGGATCGATTCAAAGAACACATCCGTGCGGATCAGCGTGCCGTCGAGATCGACAGCGAGCGGCAGCTTGGCCGCGCGCGGGGCGGAGACTTCGACGCTCACGCCGCACGCTCCCGCGCCGGCGGCTCAACCAGCAAGAGCAACGCAAAGCCGACGATCAGCAGAATGATGATCGAGGCAAAGCCGATGCTGAGGCTCTGATAGGTCGTTGTGAAATACGCCACCATAGCCGGCGCCAGCCACGCCGTGGCCGATCCCGCCAGCGCGTAAAGGCCAAACACTTCGCCCTCCATGCCCGCCGGCGCGAGCTGCGCCATCAGCGAGCGGCTGGAGGCATAGGCCGCCGTGATCGACATGGCGATGATGATGGCAAACCCGAGATACGCGAGTTCAGGCGCGGTGGAGAAGAGCGGGCTCTCCCAGACGGCGACATTCGCCTCCACCGGCATGAACAAGATCGTCGTCGGCGACATCGACACCATGGCGATGAGGCAAAGCGCGGTCACGCCAATCTCGATTGCCACCGCGCGCTTCACACCGACGGCGTGGTCGAGCAGGCCCGCGCCCAAGCCGCCGCCGATCGCGAACATGGTGAGGATGATGCCGTACGCCAGCATCTCCACCAGACCCCATTGCATCACGCCGGATGCATAGACGCCGCTGAACAACAGGATCGCCGTCTTGCCGTCGGCATAGATCATGCGCGCGACGAGAAAGAGCGCGACATTGCGATAGTCGCGCAGCTTCAGAATGGTGCGAATGACATTGCCGACGCCGTTCTTCATCGCCGCGATGAGCGGCTCGCCGGTCGTTTTCAGGTCTGGCGTGTAGAAAAAAAGCGGCAGCGAAAACACGATCAGCCACGCCGCGCACAGCAGCGTCACCACTCGGTCCGGCTCATGCCGCGCAGGATCAAGTCCGAACAGCGGCGCATCAGGCAAAAACGGCGCATCGACCTGCCCCGGCAGCGCAATCGTCAGCAGCACGAACACCAGCAGCAGCACCGAAGCCACGCTGCCAAGGGCCAAGCCGAGTCCCGACACGTGCGAGAGCGTCCCCGCCGGCGCTGCGCGCGTCAGCATCGCGTTGTGCAACACCTCGGTATAAACGAACGAGATTCCGCTCACGATGATGGTGAGCCCGATGGCCCAGAGCGGCAACCCCGCCCCGTTCGGCAGCGCCCACCACATCGCGATCAGCACCGCCGCCAACACGGCGGTCGCCAACGCCAGAAGCGGCTTGCGCCGCCCCATCCGGTCCGTCGCCGCGCCCAGGAACGGCGCACTGATGGCGATGATCGCGCCCGCCGTCGCGTGCCATCCGGCGATGATCGCTTGTCCGCGCACCGGATCGCCAATGACGACGTTCGACACGTACGGCGTGAACACATAGATCGAGCCGAGCAGCACCCAGGGATTGCGCGCCCACTCGAACAGCGCCCAGCTCCAGGCGCCGCGATCGATCTTCGCGGCAGGCTTCCCCTGCGCCAGCGCCGCCGCTTCACTCATCAACGCGTCTCCCGCGTGCGAGGTTAGCACAATGCGCGCGAAAGCAACGTTGTATGCTGGCGCTCACGGCGCGTTGACGCGTGTGTCGACTTCGCGTGCGCGCTCGGCCCACAGTTCGGCGTTGCCGCGCACGCCTGGCGCGCGCACGAGTACCGCCAGCAGCGCCGATTCTCGCCTGTTGAGCGCATCGCTCGGCTTGCTAAAAATGGTCTGCGCGGCGTCCTCGAGGCCGTCGAGGTCGCGGCCAAAATAGGCGCGCTCGAGCCACATGCGCAGCAACTGCCGATCATCGAAGCGCTGTTCGAGCTGGCACGCGACAACGAAGCGGCGCATGTGCCAGCGCACGGACATACCGCGCTGTTCGCCAAGCACCGATGCGGCGAGCTTGTGCGAAACCGGCAACGCGCGCGGTCCTTCGCCTGCAGTTAGATCCGACCACAGCAACGCGAACGTCCGGCACGGCGTCGCCCGCGCTCGCCAGGTCTCGCGAAATTCATTCATGGCGATGGTGCGCTCCGCCGTGCTGAGCCGACCGGCTGGGACCGTATGCAGCGTCCCGCTCCGCTCAGCGCGCGTGATCGTCGCCTGACCATCCATCCAAAGCTGGACGGCGAACGTCGCCGGCGCCGCCAAGCTCAGCAGCACCAAGAGGACAATAAAGATGACGACCACGCGCACGGAGCGCATCTTGGCACGCGGGGGCGGCGGCCAGAAGCTGACTCGTGCAGCCGGTTAAGCCGCCAAGCTTTCGCCCCGCAGCAGCTTCGGCAGATCGCCCGCCGCGCCGCCGGCGTACTTCATGAAGAAGCGCCGGGCCGGGCCGACCGCGTTCACTGTCGCAAGCCCTAATCGCCGCGCCGCCGCGATCGGCGCGATGCCGTTGGAGAACAGCTTGTCGAAGAATTCCATGCCCAGCGCCATCGACACATTGTCGAACCGCCGCCAGCGCTGGTAGCGCTCCAAGATCGAGACATCGCCAGGGTCCAAGCCGAGCGCCACGCCGTCGGCGATGCATTCCGCCAATGCCGCGCAATCCTTAAGGCCAAGATTCAGACCCTGCCCCGCGAGCGGGTGAATGCCGTGCGCACTGTCGCCGGCGAGGGCGACACGCTGATCGATCATACGCTCGGCGAGCTGCAGCGACAGCGGATAACCGAAGCGCGGGCCTTCGAGTGAGAGATCGCCAAGATGATCACCAAAGCGCAGGCGCAGCTCGGCGAGAAAATCCGCTTCGCTCATCTTCAGCAATGCATCAGCGGCCTTGCGCGGCTCAGCCCAGACGATGTTGGCGCGATTGCCCTTGAGCGGCAGAATCGCAAACGGCCCGTTCGGCAGAAAGTATTCGTGCGCAACGGCGCCGTGCGGCTCTTCGTGCGCGATCGTGGCGACGATCGCCGTCACCGGATAATCCCAGCCAATGGTGCGGATGCCGACAGCTTGGCGCACGAACGAGCGGCGCCCATCCGCGCCCACCAGCAGCGGCGCGCGCAAGCGCTCGCCATTCGCCAGCGTCACCGCAACCCCCGCGGCGTCGCGCTCGATAGCCGTCACCGACATCGGCTGGATCGTGCGGATCGAGGAGCGCGCCTTCACCGCCGTATCGAGGGCAAGGCGCACATGCCGCGCCTCCAGCATCAGCCCGAGCGGTTCGTCATGATCGGTGAGCTCGGCGCGGTCGAAATGTAGATACAGCAGCGAGGGCCCGCCCTTGCGCAAGCCATTACCGATGCGTCCGTCCGTCACCATGATCTCTTCGATCGGCTGGGCGACATCGTCCAGATGCTGCCCAAGCCCAAGCGCGCGCCACATCCGGTACGAGGCAAAGGCAATGGCGAAGGCGCGGCCATCGAACGCCGGCGCCAGCGTGTCTGCCGGTTTCGAGGCGTCGATCACGGCCACCGAAACGCCGGCCTGATCCAGCGCCAGAGCCAGCGTTTGGCCCACCAATCCCCCGCCGCCCAGGATCACATCGGCGTCGAACGCGCGTCCATTGCTCATGACCAACGACTTACGCGGCGTCCGCCCCGGCGTCGATGCGGCTCCCGCGCGCAAGCATGAGGCACGGCGCCGCTTTTTTGTGCGGCGCAGCGCCGACGCACAAAGAGAAGGCCGCGCATTCTTGCCGGCGCGCACGGCTTTCCCGCCAACTGCGCGCAGTTCAAGGGGGTCCAAGCATGCTCGAACTTGTCAAAATCCGTCCTTCCGGACGCACGGGGGCGCCTCGGAAAGACGGGAAGAACAATCGCTGGTCAGCGATCACCTTCGCCACGCTTTTCATCGCCGCGCTTTCGCTCAGCGCTTTCGCGCCGTCGCTCGCCATCGCGCAAGAAACGACGGTCGTTGAAACCATCGCCCCCGCGCCGGCGCTGCCGATCGAGGCCGCACCCGAGCCCGCGCCGGAAGAAGCGACCGCGCCGACCATAGATAAAGGCGACGTTGCCTGGATGATGACAGCGACCGTGCTCGTCGTCGCCATGATCATCCCCGGCCTTGGCCTCTTTTATGGCGGGCTCGTGCGCGCCAAGAACATGCTCTCGGTGCTGATGCAGGTCTCCACCGTCGCGGCGATCGGCTTTGTTTGCTTCGCGCTTTGGGGCTATTCGCTCGCCTTCACCGACACCGATTTTCTCGGCAATCTCTTCTTCGGCGGCACGGATCGCCTGTTCTTGAACGGCATCACCGCCGACTCCACCGCCGCGACTTTCACCGACGGCGTCGTCATCCCGGAATTCGTGTTCATCGCCTTTCAAAGCACGTTCGCGGCCATAACCGCCGCGCTTGTCGTTGGCGGCTTCGCCGAGCGCATGCGCTTCAGCGCCGTCGTTGTTTTCGCCGTGCTGTGGCCGCTGCTTTCTTATTATCCGATCGCGCACATGGTCTGGTGGGCGGGCGGCTATCTCTTCGAAATGGGCGCGCTCGATTTCGCCGGCGGCACCGT
>JAEYPY010000017.1 GCA_023410295.1 Pseudomonadota bacterium | reverse complement strand
CGGCGCCGCGCCGGCCGGCGCCGCATTCAGCACGGCTGGCGCCGGCCGGGGGGGACGCCGGCGGTCCATATGGCCCTCGCGCTTTTTGTGCTCGCCCTTGTTGGGCCCGCCGCTGCCCAGCGCGTTCCGCCGCCGCATGTAGCGGATGAAGTGGTGATGGCGAACCAGCCGCCGCCGCTGCTCTCGCACTTCCGCTTTTTCCGCGACGTGGCGATGACGGCGCCCAATCCGGGCGTCACGCCCTACGATCTCAACACGCCGCTCTATTCCGATGGCGCGCTCAAATTCCGCCACGTCTATATCCCGCGCGGCGCGGGCCCAGCGCGCTACAGCAGCGATGACGTGTTCGACTTCCCCGTCGGCACGGCGCTGATAAAGACGTTCGCCTTCGCCGCCGACCTGCGCCAGCCTACCGAGAACGTCCGCTTCATCGAAACCCGCGTCATGATCCGCCGTCCAGAAGGCTGGCTTACGCTGCCTTATGTCTGGAACGAAGCGCAGACCGAAGCGCGGCTCTCCGTCATCGGCGCCGACGTGCCGGTCAGCTTCACCAACGAAGCAGGCGAGGCCATCGCGCTCGATTGGGCCGTGCCGAACGTCAACCAATGCCGCGGCTGCCATACCCGCGCCGGCGATATCGTTCCAATCGGGCCGAACGCGCGGAATTTGAATCGTGATTACGACTATGCCTCAGGCGCCGAGAACCAACTCGCGCACTGGTCCAACGCCGCGATCATCGACGGGCTCCCGGCATCGCGCGACCCGCGCCTGCCAAACGCCAACGACGCATCCGATGGCACGCTCGAACACCGCGCCCGCGCCTATCTCGATGTGAACTGCGCGCACTGCCACAATCCGCAAGGCCCCGCGCACACCTCCGGCCTCGATCTCTCCTGGTCGCAAACCGATCCCTCGCGCTGGGGCGTGGGCAAGCGTCCCGTCGCCGCCGGCCGCGGCTCGGCTGGTTTCGAGTTCGCCATCGAGCCTGGCCATCCCGAGCGCTCCATCCTGCTGCACCGCATGCAGTCGACCGATCCGGGCGTGATGATGCCCGAACTCGGCCGCCAACTCGTCGACGAGCGGGGTGTCGCCCTCATCCGCCAATGGATCGCGGAGATGGATGCGGACGGAAGCAGCGACTGATCTCTCCCCGTAAGGGGAGGGACCCTGGTCAATGCACGTTCGGCAGCCAGCCCATCGCCATCGCCGCGTGCACGGTCAGCGCCGCCAGCACCAGCGAGGCGGTCATGAAGATCAGCCAGCGCACGATGATCACATTGACCGTCGCCTGCACCAGCGAGTGCACAATGCGCAGCACAACATAGAGCCACGCTAGCCCGATATTGATGTCCTGGGTCTGGCCCAGCAGCTGCAGCGCAAAACAGATGGCGTAGAACAGCGTCGGCTGCTCCATCAGGTGATTGTAATTGTGCGCCACGTTGGCGACTGGCAGCGCGTCGATGTCCGCCTTGGTCGCGGCGCCCGGCTTCAGCTTTGCCTTGCCCATCGCCGGAATGCGGGTCGCGTAAAGCCACACCAGCATGATCAGCGACCAGATCACGAGCGCCACCACAGGCGCGATCAATCCGTGCTCGTACATTGTCTTCCTCCCCTCGGCGGCGCCATCCTCGGCTCCGCCGGGCCCGCCCGCAAGCTCCCGCTGCGAGAGTCCCCTTGGCCGCCCCGAGGCGCGCCGCTAGCGTCCGCGCGAATCTCTGGGGGACTAGACGCCATGAGCCAGGACATCGGCCCGCGCGACCGCTCGCCGTTTCTTGAGCGCGCCATCGAATGGGTGATCTATTCCAGCCGCTGGCTGATGGCGCCGGTCTATCTCGGCCTCATCGCCGCGCTCGGCATCCTCATCATCACCTTCTTCCGCGAGCTGGTGCTGCAAGCGCCGCAGGTGATGGATATGGACGAGACCGACGTCATCCTCTTGGTGCTGACGCTGGTCGATCTTTCGCTCGCCGGCAATTTGGTGCTGATCATTCTGCTCACGGGCTATGAGAGCTTCGTCTCCAAGATCGAAAGCGCGCAACGCGACCATGACCGGCCGGAATGGATGGGCACGCTCGACTTCTCAGGCCTCAAGATCAAGCTGATCGCCTCGATCGTCGCCATCAGCGGCATTCACTTGCTGAAGATTTTTATGAACCTCGCCAACTACACGCAGCAGCAATTGCTCTGGTACGTGATCATCCACTTGACCTTCATCGTCTCCGGCGTCGCCGTGGCGACAATGGATTGGATTGAGGAAAAGGCGCATCAGGTGGGCAAGCACTAGCTCGCTCCCTATGGACCGCTGGCGTCTCTCCGGCATCGGTGCTTCGGCGGGCGCGACTTCTGCGGGCTGAAACGAAGCTGCCGGCGAGACGCCGGCGGTCCATAGCGTCAGCTCCCCCGCACCGCCTCTACGTGGATCGTGATCTCGATCTCGCGCGAGATCAGCTCATCGCCGGCGCCGTCCGTGCCGACATCGAAATCGCGCCGGTCGATGCGCGTGCGCCCATCCATCACCGCGCGATCGCTCTCGATCCGTAGCGTGAACGGCAGCTCCACCTCGCGGGTGCGTCCGCGGATGGTCAGCTCGCCGCGCGCCTCGTACTGGCCGTCGCCACGGGCGCGGATGCGCGTGGTGCGGAAGCTCGCACGCGGATGGCTGCCGGCGTCGAACCATTCCGCGCCGGGGAGGGCGTTATCGTGCATCGCGACGCCCGTCGCCGCCGAGCCTGTCTCGATCTGCACATTGGCCGACGATTGCTCCAGATTGGCCTGGTCGAAGCGGATATCCGCGCGCCAGCGGGTGAAGCGCCCGTTGAACGCCGTCGATCCGCTCTCGTCCTCATAGGTGTAGGAAAACCCGACAGAGCTCGCGTCCTGATCCACGCGCCAAGCCGCCGGCGCGCCCGGGAGCGCCGGTTCTGTTGGCGTAGGCTCCGTCAGTGGCGCGGCAGGTGCTTCGCCAGCACTCTCCACCACCTCAAACGTCGAAGCCGGCGCACTCTCGGGCGAGCCAACATTGCTGGCGATGAAAAACGCCGCCGCCGCCAGCGCCACGCCAGTCGCGCCAAGCCCTACGCCCAGCACCGCCAGCCGGCCCGCACTTTTGGGCGCTGGCCCTTCACCTGGCGCGCGCAAGCCGGGCAACATATGCGCCAGCGTCGCGTCGCGATCCAAAAATTGGTGCTTCAACGCCGCCGCCACGTGCAGCACCGCAAGTCCAGCCATAATAAACGCCAGCAGCGCATGCGCATCGAGGGCGCTGTCCGCCGTCTCTTCGCGCACCTCGGCTGAAGCCGCGTCCAGTCCAAACAGATGCGGCACTTCGATGAGGCCGAACCAGCGCGTCGCCACCGGCAGCGCCGCATCCTCGTGCACCGACCAACCGGCCGACACATAGATCCAGCCGGTCAGCGGCACGGCGATCATCAGCACGTAGAAGGCCCCGTGCGTCGCCTTGGCGACAATGCGCTCCCAGCCGGCGACGCCTTCGGCAAACGGCGGTGGGCGATGCGTGAACCGCCAGGCGAGACGCACGACGCTTAAGCCCAGCACCGTCAGCCCGATCGATTTGTGCAGCTGATAGAGCGCGAACAGCCCCTGGCTCGCCGCGCCGTCTTCAGCCTGCTCGTGCATCCAAAGCCCGAGCGGGAAGTTGAGCAGAATGGCGAAGGCGATCGCCCAATGGAGGACAATCGCCACCGCTGTGTAGCGCGCCGCGCGCTCAGCCATCTTCAGTTCACCGGTTCAGCCGGCTGCACCGGGCTGGGCACCGCCGCTTCTTCCGCCGGCTGTGTGAATTCGGCTTCCACCAGCAGCTCCACTTCATCAGCAACGCCATCCGACGCCCCCGGCGCGCTTGGCTGCAGCACGTTCAAGCCGTACTGCGAGCGCAGGAACGCACCGCGCGCGGAAAAGCCAATCAGCGCGCCCGGAAAGCCGGCCGGGTGGCTGGCGTGGCTGGTGTTGTAGGTCGCGTCGAGCGTGATCGAACGCGTCACGCCGCGGATGGTGAGATCGCCCGTCACCCGCGCCGTATTCGGCCCAGTGCGCTCGATCGCCGTCGAGCGGAACGTCGCCGTCGGGTGGTTTGCGGCATCGAGCCATTCGGAGTTCTGCAGCTCGGCGTCGAAGTCGCGGTCGCCGAGATAGGGCGTGTCGAGCGTATTGGTCGCCACCACGACTTCGACCGTCGATTGTTCGGGGTTCTCCGCATTGAAGGTGAGCGCGCCGCTCACGCCATTGAAGCGCAACGTGTAGCGCGCGAGTCCAAAGTGAAGCGCGCGCGCCGTGACGGTTGAGTGGTTGCCATCGAGCGTATAGGCGCCCGAGGGCGCGTCGATCGTCACTTCCGCCGGCGTCTCGGGCGTCGTCTCTTCTGGCTGAGAGCAGGCGGCGAGGCCCAAGGCAGCGAATGCGGCAATCCAGGATTTCATCGGCGTCTCCCACTATTCCGAGGCGTCTTCCTTACCGCGCCCCGGCGCACCAGCGCCACGAGGCACACCGGCGCAACTGCTCAGCTTCTCACAAATTCGGCTTCGATCACGACCTGCACCGTGTCGCCCGTAAACGAATCCCAGGCATTGACGCCCCATTGCACCCGGTCGATCTCGCCGTGCGCGGAAAAGCCTAACACCTGACGCACGCCGCGCAGCGGGTCCACCGCCGCGCCATCGAAGGTCGCATCCAAGGTGAGGGGATGTGTCTGCCCGTTCATAGTGAGATCACCCGTGACGCGCGCGCTATTGCGCCCGGTGCGTTCGATCGCAGTGGAGACAAAGCTGATCTCGGCGCCGCGTTCAGCGCCGAGCGCGCGGCCGATCTGCCGGTTGAACGCCGCCGCTTCATTGCTATCCGGCAAGCCTGTATTCACCGAGTTGGCGTCCACGCTCGCCGTTAGCCGCGAGCGCGATGGGTCGCTGGCGTCGAACTCCAGCGTGGCTGCCTTCGCATCAAACCGCGCCGTGAACCAGGCGAGATCCATGTGCCGGATGCGGAACAGCACCGAGGCGTGCCGCGGATCGAGCCGGTACGCGCCCGAGGGCAGCTCGACCGCCACGGGATAGTCCTCGGCCGCTGCCGCCGGCGCCGCGGCGGCAGGGCTGAACGGCGGCGCCGTATCGTCCGCGCCTGCGAGGCTGGTGCAGGCGCCCAGCGCCAGGACTGCCGCCAATACATGCGCGCGCATGGATCGTCCTCCAGCGCCGGACTCTAGCCCGCCGCCGCGCGCCGTCCACACCGCATCGACGATCGCCCGCGCCGCGCTATGCTTGCCTCATGACCTACAGAGCTCCCATCGCCGACATGCGCTTTGCGCTCGAAGCCGCCGCAGATTTCTGGCGCCTGCGCGAGCGCTATCCGGACGTCGATGAAGATGTTCTCGCCGCCATCCTCGACGGCGCCGGCGCGCTCGCGGGGGATGTGCTCGCGCCGCTCAATAGGAGCGGCGATCGCGCCGGCGTCAAACTGGAGAACGGCGTTGTCCGCGCTGCGCCCGGCTTCCGGGACGCTTACGAGGCCTTCCGCCAAGGCGGATGGCAGGGCCTTGCCGCCGATCCCGCTTATGGCGGCCAAGGTCTGCCGCGCGCGCTCGCACTGGCGGTGATGGAAACGCTGCACAGCGCCAACATGAGTTTCGCGCTGATGCCGATGCTGACGCTCGCCGCCATCGAAGCGCTCGAACAGCACGGCGCGGCCGATCAGAAGGCGCTCTATCTAGAAAAGCTCGTTAGCGGCGAATGGTCCGGCACCATGAACTTGACCGAGCCGCAAGCCGGCTCCGATCTTGGCGCGCTGACCACCAAGGCCGCGCCGCAAGCCGATGGCTCCTACGCCATCAGCGGCCAGAAAATCTTCATCACCTGGGGCGAGCACGACCTTGCGCCCAACATCATCCACCTCTTGCTCGCCCGCATTGAAGGCGCGCCTGCGGGCTCGAAAGGCATCTCGATGTTCATCGTGCCGAAATTCCGCGACGAAGATGGATCGCGCAACGCGGTGCGCTGCATCGGTGTGGAGGAAAAGATGGGCATCCACGCCTCGCCCACCTGCACGATGGCCTATGAAGGCGCGCAAGGCTGGCTGATCGGCGAAGAGAATCGCGGCCTCGCCGCCATGTTCACGATGATGAACGCGGCGCGCTTGAATGTCGGCATGGAAGGCGTCGCCGTTGCCGAAGCCGCGTACCAGAAAGCGCTCGCCTATGCGCAAGAGCGCCGTCAAGGCGGCGCGCTCATCATCAACCACCCAGACATCAGGCGTATGCTCACCTTGATGCGCGCCAAGATCCAAGCGGGCCGCGCCATCTGCTACGCCTGCGCCGTCTCGGCCGACGCTGGTGACAAGGCGCGCGAAGATCTGCTGACGCCGATCGCCAAAGCCTGGTGCACCGATCTCGGCGTCGAAGTCGCGAGCCTCGGCGTGCAGATTCACGGTGGCATGGGCTTCATCGAGGAGGGCGGCGCCGCGCAATTTTACCGCGACGCGCGCATCGCGCCGATTTACGAAGGCACCAACGGCATCCAGGCCATCGACCTCTACGGCCGCAAACTGCTCAGCGACCGCGGCGAAGCCATGCGCGCGCTGACCGCCGAAGCCGAAGCCGCCGCCCACAAGGCGCCCGCGCCGGTTTCAACGCATCTCGCCGCCGCGGCGCAAGCACTTGAGAACGCCACCGCCTACATGCTGAGCGCCGCGCGCGAAGACGCGCTCGCCGGCGCCGCGCCTTATCTCCAACTCGCGGGCGATGTCACCGGCGCCATGCTTCTCGCGCAAGCGCTGCAACGCCAAGCCTCGCCCGAACACGAAGCGCTGCTCCACGCCTACGCCGTGCTCGTGCTCCCACATGCTTCTGCGCACCTCGCCGCCATCAAAATCGGCGCAGAATCGCTGCTGCCATCCACTTAAAGCTCTGGCAGGGGCGTCGGGGCCGCCTCTATATTCAATGGAGGAGAGAGGCGCATGTCGATGGATGGGCTGGACGATGCGGACGCCGCGCCGGCGCGGGTCAAGCCGCAACTCCTCTATCCGCTGGGTGATCCCCCGCCCGCCGGCGAAGCGCGCGAGATCGGGCCCGGCGTCTATTGGGTGCGCATGCCGCTGCCGTTCGCTCTGCAATGGATCAATCTCTGGCTCATCGAAGATGGTGAGGGTTGGACCATCGTCGACACCGGCGTCGCTATCGAGCAATCGCGCGAATACTGGCGCAAGATTTTCGACGAGACGCTGAAGGGCAAGCCGGTCACGCGCGTGATCTGCACGCACATGCACCCCGACCACATGGGGCTCGCCGGCTGGATCTGCCGGAAGTTCGGCGCAACGCTCTGGATGAGCCGGCTCGAATACATCACCGGCCGCATGCTGGTCGCCGATACGGGCCGTGAAGCGCCGGAGGAGGGTGTCAAATTCTATCGCGCCGCCGGCTGGGATGAAGACGCGATTGACAGCTACAAGATTCGCTTCGGCGGCTTTGGCAAGGCCGTCTCGCGCGTGCCGGACGCCTACAAACGCATCGCCGATGGCGACGTGATCGAAATCGGCGAGCGTCCATGGCGTGTCATCACCGGCAACGGCCATTGCCCCGAGCATGTCTGTCTCTGGCAGGAGGAACTGAAGCTCTTCATCTCCGGCGATCAGGTGCTGCCGCGCATTTCGTCCAACGTTTCGGTCTTCCCGACGGAACCCGATGGCGATCCGCTGAGCGATTGGATCGCCAGCTGTAACAAGCTGCGCGAGAGCATTCCGAACGACGTGCTGGTGCTTCCTTCGCACAACGAGCCCTTCATCGGCCTGCACGAACGGCTCGAAAATCTTGTCGACGGCCACGAGCGCACTCTGACGCGCGTACTCAGCCGCTTACGACAAGAGCCGCGGCGCGCCATCGATCTCTTCGGCGCCTTGTTCGCGCGCAAGATCGGCCCCGATCTGCTCGGCATGGCGACGGGTGAGACAATCGCGCATTTGAACTGTCTGATCGAGCGCGGCCTTGCGCGCCGCACGACCGATGAGGAGGGGATTATCCGCTATGCCGCCATCTGAAGCCCGCAATCCCGAACACCGCTCCAACAATTCCATGCTGCTGTTCTGCACCGGCATCGGCCTTTGCATCGTCTCCTACTTTCTCGGCATCGGCGCAGTGATCGGCGTCGCCGCGACGGGCGGCGATCCGGCCGTCGTCATCGGCAGCATGCTGGGCGTGATCGGCGTCGTGCTGATGGGCATCGTCGGCGCCGTCATGGCGCTGATCGGCGGCATCTGGATGATCGTGCGCGTCATCGCCGACCAGGCCGGCGACGACAGCCGCTATCGCGATGTGGAGCGGTGACGGAAACAGCGCGCCTCGTGATCGTTGACCATGCCTGTGGCCTGCATGAAGGCGTAGCAGATCGTTGAGCCGACGAACTTGAAGCCGCGCTTTGCCATGTCCTTGCTCATCGCATCGGATTCGGCCGTTTTGGCGGGCGTGTCGCGTGAGGTCTTGATCTTGTGATCGATCGGCTTGCCGTCGACGAAGCTCCAGACATAGGCGTCGAATGAGCCGAATTCCTTCTGCACCGCGAGAAACGCTTTGGCGTTCTGGATCGTCGCGGCGATTTTCAGCTTATTGCGCACGATGCCCGGATCGGCGAGAAGGCGGGCAGCGTCTTTCTCGCCGTAGCGCGCGATTTTCTTGGCGTCGAAGCCGTGCAGGGCTTTGCGATAATTCTCACGCTTATGGAGGATCGTGCGCCACGAGAGACCGGCCTGCGCGCCTTCCAGGATCAGAAATTCGAACAGCACGCGGTCGTCATGGACAGGCACGCCCCATTCCTGGTCGTGGTAGGCGATCATCAGCGGGTCGTCCCCGGCCCACGCGCAACGCGTTTTCGGTTTTGCGGCCATGCCGAGTCGTTTGCACTTTCGCCGTCGGCGCACAATCTCTAAGTCGTGAGCAGAGCTAGCGGAGGGCGGAGCCGATGATTCTCTCAACCACGTTCGATGTCGCGGGGCGCACCGTAGGCCAGCAACTCGGTCTGGTGCGCGGCAATGTCGTGCGTTCGCGCTTCATCGGCCGCGATATCGTCGCGGGCCTGCGGATGATCGTTGGCGGCGAGATCCACGAATACACCAAGCTCTTGGCCGAAAGCCGCGAACAGGCGCTCGACCGCATGGTGGAGCAGGCGCGCGGATTGGGCGCCGATGCTGTGATCGGCATCCGCTTTGAAACCACCGACGCCGGCGCAGGGCAGGCGACGGAAGTCTTGGCTTACGGCACCGCGGTGAAGCTGGCCTGAGGTAGCTTTAGCGGCGCGGCGTGCGCCATGCGCCACGCCATCAGCGCGACAATGCCGGCCGAAACGTCGAGCGTGATGCCGAATGCGAGCAGGAAAAGCGCGTGGTGCGTCAGCAGATGCAGCGCAGGGGCGCTCGCCAGTTCGCCCAAGCGCCAATCGGCCGCGCGCCGCAGCGCCCAGTCGAACACGGCACCCGCAGCGACGACGCCGGCAGCGAGCGGGACCCACACCGGCACGTGCGGCAGATCGAGCGGCAAACCGGCGATCATGTGCGGGGCGGTGTATGCGACGAGGCAGAGGCCGTAAAACGGCGCGAGCCAGGCGTGCGCCAGCGATTTGAGCGAAGCTTCGGCGGGACGGCCTGCAGCGTGTGCAAGGCGCGCCGCTTCGCGCGTGCTCCAACGCACATCGCTGTAAAGGCGCCACACAAACAACGTGCCGATGGCGCCGGCGAGGCCAACGAAGGCGCCGACCGTCAGCGCCGCAAGCACGGGGCCGGCGAGTTCGAGAGCATTGAAGCGGGCGGGCGGCGAACGCATCAGCGTGTGCGCGCCGAGCGCAGCGAGCAGCAAGAGCGACAGCGGCGCCCACATGAATGCGGCGGCGCCGATTGTCAGGGCGGCGAGGAAAGGCGCCAGCGCCTGGTCAGGGATTCTCCCGTTCATGGTTCATTGACATGAACCATCGTCGTGAATTGCGCGTAAATGCGAGGCTAACCAAGTATTTACGCTAATTGACCAGGCGCTAACGCGCGTTACTCCGCCGGAGGCGGCGGCGCAGCTGCGGCGGCCGCGGCTGCTGCTGCTTCAGCCGCCCACGTCGCATCATTCGGATGCCCGATCGAGCGGATGACGCGGTCGTAGGTGGCGGTCGCGTCGGGGCCGCCATAGCTCATGCACATGGCGATGATGTCTACGCCCGGGCGCATTTGAAGCGCACCAAGAACGGGCCGTTCAGGCGAGCGCAGTTCGGCGCGCTGAATCGGCCAGACGCCGTTGGTTTCCGACGAGCGCGACGTCACGCTGGCGGAATTATCTGGGAAAATGCTGCGCCAGCCATTGGCGACATTCACCCACTGCGGGACGCCAAATTGCGCGTCATCGGCAACGGCTGCGTTCACTGCGGCGGCGGAGCGTTCTGCTGTCTGCGCGTTCGGTTGCGCAATGATCTGGCACTCCTGGTCGGCCGTGCCGGTGACGATGGCGGTGACGCCCTCGGGCGCGCGGCGCACTTGCGTGGACCAGCCGGCGGGCTGTTCGAAGGTCAGCCGGCCGTTCGGATCGGTCCAGGTCTCCGCCGATGCGATGCCCGAAACCGCCAGAGCCGCAGCGCAAACCGTTGCCAGTTTCCACATCCCCATGAAATTCCTCCAGAATTTGTCCTCGCCCGAGATGGAGCGGATTTTAGGCTTCGCCCGCGCTAAGGTCAAAACTCCAACGCTGTCACAATAAGGGGAGCCGCCATGAGCCTCGCCGGAAAAACGCTTTTCATCACCGGCGCCAGCCGCGGCATCGGCCTCGCTATCGGCCTGCGCGCGGCGCGGGATGGGGCGAATGTTGTGATCGCAGCGAAGACCGCCGAGCCGCACAAGAAGTTGCCGGGCACGATCTATTCGGCGGCGGAGGAGATCGAGAAAGCCGGCGGCAAGGCGCTGCCGATTGTGGTCGACGTGCGTGAGCCGGAGAGCGTGAAGGCGGCGGTGGATGCGGCTGTCGAGCGCTTCGGCGGCATCGATATTTGCGTCAACAACGCAAGCGCGATCCAACTCACCGGCACGCTGGCCACCGATTATCGCCGCTACGACCTGATGAATCAGGTCAACGCCCGCGGCACGTTCGTGACCACGCGCACGTGCTTGCCGCATCTGCTCAAGGCCGAAAACCCGCACGTGCTGATGCTGTCGCCGCCGCTCGACATGAGCCCGCGCTGGTTCGCGGGGCACGTGGCGTACACGATGGCCAAGTACGGCATGAGCATGTGCGTGCTCGGCATGGCCGAAGAGTTCAAAGATGAGGGCGTTGCCTTCAACGCGCTCTGGCCGCGCACCGGCATCGCTACGGCCGCAATCGAGTTCGCGCTCGCCGGCGAAGAGGGCATGCGCCACTGCCGCACGCCCGACATCATGGCCGATGCCGCGTACGCGATCTTCAACAAGAAGTCGCGCGACTGCACCGGCAACTTCTTCATCGACGATGTGCTGCTCTACGCCGAAGGCGAGCGCGATTTCGACAAGTACCGCGTCGATCCGAGCAAGAGTCTGATGCCGGACTTCTTCGTGCCGGAGAACACACCACTGCCGCCAGGTGTGAACATGGGGTCTAAGATATAACGCTTGACGTATAACGTTTGACGTTATATGACGATCCAGTCTTACAAAACGCGCGACGTTGAAGCAATCCATGGGGGCGGCAAGGCGCCCGGGCCTTGGCGCGCTATCGCCAAAG
>JAEYPY010000229.1 GCA_023410295.1 Pseudomonadota bacterium | reverse complement strand
TATCTCGGCGAGCCCGGCAAGCTGACCATCCACGCCCCGCCCGCCTCCTTCCATCTCGACATCGTCACCCGCATCAGCCCAGCGAACAACACGCACCTCGAAGGGCTCTACATGTCCGGCGGCCGCTTCTGCACGCAGTGCGAGGCAGAGGGCTTCCGCGCCATCACCTATTTCCTCGACCGGCCGGACGTACTGGCGCGCTATGCGGTGCGTATTGAGGCCGATAAGGCCACGTACCCGACGCTCCTCTCCAACGGCAACATGACCGAGAGCGGCGAGATGGAGAACGGGCGTCATTACGCCGTCTGGGTCGATCCCCACCCCAAACCCTCTTACCTCTTTGCGCTCTGCGCCGGCCGTTACGAGTCGATCCACGACACGTTCAGAACCAAAAGCGGACGCGAGGTGAAGCTCGGCATCTATGTCGATCCGGGCGATTCTGAGCGCGCCCGCTATGCGATGGATTCACTGAAGCGCTCGATGGCGTGGGACGAGCGCGCGTTTCAGCGTGAGTACGATCTTGACGTCTTCAACATCGTCGCTGTGCGCGATTTCAATTTTGGCGCGATGGAGAACAAGGGTCTCAACATCTTCAACTCATCGCTGATCCTCGCCGACGCGGAAACGGCGACGGATGCGGATTTCGAAGCGATCGAGGCGGTCGTCGGCCACGAATACTTCCACAACTGGACCGGCAACCGCATCACTTGCCGCGACTGGTTTCAGCTCTGTCTGAAGGAAGGCCTGACCGTTTATCGCGAGCAGGAATTCAGCGCCGATCAGCGCTCGCACCCAGTACAGCGGATTAAGGATGTGAAGCGTCTGCGCGCGCGCCAGTTCGGCGAGGACGCCGGCCCGCTTGCGCATCCGGTTCGGCCGTCAAGCTACCAAAAGATCGACAATTTCTACACCGCGACCGTCTACGAAAAAGGCGGCGAAGTCATCCGCATGCTGAAGCGGATCATCGGCAAGGACGCGTTCGACCGCGGCATGCAGCTCTATTTCGAACGCCGCGACGGCACGGCTTCGACTGTGGAAGACTTCATCGCCTGCTTCGAAGAAGCGTCGGGCCGCGATCTCGCGAATTTCATGCGCTGGTACGAGCAAGCCGGTACGCCAGCGCTCACCGCGCGCGGCAAGTACGACGCCGCGGCGAATAGGTTTGAGCTTACGATCTCACAACATACAGCGCCTACACCGGGCCAAGCGCAGAAGCTGCCGCTCCCAATCCCGCTACAAATCGGCTTCATCGCACCCGATGGCGCGATCATCGCCGGGAAGATCGAAGGCGAAGAGATCGCGCGCACCGAGCACCATCTCGTGCTTGAGCAAGCCGAACGCACCTTCCGCTTCCATGGCGTGCTCGAAAAGCCCATCCCGGCGCTGCTGCGCGGTTTCTCCGCCCCGGTTACGCTGGATCAGAACCTCAGCATCGAAGAGCGACTGGCGCAGATCGCGCATGATCCAGACCCTTTCACGCGCTGGGAAGCAGGGCAGACGATCGCGCGTGCGGTGCTGCTGGGTCACGCGCCACAGGCAGCGCCGGCCTTGGCCGAGGCGCTAGGGCGCGAGCTCGATCGCGCACAGGAAGATCCTGCGTTCGCAGCCCTGGCGCTCCGGCTGCCGGATCTCACCGAGCTCATCCTGGCCTCGCCTGCGCCTGATCCAGAGGCGTTGCATCAGGCGCGCGAGAATCTACGCCGCGAAATCGCCACGACGCTGCGTGCGCGGCTTGAGCCGATCGCCACGGCGCCAAGTGAAATCCCCTTCTCTCCGGCTGCCGACGCCGCCGGACGGCGCGCGCTGAAGGCGGCGGCGCTCGATCTGCTCGCCGCGCTCGGCCCCAACATGGGGGAAGCGTTTGTCCGCGTTGTCGATGGCGCCAAGAGCATGACCGAGACCGCTGCCGCGCTCGAAGCACTGGGCGCGTCGGGCAGCGATGCGTTCGATGCAGCGCTCGACCGCTTCTATGCGCGCTGGCGCGACAATCCGCTCGTGCTCGACAAGTGGTTCGCGATCCAAGCGTCCTCGCCGCGCGAGGATGCGCTCGCGCGTGTCGAACGCCTGCGCGCGCACGGCGACTTCAACACGAGCAATCCCAACCGCGTGCGCGCCCTCGCCGCCGCGTTCGCGATGCGCAATCCGCGCGCTTTCCACAGCGCCGACGGCGGGGGTTATCGCCTCCTGGCCGAGTTGGCGGAGACCATCGATCCCCACAACCCTGCCCTCGCCGCCCGGCTGTTGACACCGTTCGAATCGTGGCGGCGATTCGATCAAGGCCGCAAAGCGCACGCGCGCGCCGCGTTGGAACGGTTCGCTTCGCTTCCGAACCTTTCCAAGAACACGCGGGAAATGGTCGAGCGCACACTCGCTTGAGTCCTTTTTGCGACAGGCCAAGCTAACGTCTGGGTATAGAACCAGCGGACGGCTCGACACGCCGTTTACCCCTTCGTTACGATTGGACCACTTCAGGATTCCGAACGGCGATTCGGGGCGGGCCGGGGAACTCTTGTGCCGAATGGAAAGACAAGCGAAGGCGCGCACGCGCCCGAGAAGGCAGGCCGCCCATTCATGTGGCTCGTCTTCCTGTTCGTCACCGCGTTCGCGGCGGCGACGGGCGCGCAGATCAAGGCGCACCACGACAACGCCGCGCAGACGATCATAGCGGCGCAAGCCTCGGCGGCGGGGCTCATCGCCGAACGTGTGAACGCAAATCTCGCCATCGCGCTTGGCGCGAACGGCGGCGTCAGCGATCTTGCCGCTTATGGCGCGCCGCAAGCGTTGGCGAATGCGGCGGCGCAAGCGTCGCCGGCGGCCGGCGCAGCGGTGGTTAGCGGCGGACGCATCGAAGTGATTACCGATCCGGCTCTCGCCGAACTGGTGATGGCGGCGGTCGCCGCCGCGGGCGATGCCGACCACTGGACAGGCGCGCCTGACATGGGCGAGCTCGGGACCGCGCCCGTGATCGTGCGACGCGCGGGCGACCGCACACTTGTCACAATCATCGATCCGGCGCGCCTCCTGCCCGCTCTGGAAGAACGCGCGCGCGTGCTCGTCGCCTCTGAGAGCGGCGCGATCCTCTACGCCTCGCCCGCGCTGCAACGCGCCGGCGTGCGCGCGCAGCAGCAAGTGCTCGCGGCGAGCAGCCGGCGCGACCAGGCCGCGCTCATTCATGACAGCACAGGCGCCGCTTGGGTCGCGGCTGACGCGCCGGTGCAGATCGCGTCGCTGCGCGCGATGGTCGCGAGCCCCGCGCCCAACGACATTGAGCTTTGGCTCGCGGCATTGTTGCGATTTGCACTGGTAGCAGCGGCGCCGCTGGCCGCAATCATCGTTCTCTACATCCTGATGCGCCAGAACGCGCAGCGCGCAAATCTCGCTGAGGCGGACGCCGCCCGTGCCGAAACGCATTTCCGCATCGCGGCGGACGGCGCCAAGGTCGGGGTGCTCGAATGGCGCGCCAGCGCCGACGAAGTGCAGCTTTCGGAACAAAGCGCGCGCCTCATTGGCGCGCCGCGCGACACGCTGTCCCTTCGCGAGTTCCTGGAGTTGGTGCTTCCGGAGGATCGCTTCAGCGTCGAGGAAGAGTTCCACCGCGCGCGACAATCCGGCTTGCTCGACGCGCGCTTCCGCATCCCACGCGGTCACGGCATGGCCTGGATCGAAACGCGCGGCACCGCGGTCGAAGATTCCAGCGGCCGCACCGAGACGCGTCTCTTCGGCACCGTTGTCGATGTCACGCAACGCCAGGAAGCGGAGGCGCGGGTCTCGCGGCTCGAGAACCAGCTGCGGGCAGCGTTGGAGAACTTCTCCGGCCCGTTTGCGCTCTGGGACGCGCGCCGGCGCCTGCTCCTCTGGAATCAGAGCTTCGCCGAGACCTTCAAGCTTGGCCCTGAGCTGCTGCGCCCGCGCGCGTCATATGAGGCTATCTCCGCGGCCGCCGCGGCGAACATACGCCGCGAAAAGCACGATCCGGCCAATCCCGACGTGCGCGTCATCGAACTGCAGAACGGCGACTGGTTCCACAT
>JAEYPY010000225.1 GCA_023410295.1 Pseudomonadota bacterium | reverse complement strand
GGACGGTTGAGATCACGGCCGCGAAAACCGGCGAGGGCGGCGAAGTCGTTGTGACGGCGAAAGGGCCGCGCGCGAAGCTGCGCGAAGCGACCGCGCTGGCGCTCAAGGGCGAAGCCGGCGAACTTTCCGGCCACACCATCCAGCCGACGCTGACCAATCTCTTGGCGCGGCAAGGCGGCGTGGAGCTTTCCGCGCGCGAGAGTGAAGAAAAGGTGGAGCTGGTTGCGCGCTCCGCTTCGTTCCGCCTCTAAGCCACCCCGTAAACACTCGTTAACTGCATCATAACCGCAGCGCCGCACTGTGGGATAGATTCCCATGGGAGCATGCCAAATGAGACGCTGCCTTGTCGTCGACGACAGCCGCGTGATCCGCAAAGTGGCGCGGCGCATCCTTGAAGATATGCGCTTCGAGATCGAGGAAGCCGCCGATGGCCTCGAAGCGCTGCAGGCGTGCCGGCGCCAGATGCCCGATGCGATCCTGCTCGACTGGACCATGCCGGTGATGAGCGGCATCGATTTCCTGAAGCAGCTCCGACAAGAACCGGGCGGCGACAGGCCGACCGTGGTGTTCTGCACCACGGAGAACGACGTCGAGAAGATCGCCGAAGCCCTCAAGGCCGGCGCCGACGAATACATGATGAAGCCGTTCGACGGCGACATCCTGCAATCGAAGTTCGCCGAAGCGGGGCTGGTGTAAGCGATGCTGAACGACGCCGAGTTCGCCCTGGTCGCGCGCGAAGTGAAGGCGCGCTCCGGCGCGGTGCTGACGCGCGACATGGCGGGTGCGATGGTGATGAAGCTGACGCCGCTGGCGCGGCGCGAAAATTACGCCAGCGTGCACGAGCTGATCGCCGCGGCGCGGATCAAGGCCGAAGGCGCGCTCTTCAACGCCATCACCGAATATCTCGCCAATAGCGAAACCCGGTTTTTCCGCGACAAGGCCCAGTTCGAGCAGATCCGCACCACGCTTCTGCCGGACGCGTTGGCGCGACGCGGCCATGAGCGCGTGCGCATCTGGAGCGCGGCGTGCGCGACCGGCCAGGAGCCCTACTCGATCGCCATGATCGTGGAGGAGATGCGCGAGCAAGGGCTCAATCCCGCGGTTGAGATTTTCGCGTCCGACGCCTCCGAGCGGTTACTCGATAAAGCGCGCGCGGGGCTTTACACGCAGTTCGAAGTGCAGCGCGGGCTGCCGATCCGCAAGCTGATCGCGCATTTCGAAAAGGCCGGCGATCTCTGGCGCATTTCGGATCGCTTACGCGCCGGCGTGAAGTTCGAAAAGCACAATCTCCTGAAGCATCCCGGCGAACACGGCCGCTTCGACATCATCGTGCTGGCGCATGTGCTGGGCGCCTTCGACCCCGAGACGCGCATCAGTGTGCTTGCGCGCGTGGCCGATGTGCTCGCGCCTGGCGGCGCTATCGTGCTGGGCGACGGTGAGCCGTGCCCTGAGGTCGAAGGGCTTGTCTGCGAAGCCGGTGTGCTGCGGCACGCGAGCGAAAAGCGCGCGGCGGCTTAATATGGACCGCCGGCGCCCTCGCCGGCCGAATTAGAGGCCGACATCCCCCGGTGGGATGGTGTAGGTGCGCGAGCAGAATTGGCAGCGGGCGTGGAGATTGCCATCGGGCTCCACCAGCGTGCGCAGTTCGTCGGCTGGAAACTGCTTCATCACGTCAGTGAGTCGACCCTCGTTGCAGCTGCAGCGGTCTTCGAGCGCGCTGGGCTCGGTCATGCGCGCACCTTCCTCGTGGAAGAGCTGATAGAGCATGCGCTCCGCGGCGAGGTCCGGATCGACCAATTCGTCGTCGCGCAGCGTCGCGAACAGGATCGAGGCGCGATTCCAATCTTCCGCGGTATCGCCGCGCGCAGTGTCGCCGGCGACGCGCTGCATGAGAACGCCGCCCGCGCGCCAACTGGCGGGGCCGTCGCGCCCCGTGACTTCGCCAACGGCGAGCTTGATCGCGGTGTCCGTTTGCTCGCTGACGCGGAAGAAGTTTTCCGCGCATTCGGCAAGCGTCGCGCCTTGCAGTTCGACGATGCCTTGATAAGCGGTCTTGCCTTCGCCGAGATCGAGCGTCATGAGCAGATTGCCGGCGCCGAGTAACGCCGCGGGGGCCATGCGGTTCTCGCGCGCGAGACGTTCGTGCGCGCCTTCGGCGATACGCGCGTAGCCGCGCAAGCCGCCGGCTCCATGCTCGGCCACCAGCAGCGGCACCGGTCCTTCGCCCTGCGCCTGTACGACGAGCCGACCTTCAGCCTTCAGCAACGAGCCCACCAGCGCAGCCAACGTCAACGCTTCGCCCAGCAGCATCGCCACGGGGCGGGGATAATCGTGCCGCCGCAAGATCGGATCGAGCGCGTTCGCGCCAAGGCGCACGACGCGGCCGCGCACCGGCGATGCGTCGAGGCTGAACGAGGCGATGAGATCGTCCTTCAGGCGCACTTCGGAGGGTGATGTAATCGTCATGTGATGAAGCCGATGAGATGGGGCTTTGCTGGCTCAACGGCAATGCGCCGGCGCTGCAGTGCGCGCGCTCAAAGCTTGCCGAGACACCAGAGCAGCACCGCCTTCTGCGCATGAATGCGGTTTTCCGCTTCGTCCCAGACGCCGGAACTCGGGCCATCCATCACTTCATCGGTGACTTCCTCGCCGCGGTGCGCCGGCAGGCAATGCAGGAAGAGCGCGTCCTTGCCGGCGCGCTGCATGGTTTCGTCCGTCACCGCATAAGGCGGGAATGCGGCCATGCGCGCGTCCTTGTCGGTGTCGCCCATCGACACCCAGGTGTCGGTGACGATGACGTCGGCGCCTTCGACAGCCGCGCGCGCGTCCGTGGTGACCGTGACATCCGCACCTGCCGCCTTGGCTGCGGCGATCTCTTGGCTGCGCGGGGCGTACGCCGCGGGCGTGGCGATGCGCAGCTTGAAGGCGAGCTTCTCCGCCGCGTGCACGAACGAGGCGCACACATTGTTGCCATCGCCCAGCCAGGCGATGGTCTTGCCTTCGATGCGGCCTTGGCGCTCTTCGATGGTAATGATGTCGGCGATGATCTGGCAGGGGTGCGAGAGGTCAGTGAGGCCGTTGATCACCGGCACCCCAGCGACAGCGGCGAAATCCACCACGTCCTGATGCTTGTTGGCGCGGATCATCACCGCATCGACCATGCGCGAAAGTACGCGCGCGGTGTCCTCCACCGTCTCGCCGCGGCCGAGCTGGGTGTCGTTGGCGTTGAGCACAATCGAGGCGCCGCCGAGTTGCAGCATGCCGATTTCGAATGAGACGCGCGTGCGCGTCGAGTTTTTCTGGAAGATCATCGCCAGCGCATGGCCGTCGAGCGGCGCGTCCTCGTCGCGCTTGGCTTTCGGCCAGCCCGCGCGCGCGCCCTTGCGCCGATGCGATTCATCGATGATAGCGCGGAGTTCGGCGCGAGAGAGTGCGCTGATGTCCAGAAAATGGCGCGCCCCGCTCACGCCCCAGCCTGTGCCATCTGTTCGGCCAGCACGGCGTCGATCGCGTCGATGGCCTGGCTGAGTTCGGCTTCGCTGATCACCAGCGGCGGCGCGAGACGCAACACGTTGTCGCCGGCGACGCCAACCAGCACCTTGCGGTCGCGCAGGCGGCCCTGGATTTCCTTCGGATCGATCTTCAGCTTCAGCCCGCGCAACAGGCCTTTGCCGCGCACTTCGGCGACGAGTTCGGGATGGCGATCCTTCACGCCTTCGAGGGCCTGGCCGAGGAAATTGGCGACCACGTTCACGCGCTCAAGAAATTCGGGCTTGGACAGCTCGTCATAGCAGGCGTTGCCGACCGCCATGGCCAGCGGATTGCCGCCGAAGGTGGTGCCGTGCACGCCCTTGACCATGCCCTTGGCCGCTTCACGCGTCGCCATGAACGCGCCCATCGGGAAGCCGCCGCCGACGCCCTTGGCCACAGCCATCACGTCCGGCGTGACGCCCGACCATTGGTGCGCCCACATTTTGCCGGTGCGTCCGGCGCCCGATTGCACTTCGTCGAAGATGATGAGGAAGCCGATTTCGTCGGCCAGCTTGCGCAGGCCGCGCAGGAATTCGTCCGACGCGGCGCGCACGCCGCCTTCGCCTTGCACTGGCTCGATGATGATGCCGGCGGTCGTCGGGCCAACCAATTGCTTGACGGCTTCCAGATCACCGAACGGCGCTTGGAGAAAACCGGGCAGGCGCGGGCCGAAGCCTTCGAGATAGCTCGGATTGCCGCTCGCATTGATCGCCGCGTAGGAGCGGCCGTGGAACGAGCCTTGGAAGCCGATGATATCGACGCGCTCGGGATTGCCGTTGGCGGTGTGATACTTGCGGACGAGCTTTAGCGAACCTTCGATCGCCTCGGTGCCGCTATTCGTGAAGAAGACGACGTCGGCGAAGCTATCGCGCGTGTACTTCTCGGCGAGCTCGAACTGGCCTTTCACCTTGAACATGTTCGAGGTGTGCCAGAGCTTGTTCGCCTGCTCTGTCAGGGCCTTCACCAGAACCGGCGGCGCGTGGCCGAGCGCGTTCACAGCGATGCCGGCGATGCAGTCGAGATACTTCTCGCCCTTCTCATCCCAGATCCAGCAGCCTTCGCCGCGCACGAACACCTGCTCGGGCGGTGCGTAAACGGGAAGCAGCGGGCTTTCGGCGGCCATTGATCTCTCTCAGAAAAAAGAAAGGCGCGGTTGTCGGCTGCGCCGCTTGCAAGGTCAAGCAGGGCGTATAATCACGTTTCCATGAGAAAAGACCACACCCTGCCGCGCGGCGAACTGCACCGCATGCGTCACACCTCCCAGGTTCTCGAAGGCAATCCGCTCGGCGATCCGACCGAGCGCGAGCTGCATGTCTGGACCCCTCCGGGCTGGAGCGCCAACGAAAGCCTGCCGCTGCTGGTTGATCTCACCGGCTACTGGGGCGCGGGGCCGGGCCATACCAATTGGAAGAACTATGGCGAGAATGTCCCGGAGCGGCTGGACCGGCTTGCGCATGAAGGCATGGCGCGCTGCGTCGTCGCGTTCCCGGATTGCTTCACAAAGCTCTATGGCAACCAGTATCTCAACAGCATCGGCAGCGGCCGTTATGGCGATTATGTCTGCGACGAGATCGTCCCGTTCGTGGAAGGCAAGTTCAATTGCGGCGGCAAGGGCCGGCGCGGCGTTTTCGGCAAGAGCTCAGGCGGCTATGGCGCGGCTTGGCACGGGATGAATCGCAGCGATTGCTGGGACGCGATCTCGATCAATAGCGGCGATATGGGCTTCGATGCGCTCTACGTCCCCGCGCTGCTCGCGGACCTCGAGCTGCTGCGCACGCACGACAATTCGATCGAGAAGTTTGTGCGCCATGTGGAGAGCAAGCCCAAGCTTAAGGACAAGGAATCCATGGCGCTGATGGATTTCGCGCAGAGCGCTTTCTACGATCCCGATCCCTCGCAATTTCGTTCCATGCGCCTGCCGCTCGATCCCTACACCGGCGAGTTCATCCCGGAGCGCTGGGACAATTGGATGAAGCACGATCCGGTGGTGATGTTCGACACGCTCGGCGAAAATCTCCGCAAGCTGAAGCTCGTCTACATGGATTGCGGTAATCACGATCAGTTCCGCATCCATCTCGGCATGCGCCGCTTCGCCAAGAAGCTGAAGGCGGCCGGCATTGAGCACATCTACGAGGAATACGACGACGACCACAGCAGTGTCGACTATCGCATGGACATCTTCCTGCCGCTGCTCGCCAAGACGCTGAGCAGCTGACGCCGCAACATGAGCGAACCCAAGCCCCTTTTTCGGCTGCGCGATATTCTGCCGAAAGGCCTCTACTGGCGCACCATTCTCATCATCCTGGTGCCGGCGGCGCTGCTGCAGCTCATCATCACTCTGGTCTTCCTCGACGATCACTGGCAGGCGACCTCGAAGCGCATGAGCCAGGGCGTGGCGTCCGACGTCGCGCTGATCATCCAGCTTTACGAGCGCAATCCGACACCGGAAAATTTCGCCACGCTGCGTGAGTTGGCGCGGCGGCCGCTGCGGCTCGACATCGAACTGCAGCCCAACGCGCCGTTGGAGATCGATCGCTGCCGCGCGCTCGGTTCGGTTATCGACCGCTACCTAACGCGCGCTCTGGAAAACGAACTTAATCGCGAAGTTTGGTACGATTCCACCTGCCCTGGCACGCAAGTGCTGATCCGCGTGCCCACGGACGAAGGCGTTTTGCAGCTCAAGGCCTACCGCGACCGGGTGCAGGCGCGTTCCGGTCCGCTCTTCGTCGCCTGGATCGCGGGTGCAACGCTCTTTCTCGGCGCACTATCGATCATCTTCATCCGCAACCAGGTGCGGCCGATCGAGACGCTGGCCGACGCGATGGAGCGTTTCGGCCGCGGTGAGGATACCGGCCCCTTCCGCGTTCGCGGCGCACGCGAGGTGCGCGGCGCGACGCACGCCTTCTTCGACATGCGCGAGCGGGTCACGCGGCTCATGGAACAGCGCGCGCAGCTGTTGGCTGGCGTCAGCCACGATCTCCGAACGCCGCTGACGCGGCTCAAACTCCAACTCGCGCTGATGCCGCCTTCCGCTGAGATCGAGGACGCCAAGCGCGATCTCGTTGAGATGGAAGAGACGCTTGAGGAGTACCTCGCCTTCGCCAAGGGTCTCGGCGAGGAATCTCCCGCGGTGGTCGATGTCGGCGCCGCCGCGCATGAACTTGTGGAAAACCTCTCCCGGACCGGCGCCGATATCGGTGTCGAAATCCGCGGCGAGGTCGCCACGCCGGCCCGCGCGCGCGCGCTCAAACGCTGCCTCGCCAACCTCATCGATAATGCCGCCGCGCATGGGGATAAGGTGAGAGTAACTGTCTCCGGCGAAGGCGAAGCCGTTCTGGTTTGCGTCGACGACAACGGGCCGGGCATCCCAGAAGAGCTTTACGAAGAAGCATTTCGCCCGTTCTCGCGGCTAGATGCGACCCGTTCTCGCAACCAGAAGGGCGTCGGGCTCGGCCTCGCCATCGCCCGCGACGTCGCGCGTTCCCATGGCGGCGATATCGAGCTCGGACGGAGCCCGCTCGGGGGCCTGCGCGCCACGCTGCGATTGCCCCGCCCGGCCTGATCGAAGCCGCTTCCAATGCGGCCGCTTTTGAATATGGTCTCGCCAAAATCTCGGACGGGGTATGGCGGACAGCGGCGATCTCACGCGAGCGCGGATTTGCATCGACTTCGGCACGGCGCTGTCCAAGGCGTCGATCTGCCTGGACCCGATGCTGCCGCTGGAAGTCGGCGTAAAGCCGCTGCCGATCGGCGCCATTTCGGGCGCCGAACATCCACTGCTGACGCCGTCTGTGCTCTATGTCGATGATGGCCGGCTCTTCTTCGGCCCGGTTGCGTACGAGCACGCACGCCGCGGTGTTGAAGACCAGCGCGATCCGCTGCTTTCGTTCAAGACGGTGCTGGGCGCCAAGAACCTCGACGAAGCGCTCGCGTCCAAACTGCCGCCGTCAATCGATCCGACTGGCACGTTCCGCCAGCGCGACGCGCTGGCGCTTTATCTGGCTTATCTCGATCAGCTGATCCGCGAAGCCATCGAGCTTGCGCCGAACATTCCGAACCACGCCATGGCGGCGCCGCGCCGCTACACCAGCCCGGTCTGGCGGCCGGGCAGCGGCGTCGAAAAAGTATTCGAACGCATCTTCAACGAGAGCGCGGCGATTTCGCAAAAGCTCGGCACGCTGTTGCTCGGCCCCGCCGGCATCTCCATCGCCCAATGCCGCGACGCGCTTGACCGCGCCGCCGCCGAACCCGGCGATGCGCGGCTTGAGACGGGCGTGTTCGAGCCGCACGCCGCGGCGGCTGCCGCGCTTGCCTTCACCAATGCGCCGACGCGGTTCGTGATGGTGTTCGACATGGGCGCGGGCACCACCGACATCGCCGCGTTCGATTTCGACGAACGCGCCGACCCGCCTTCGCTCAGCGAGATCAAGGAAGCGCGCTACGCCAGCGCCCTCGCCGGCGACGAGATCGACCGCATCTTGATCGAGCTGATGCTGCGCAAGGCCGGCATGCGCCGCGGCGAGGAAGAAGAGATCAAGATCCGCCGCATCGCCCGTCTCGCTGGGCGCGAGCTGAAGCGCGAGTTGCTGGCCACCGGCAAGTGCTCACTGCGGCTCGGCTGGCGCACCATTAGCGTCCGCGCCAGCGATCTCATGGAAGATGAGCGCTTCCGCCAATATCTCGGCGCTCTTGCCGGCATCATCGCCAACGCACTCGCAGCCATCGCGCCGCGCGCCAACGGCGAAGTCGTCGACGTCGTGCTCGCTGGCGGCGGTTCGCACCTCTCCTTCCTGCCGGCGCTGGTGCAGCGCGGGGCCGCCAGCCTCAACACGCCGCTCAAGCTGCGCATCGGTGCGCTGTCACCGTCCAACCAACTCTACCAGGGCATCGATCCGAGCCTCGCCCCGATCTTCCCCCAGATCGCCATGTCCGTCGGCGGGGCGCTCGTCGAAATGATGCCCGCGCGCTAAATCGCACCCGTAATTGTCGGCTTCGTCGGCGCTGGCTCGTCTTCATGACAGAAGCCAGCAACGGGAGAGTTGTTCATGCGGAAAGTGATTGTCGGCGCCTTCGTCTCGATGGACGGGGTGATGCAGGCGCCGGGCGGACCTGAGGAGGATCCAAGCGGCGGGTTCAAGTTCGGCGGCTGGGTCGCGCCTCTGGCGGACAACGATCCGGTGTTTGGCGAAGAAGTGGGCGCCCTTTTCGGCCAGCCCTATCTGCTGCTCGGGCGCAAGACCTACGAGATCTTCGCGGCGCACTGGCCGTATGCCGAGGGCGGGCCCGACGATGAGATCGCCAGGCAGTTCAATCGCCTCACCAAGTACGTCGCCACGCGCTCTGGCGATGTGGACACAAGCTGGGATAAGACCGTGGTCCTGCGCGATGCCGCCAAGGACGTCGCAAACCTAAAACAGCAGGACGGCCCGGCGCTCGTCACCCAGGGCAGCACCGAACTGGTGCATGCGCTGCTCGCCGCCGGTCTTGTCGATGAGATCAAGGTGTTCACGTTCCCTGCGCTGCTCGGCAAGGGGAAGCGCCTGTTTGACGAGACGAGCCGGCCCTCAGCTTACAAGCTGACGCACAGTCGCGTCTCACCGACAGGCATGATCTCTGCGACCTATATCCCCGATGGCGCGGTGAAGACTGGCGATTTCGCACAACCGGAGCCTTCCGCCGCCGAGCTAAAGCGGCGCGAGCGCATGCGCCGCGAAGCATAGGCGCTGTAGCAGCGTACCGCCGTCTACAGTGTGAACGAGGAGAGGCGGCGGCCCATATCGGTCGCCGCCGTTCCGAACGTATCGGAGATGCGGCTGACTTCCGGGGCGATGAACTCTTCGTACTGGATCGCCGCCATCGCCAGGATCATGAACGCAAGGCCGGCCCAGACCCTGACCTGCGCATCCCATAACGCTTTGATGCTCTGCGCTACATCCGAATAGACGATGCCGAACATGACGCGCCTCGTGGCTAATGCGCGTTCATCATTGCGCGCGAAGCGTAAACAAGTGCTGACCGAAAAGTTTACGCAAGCGCGTCGGCTGCAGTTTGACTGCAGATTTTTTCGTTAGCCCGTGCGCACCACAAAGCGCTTCTTCATCGGCTGGAGCACGCGCCACACGCCTTTAAAGCCAGGCTCGATCACGAAGCTGTCGCCGGCTTGAAAGCGCTGTGCTTCGCCGACGTCGGGCACAAGCTCGCACGCGCCTTCGAGCAGATGGCAGAACTCCCATTCGTCGTAGGCAACGCGCCAGGCGCCGACGCCCGCGCTCCACTCGCCAACAAATGTTGTTCCGTCGCGTTCGTAGTCGAGCGCCGTCGTTGCGGTAGGCGCGCCTTCGACCAGCCGGTTCGCGGCAATCGGCTCGGTGCTCGCCGGCCCCGCGCCGCGCACGGCGTGGAGCTTGCTCACGCCCCGCCCGCTTCGCTCTTTGGCTTGGCTTCGAAGCCTGCCCAGCGGCCAAACATTTCTTCGGCGCGGCGCAGGTTCTTATCGAGCGAGGCCATGGTCTTGGCGAAATCGCCAGCCTCGTCGCCGCGCCAGGCTGCGCGCGCTTGGCCGATGATGACGCCGAGCCCTTGCGCGCGCGCCTGGCCGGTCATCCCGTCTGCTTCCAGCCCCGCCAGCGCCAACACCCAGCGGGCGCAGCGCACGTGGCGCTGGTGGGCCGCGGCCAGCAGGGTTGGATCGCGGTCCTGCCCATGCTCCATCGCCAGCACCGCGGCGCGGTACGGCTCCATCGCTTCGAACCGCTTCATGATGAGATCGAACAGCCGGTCACGCACGCTTTGGCCGGGATCGAGCGAAACCAGATCATCGGCGAGGGCGCGGTCGA
This sequence comes from Pseudomonadota bacterium, assembly GCA_023410295.1. Classification (GTDB taxonomy): domain Bacteria; phylum Pseudomonadota; class Alphaproteobacteria; order Caulobacterales; family Aquidulcibacteraceae; genus Vitreimonas. The sequence goes on along the minus strand of JAEYPY010000225.1, from coordinate 1,223 downwards.
AGGCTTCTTCGACACAATCGATCGCTTCGCCGAGGCTAGCGCCATAAAAGTCGGTCACGGGCCGGCTCGCCGCGTCCGCCAGTCTCGGAAGGGTGACGTCCCGCCACGGCCCAGCCGCCGCAAGGGTCAACGCCGCACGGGCAAGGTCACGGCGCGCCGCAGGGTCGAGTGTTGTGCTCATGCCGGACTGAAGCAGCGCCGCTGTTCGCAGGTCAAGCCCAGGACGGGCGCCCGCTTGCGTCACTGCGGGTTGCAGGCGCAGGGTTGGAACGCCCGGGAACGACTGGCGTTTGCCTGTTCCACGGAGTTCAGATGAGCGAAACTTTAGAGACGCGCAGCCGACCGTCGGCGCGCGACATGAGCGCGGGCCTGCAGACGCGGCTTGCGCACTGGAATCACCGGCGCTTCGCGCTGCAAACGCCGCGCGCCGATTGGCGCTCGGCGCTCGAAGCGGACCACACCATGCGGCTGACGGAGATCGCGTTCCTGGAGCGCGCCCGTAAAGCACAAGCGCGCCGCGCCGCCGCCGCGCCGCGCGATCCGGACGGCTTCGTCGCCTGGTTCGAGAACCTGAAGGAAACCGGCCCCGGCCAGGGCGACGCGCTTTTCCCATGGCTTGCGGAGCGCGCCAGCCTCGAAGAAATGCGTTGGTTCGTCGAGCAGGAGGCTGCAGGCGAAGCGGGCTTCGAAGATCTCGTCGCCATGGCGCAAGTGAAAGCGCCGACCGCCGCCAAGCTCGAACTGGCGCGCAATTACTGGGACGAAATGGGCCGCGGCAAAGAAAAGGGCATGCACGGCCCGATGCTGGCCGAGTTGGTGACGGCGATGGACGTAACGCCAGCGATCGAAACTACGGTCCCGCAGTCGCTCGCTCTCGGCAACATCATGGCCGGCCTCGCCAGCAATCGCATGTACGCCTACCACATCATCGGCGCACTCGGCGCCATTGAGCTCACAGCGCCGACGCGCGCCTGCCATGTCGCGGCAGGCTTGCGCCGGCTCGGCGTCGACGGGCGCGCGCGGCACTATTTCGAGCTTCACGCCGTGCTTGACGTGAAGCATTCGGAGGAGTGGAACAAGGAGGTGTTCGCCACCATCGTCGAGGAAACACCGGACGTCGCGCCCTTCATCGCCGAGGGGGCGCTGATGCGCCTGCAATGTGGCGCCGACTGTTTCGTCGAATATCGCCGCCGCCTGTGGGGCGGCGACGGCGCGCCCCCCCC
>JAEYPY010000218.1 GCA_023410295.1 Pseudomonadota bacterium | reverse complement strand
GTCGTCAGCGGCGCGCCATCGATGGCGATGCTTTGCAGTTCGAGCCGTTCGCCTTGCAGCACCAGCGGCGCCGCTTCAGTGCTCATACGGCGCACATGGCTGCGCGCCGCCACGATCGTCGCTTCGGGATCAAGCGAGAAGACGAGCGCAATCTCGTCGATCAGATAGGCCGGGGGCGCGTACTCGCTTAGGCGTACGGTGGCAGTCTCGGCGTCGCGCATTCACGTGCTCCAGCAAGAGCACCTGACATGAGCCGCGAGCCGCTCAAAATCAATGCAGCTTATTCAGCCGCGACAACCGCTTCCGGCTTCGGCGCGGGCTCGTGATAGACCGCCGCCAGAACCATTTCCGCCTGCTGCGCCAGCTCTAGCAATTGGCCTGGGGTTTCGTGCGGGTAATCCTGCGAGAACTCGATTAGCTCGCGCGCCACCCGCATCAGCCGCAGGGCGTTGGCAATGACGCGCGACTGGTGCTCGATCCGCATCGGATCGCGGTCGTACTCGGCCATCGGCACGCGCCAGCCGCCCCAATCCTTCTCGTCGGTGACGACGACCGGATAGGTTCCCGGGAAGGGATGGCGCGGATCGTTGGCGTCGGCCGAGAGCCGGTTCACCGCGCGCAGCACGCGCCAATTCTCAATCTCAAGCAGATCGGGCTTGTCCGGCGCGCGTTCTTCCGCCGCCAGTTCGTGCGCATGGAAGTCGCGCCCCAAGCCGGTGTCGTAGGTGACGCGCAGCGGCTCCTCGACGCCTTTGACCCATTGCGGGTTCACGTGTTCGATCACCGCCCACGTCGCCACCGGCTTCACGTAGACGCGCTGGCCCTTATGAAAGACCGCCTTCGCCATAGACCTACCCCTAATTCGAAGGGGTGAGCCTACCGCACGGCCATTGAGCCTTCGTGAACAGACGTTGACGCCAAGACACTCTTTTAGGGCGCCACGCGCAGGCGTTAGAATGTCCGTAACCATAAACCCGGGAGGACGGGGTGAATTTCGATTTTTCCGACGACCAGAAAAGCCTCAAGGACGAAGCACGTCGCTTTCTGAGCGAGAAGGCGGGCGCCAAGGTAACGCGCCGCGTGCTCGACGATGCAAAGCTCTCGTATGACGAGGGTCTCTGGCGCGCCATTGCAGAAATGGGCTGGATCGGTGCGGCAATTCCCGAAGAATACGGCGGCACAGGTCTTGGCCGGCTTGAGCTCTGCGTGCTGGCCGAGGAATTGGGCCGCGCCGTTGCGCCGATTCCATTTTCATCGACCGTCTACTTCTTCGCCGAAGGTTTGCTGCTCGCCGGCAGCGATGCGCAGAAGCAGGCGCACCTATCGAAAGTCGCAGGTGGCGAGATCATTGGCTGCTTTGCGCTGAGCGAAGGTCCAGGCGCGCCGACGCCAGCGAGCCTGCAAGCCAAGTTCGACGGCGCCACGCTCAGCGGCGTCAAAATTCCGGTCACCGATGGTGATTGCGCCACGCATGCGATTGTCGTCGCGAAAGAGGGCGCTGGCGTTTCGCTGGCGCTGGTCGATCTCAACCAGCCCGGTGTCACGCGCACGACGCTGAAGACGCTCGATCCGACGCGCGGCCACGCCAAGCTTGAGTTCAAGAACGCGAAAGCCGAACGCCTCGGGCCGGCCGGGCAAGGCTGGGAGCTGGCTGAAGCAATCCTCGATCGCGCGGCCGTGCTGCTGGCGTTCGAGCAGGTGGGCGGCAGTCAAGCGTGTCTTGAGATGGCGACCGATTACGCTAAGAACCGCATCGCTTTTTCGCGCCCGATCGGCTCGTTCCAGGCGATCAAACACAAGCTGGCGGACATGTACGTCGCGATCGAGGTCGCGCGTTCCAACGCCTATTACGGCGCCTGGGCGCTTTCGACCGAAGCGGCCGAGCTTCCGTTTGCCGCTGCCGCGTCGCGCGCCGCCGCCAGTGACGCTTATTACCTCTGCGCCAAGGAAAACATTCAAACGCACGGCGGCATGGGCTTCACCTGGGAGGTCGACTGCCATCTCTTCTTCCGCCGCGCCAAGCTGCTCGCGCTGCAAGCCGGGTCGCCGGCGGCGTGGAAGGAGAAATTGGTGAAGCGGCTCGAACAACGCAACGCGGCTTGAGGGATCACGACCATGGATTTCAACGACACGCCCGAGGAAGCCAAGTTCCGCGCCGAAGCGCGCGCCTTCCTTGAAAAAAACTGTTCGCCGAAAGGCGCCGACACCGAGCGCCTGTCACGCAAGTTATCGCCGGCCGAATACCTGAAGGCGGCGAAAGACTATCAGCGCAAGAAAGCCGAAGCAGGCTTTGCCGGCATCACTTGGGCCAAGGAGCAGGGCGGACGCGGATTGCCGCCCATCTACGCCGTCATCTTCAACCAGGAAGAAGCCAAATTCGACGCACCGTCGCAGCCGTTCGCCATTGGCCTTGGCATGTGCGTGCCGACGGTGATCGCGTTCAGCGATGACGCCACTAAGGATCGCTACGTCGCCAAAGCGCTGCGCGGCGAAGAGATATGGTGCCAGCTCTTCTCCGAACCAGGCGCTGGTTCAGACGTCGCTGCTTCCAAGACCAAAGCGGTGCGTGATGGCGATGACTGGATCATCAACGGCCAGAAAGTATGGACCACCGGCGCGCACTTCTGCGATTTCGGCATTGTGCTCGTGCGCACCAATCCGGAGGTGGAGAAGCACAAGGGCCTCACCATGTTCATCGTCGACATGAAGGCCCCCGGCGTCGAAGTGCGCCAGATTCACCAAGCCTCAGGCGGGCGCGACTTCAACGAAGTCTACTTCACTGACGTGCGCGTGCCCGACAAGAACCGGCTCGGCGAGCCGGGCATGGGCTGGAACGTCGCGCTGGTGACGCTGATGAACGAACGCCTCGCCGTCGGCGGCTCCACCGGCCCCGACTACGCGGAGATTTTCGAACTCGCGCGCGCCATGCCTGGCCCGACAGGCAAGGGCATGCTCGTCAACGATGAAGCCTTCCGGCAGAAGCTCGCCGACTGGATCGTCAAGGCCGAGGGCTACAAGCTCTCCAAATTCCGCACCATGACGGCGCTATCCAAAGGCCAGACCCCTGGCCCGGAAAGCTCGATCGGCAAGGTGATCAACGCCAATCACCTGATGGACATCTGCAACACCGCCATCGAGTCGATGGACCATTACGGCATCATCAATGACGGCGATCTCGCGCCGATGGAGGCGGCGTTCCACCAGGGCTATATGTGGGCGCCCGGTCTGCGTATCGCCGGCGGCACCGACGAGATCCTGAAGAACATCATCGCCGAACGCGTCCTCGGTCTGCCGCAGGACGTGCGTGTCGATAAAGGCGTCGCTTTCAAGGATTTGCCGACGGGGCGGTGACGATCGGGTCGGACTTCGCACTTCGTCGTGACGTTACTCGCGCCGAGCGAACGCTCTGTCGTAAGTGCATCTATTCCGTGGTCTTGCCGTCGAAATGCTCTTCGCTTTCGTCGGCCTTGGTCTTGTGCACGACGCCATCACGGTGTTCGGGCGGGCCGTAGAGGGTGTAGAGCAGAAGCGGGGCCGAGCCGGTATTGCGCACATTGTGCCGCGCGCCGGCGGGAACGATGATCGCGTCGTCGTCCGCGACGCTGTGGCGTGCGCCATCGATCGTGACCTCGCCTTCGCCGCTTTCGATGCGGAAGAACTGGTCGCGGTCCTCGTGCACTTCCGCGCCGATCTCGTCGCCCGGCTGCAGCGCCATCAGCACTAGCTGCATGTTCTTGCCCGTGTAAAGCACGCGTCGGAAGTCGCCGTTCTCGACCGTCAGCTTCTCGATATTGTCGACGAAACCTTTCATGGTGCTCTGTTCCTCTCATGCGCCTCAGCGCTGATATACAACGATCTTGACTTGCTCTCCGGGCCGCAATTGTTCGTTCGCCTCGCGTCCGTTCAGCACCAGGAAGCGGTCAAGCTGATAATCGTCGAAGGCCATGCGGCGGGCCAGCGACTGCGCCGTGTCGCCCGAGCGCACTTGTACGATGTCGATAAGCCGCGGCCGCAATGCCGCCGCTTCCTGCGCCGTCAGCGTGCGCATTGAACGCAGCATCGAGCTGAATGCGCCAAGATTGCCGGCGGGCGCTAGCGCGATGAAGTGATAGGCGCGATCGCCCACGCGATAGGCTGTGACCGAGACATCGACCGCACCCGATTGGGTCTGCGCCCGCGCAATTGCGGTGGCGGTTTCCAGCCCATTCGTGGTGCTGCGTTGCACTTGACCCACCTGGGCGTTGGCGTTGCCCAGAACTTGCCGCAAGCCATTACTCGCATGCGTTGCGAGGTCGCTCTGTAACGCCCCGGCGCCGAATTGCGCCCGCATATTATTGGGGCCGCCAATGAGCACCGCACTCGGCGTGTTGGTGAGCGTAAAGCCCTGCGGCGCCTCGAAGGCGATGCGCAGTGTCGGGTGCGAGAAGGTGCGCCCGTTGACGAAGCCTTGCTCCGGGTCGTCACCGAAGATCATGCCGTCGATGGCGGCGAAGTAGGGCTCGACGCGCTCCGTTCCGCCCGGCGCGGCGCCCGCGGCTTGCGCTTGCGCCCGCGCGCGGGCGACGCGATCGGCTGAGAGCGGGTGCGTCCGCGCCCATGACGGCGTCGCGCTGGCCGCATCACGGTTGGCAAGGCGCGTCGATAGCGACTCTTGCAGACCAAGCGAGCGCAGTAGGTCGGCCGATGCGTAGGGATTGTATCCCGCGCGCTGCAAATAGCGCACACCGAGATCGTCGGACTCGAACTCCTGATCGCGCGAATAGCTCAGCGTATAAAGCTGCGCCGCCTGCCCGACCGCCTGCGCGATTTGGCCCGATCCTGTCAGCACGCCCGCCAGCACCGCGCCGAGCTGCGACAGCGTCGCGGTATTCTGCCGCCGCGCCGAGTGATCGGCGACGACGTGGCCAACTTCGTGCCCGAGTACCGACGCGAGTTCATCCTCGGAGTTCATCAGCGCCATAATCCCGCGCGTCACATAGATGTAGCACCCTGGAATCGCGAACGCATTCGGCACGTCGGAATTGACCAGCGTGAACGTGCATTGCCCCGGCACGCCCGCCGCCGTCGCGATGCGTTCGCCGACGCTGGCGACATAAGCCGCGGATGGTCCTTCAACGGCGCCGCCGAGCTGTTGGAGAATCTGGGGGTGGGCCTGGGCGGCTTGCGCCCTGTCGCTGCCGGTGATGGCAGGCGCATCCGGCGTTGAATCAATCGTGGCGCAGGCCGCGAGCATGAGTGCCGAGGCGGCGGCGAAGAAACCAAGCAAACTGCGGATCATGTCTGCCCCCTTGAAAGCGTGAGCTGGCGGCGACGGTAGTCACAAAATGCAGGGTCGGCGAGCCTAATCCGCGCTGTGAGCGCGGTTAGACCAGCGCGTCGAACAGGCTTTGTTCCTCGGCGCGCCAGCCCTCGATCTGCAGCAGTCTGAGTTTGGTGGCGATGCCTCCATTGGCGGAGAAACCGACGAGCTTTGCGCCTGCGCCGATCACGCGGTGACAGGGAACGATGATGGCGAAGGGATTGCGCCCCAGCGCCTGGCCGACAGCGCGCGCGGCGCTGGGATCGCCAATGGCGTGGGCGATGTCGCCATAAGTGCGCGTGACGCCCGGTGGAATAGCGCGGGCGGTTTCATAGACGCGTGCGTTGAACGCCGGCACGCGGCTCATGTCGAGCGTGATGGCGCGCAGGGATTTCTTCTGGCCCTCCAGGAGCGCTTGGATCTCATCAACGGCGCGCGCGATCGGCTTGGGAGGCTCGGCTTCATCCGCATTCGGGCAGTGGCGCATGAGCCGGAGCCGCGTCGCCTCCGTGGTCTTCTCGGGCAGCTGCAGCCCGATGACACCGCGTGGCCCCCAGGCAATGCCGCACCGGCCGATCGAAGTGTCGAAGAGGGCGTAAGCGAACATCGCGGCCTTCTGTTTTTCGTTGCGCCGCCACCTTGTCGGAGACGAGTCGGGGGTATAGAACATACAGAGAACATGACCGTGCGTCTACTCCCCGTGCGGCCGGCCTCCAAGGCATTGGCGGGGGCAGCCAGGGAAACCCAAGGTTTCAATGGCTTAACCGCCGCCATGGCCAGCCAGCCACTGCATGAATTCTGCCCCGCAAGCCCGGGTGCGGAGACGGCGGCGTTGGGATTTGGCCTGGGGCTCGCCGCCAGCTGGGCCGGACAGGCCGGTGTGTTCTGGGTCGGCGAAGAAGAGGTGTTCGCCGAGGAAGGCGCGCCTTATCCGCCGGGGCTCGCCCAGTTCGGTCTCGATCCCGCGCGGCTGATCGTGGTCCGCACGGCCAAGCGAGAGGAATGTTTGTGGGCGGCGGAGCAGGCGCTCTCGGCGCCGCGTGCCGTCGTGCTTTGCACGCTCGGCGCACGTGGCCGTGCGCTTGATCTAAAAGCCACACGCCGCTTGCTGCTCTTTGCCGAACGTCACCACGCGCGCTGTCTGCTGGTGCGCCCGCTCGCCGACGCCAGCGCCGCTTGGACGCGCTGGCGCATCTCGCCTGCGCCAAGCCAAGCGGAAGACCGCGAGCTCGGACCTCCAGCTTACGCGCTCGAACTCATCCGCAACCGCGCCGGCTCCGCGGGCGCACGCTTCACCATCGAATGGAACGCCCATGCCCGCGCATTCACAGAACGTGACGTGGCTCGCGATCGTTCTGCCGCGTCTTTCGACAGATCGGCTGATCCGATCCGGACGCGCGCCTGAGGGTCGTCCGCTCGCCACCTATGCGAAAGAAGCCAACGCTTTCTTGCTGACGGGCGTCGATGCGCGCGCCTCTGGGCTCGGCCTCAAGCTCGCCATGTCGCTGGCTGACGCACGCGCGATCCAGCCTGCGCTCGCCGCCATCGAGGCTGAGCCTGAAGAAGACGCGCGCGCACTCGATAGTATTGCCGCCTGGTGCGAGCGTTTCACGCCAATCGTCGTGCTCGATGCGCCGGCCGGGCTTTTCCTCGACATCAGCGGCTGCGCGCATCTCTTCGGCGGTGAAGCGGCGTTGCGCGATCAGATCGTCACGCGTCTTGCCGCGCAAGGCTTCGCCGCCCGCGCCGCACTCGCGCCCACGCCCGGCGCCGCTTGGGCGCTGGCGCGCTACAGCAGAACGACGCAAGCCTCGGCTGACATTGTGCAGACCTTGGCGCCGCTGCCGGTGGAAGCGTTGCGGCTTGAGGAAGACTCCGCCGCACTGCTCCGCCGGCTCGGCCTCAAGACCATCGGCTCGCTTCTTTCTGCCCCGCGCTCATCCTTTACTGCGCGCGCCGGCGAGCGGGCGATGCTGCGCCTCGATCAAGCGCTCGGCCGCGCGCCGGAAGCGCTGACGCCACGCCGCCCCGCGCCGCCCGTTTTTGCGCTTCGCCGCTTCCTTGAGCCGCTGTTCCGTGTCGACACCATTCTGATCGCCACCGAACATCTTTGCGGCGACGTGATCGAAAAGCTCGAACGCCGCGGCGCCGGGCTTCGGCGCGCGCGCCTCCATCTCTTCGGCGTCGATGGTCGCGATCGCAGCATCGAGATCGGCGTCAGCCGTCCCGAGCGCGAATTGAAGCCGCTCCTGCGCCTCTTCCACGAGAAGCTGAACAGTGCTGCCGAAAATCTCGACGCTGAGTTCGGCATCGAAGCAGCGCGGCTGGACGTCATCCAGCTTGAGCGTATCGAAAGCGCGGCGCGTTCACTGGTTGCGGCGGAAGAGAGCGAAGCAAGCGCCGAAAAGATCGCCGCGCTCGTCGATGTGCTGAGCGCCCGTCTCGGCCCGCGCCGGGTGCTGCGCCCCAAGTTCAACGACACGCATCAGCCCGATAAAGCCGGCGCCTGGAACGCTGCGCTCACACGCGAGGCTAGGACCGAGGACAACACAAGCAAAGCGTCGCGCGACAATGTCATGCGCCGCCCGCTGACGCTCTTCTCCCGTCCGCAGCCGATCGAAACCCTCGCCACCGTCCCGGACGGTCCGCCGATCCGTTTCCGCTGGCGGCGCGTGCTGCGCGAAGTCGCGCGTGCGGAAGGGCCAGAACGCATCAGCGGTGATTGGCTCGGCGGCATGCCCACGCGCGATTACTACCGTGTCGAAGACAAACAAGGCCGCCGCTACTGGCTCTATCGCGAAGGCTTCTACGGCGAAAGCGAGGAAGCCCCGCGCTGGTATGTCCACGGGCTATTCGTATGAGCGCCTTCGCCGAACTGTGCGTGACGACCAACTTCTCGTTTCTTCGTAGCGGTTCTCACCCTGAAGAAATGGTCGTTCAAGCCAAGGCGCTTGGCCTTGCCGGGATTGGCGTCGCGGATCGCAATACGCTCGCAGGCGTCGTGCGCGCGCACATCATCGCCAAAGAAGAGGGCTTGCGCCTGATCGTTGGCGCGCGTCTCGTTTTCCGCGATGGAACGCCGGACATTATCGCCTATCCCAAGCACCGCGCCGGATTCGCGCAGCTGACTCGTCTGCTCACGAAAGGCAATATGCGCGCGCCGAAAGGCGAATGCTGGCTCGATTTCGAAGACCTGCTCGGACACGCCAAAGGCCTGAAATGCATTCTCATTCCGCCTGACGATGTGCACATCGAGAGTGCGGAAAAGCTTCCGCATCTTCTCAATGCTGTTCACAACGCAGGCGGTCACATCTGGCTCGGCGCGCCGTTCCGCGTCGATGGCGAAGACCGCCGCCGCATCCGCGTACTCAAACACATCGCCACCGAAACCGGCGCGCCATTGCTGGCGACAACCGAACCGCTCATCCATCACAGCGACAGGCGCCCGCTGCTCGATGTCGTCACCTGCGTTCGCGAGAAGAAGAAGCTGGCGGACGCCGGCTCGCTGCTCGCCAAGAACGCCGAACGCCAGCTGAAGCCGCCGCAAGAGATCGCGCGTCTCTACCAAGAAGCGCCGGAAGCCGCCGCCGAAACGCTCCGTTTCCTCGAAGGCGTCAGCTTCTCGATGGACGATCTCCGTTACGAATATCCCGAAGAAACTGCGGAAGGCTTCACCGATCCACAGACCGCGCTTGAGCATCTCGCCTGGGAGGGCATCGCCAAGCGCTATCCCGAAGGTGTGCCGCCCAAGGTCGCGGACGTGCTCAGACGTGAACTCGAGATCGTGGGCCGTCTTAAGTATGCGCCGTATTTCCTGACGGTCGCAGACATTGTCCGCTTCGCGCGTTCTGGTAAAGACCGCCACGGCAATCCGATCGATCTGATTCTCTGCCAGGGCCGTGGCTCCGCCGCCAATTCCAGCATCTGCTACGCGCTTGGAGTCACGGAAGTGAATCCCGCTAGCGGCAATCTCGTGTTCGAGCGCTTCATCTCCGAAGAGCGCGGCGAACCGCCCGACATCGATATCGATTTCGAACACGAACGACGCGAAGAGGTGATCCAGTATATTTATCAGAAGTACGGCCGCGACCGCGCTGGGCTTTCCGCCGTCGTCATCAGCTATCGCGGCCGCAGCGCCATCCGCGAAGTGGCCAAAGCGTTCGGTTATTCCGAAGACCGCATCGCCACACTCGCCAAGACGCTGCACTGGTGGTCGGAAGGGGTAAAGCAGGACGATCTTAGAGAGCTCGGCCTCGATGTCACCGATCCGCATCTGCGCATGTGCGTGGCGCTCGCCAACGAACTGCACGGCTTTCCGCGCCACCTTTCGCAACATGTCGGCGGCTTCGTCATCACGCGCGAGAAGCTGCACGATGTGGTGCCGATCCAGAATGCGGCGATGGAAGATCGCACCGTCATCGAATGGAATAAGGACGATCTCGAAGCACAGAAAATCCTCAAAGTCGATGTGCTCGGTCTCGGCATGCTGACTTGCCTGAAAAAGGCGCTCGATATGGTGAGTAAGCATTATCCGGATTGGGATTCCCCGGAACAGAAGCCAGAAGGCAGAGGTAAGAAATCAGAGGCGGCGTCGGCTTCGTCTCCGGCAAGGCACACCGACCTCTCCTTCTTCTCCAAGGCCGACGACGCGCGCGTCTACGCCATGCTGCAGCGCGCGGATTCCATAGGCGTCTTCCAGGTCGAGAGCCGAGCGCAGATGTCAATGCTGCCGCGGCTGAAGCCGAAGGAATTCTACGATCTCGTCATCGAAGTCGCGATCGTGCGCCCGGGGCCGATCCAGGGCGGCATGGTGCATCCTTATTTGAAACGCAAGCAGGGGCAGGAGAAAGTCGCCTATCCATCGCCGCAGCTCGAAGCCGTGCTGAAACGCACGCTTGGCGTGCCGCTCTTTCAGGAGCAGGCGATGCAGATTGCCATTGTCGGCGCCGGCTTTGCGCCGGCCGAAGCCGACAAGCTTCGACGCGCCATGGCGACGTTCAAACGCGTCGGCACGATCAGCACGCTGAAGGAGAAGTTCATCAACGGCATGATCGCCAACGGCTATGCGCGCGCGTTCGCCGAAGCATCCTTCGCGCAGATCGAAGGCTTCGGCGAGTACGGCTTTCCGGAAAGCCACGCCGCGAGCTTCGCCATTCTCGTCTACGCTTCATCTTGGCTCAAATGTTATTATCCCGACGTCTTCGCCGCCGCGCTTCTGAACGCCCAACCCATGGGCTTTTACGCACCAGCGCAGATCGTGCGCGACGCCGCCGATCATGGCGTCGAGATCAGGCCGATCGACGTCAATCAATCCGATTGGGACAATACGCTTGAGCCTGGCCCAAGTGCGGCCAAGCGGATTCATCCGCGCCATCACGATATGGAAGGCGATGTCCAGACCACGCATGCCCTGCGCCTCGGCTTTCGCCAGGCGCAGGGGCTGAAGGAAGAGGAGTTGAAGCAGCTCGTGGCGCGACGTGGGCGCGGCTACGATTCGATCCGCGATGTCTGGCTGCGCAGCGGCTTGCCCGCTTCCAGCATCGAGCGCCTGGCCGATCTTGACGCTTTCCGCTCGCTCGGTCTCGACCGGCGCGAAGCGCTTTGGGCTGTGCGCGGCCTCAATCGCGTCGGCGGGCAGGAGGATTTGCCGCTCTTCGCGCAGGCCCACGATCCCACACGCGAGCCAGATTTCGAACTGCCGCAAATGCCGCTCGGTGAGCACATCGTCGAAGATTATCGCACTATGGGTCTCTCGCTGAAGGCGCACCCCACGGCGCTTCTGCGCGATGAGCTCACTGCTCGCCGTGTCATCAAGGCTGAGACGCTAACCGATATCCGCAACGGCGAGCGGGTGCGTGTTGCAGGGCTGGTTCTGGTGCGCCAGCGGCCGGGTACGGCGTCAGGCGTCATCTTCATGACGTTGGAGGATGAAACCGGCATCGCCAACATCGTCGTCTGGCCTAAGCTGTTCGAACAATATCGCCGCGAAGTGCTGGGCGGGCGCCTCGTCGCTATCGATGGCCCGGTGCAGAAGGAGGGCGACGTCATCCACGTTGTCGCCGAACGCGTGCACGACTGGAATCCGCTGCTGGCCAACCTCTCCGCGGCGGGGCCCGAGATCGATCCGTCCACACCGAACGACGAGCCGCGCAAGAGCGGTCCCAGCGGCTCATGGCGCGGCGATACGCATCGTCACCCCCGCGATGTGCGCATCAATCTCTCACCCGCCGCCAAGGTCATGCCGAAGGGACGCAATTTTCATTGACTGCGCCAGCGGGCGAAGATCGCCGTCGGCAGCAAGAGTTCGCGCCCTTCGTGCGGCAGCGCCATTTCGCCGACTTCCCATTCGCCGCCGTCGAACATCTGCTGCGCCGTCTGCGCCAGCGTCAAATACGAGAGGCGCACGGCATACACCGTCGCGATCATAAAGCCGCGCGCGCTAGCGCGATCCTGCGCATCGGTGCGCAGCAGCGTTTGGCATGCGTCGAGCAATTCCGGCAGCTGCTCTTCCAGCCGCCAAGTCTCACCGTTCGGCCCCCGGCCGAATTTCGGCGGATCGAGGATGATGCCATCATAGCGCCGCCCACGCCGGATCTCGCGCTTCACAAAAGTGAGCGCATCGTCCGCGATCCAGCGGATCGGCGCTTCGGCCAATCCCGCCGCTGTCTGGTTCTCTCGCGCAAAGCCGATCGCTTTCTTTGACGCATCCACATGCGTCACTTTCGCCCCGGCCTTGGCGCAGACGAGCGAGGCCAGCCCCGTATAGCCAAAGAGGTTTAGCACCTCCGGCTGACCGCCGCGATGCGCCTTCAAACATTCGCGCGCATAGCGCCAGTGCACGGAATGCTCGGGAAAGAACGCCAAGTGCCGAAACGGCGTCGGCCGTGAGATAAAGGCGATATCGTCCCAGCGCAGCGTCCAGCTTTGAGGCAGTTCGCGATTGAAGCGCCAGCGCCCGCCTTCCTCGTCTTCGCCGCCGCTAGCCGCGAAGATCGCATCGGCGCTGTCCCACGCGTGCGCACTCAGCGCCGGCGCCCAGAGCGCTTGCGGTTCGGGGCGCACGAAGCGGTAGGGGCCGACTTGCTCCAGCTTGCCGCCATTGCCGCTATCGAGCAGCTTGTAGTCGCGCCAATCGTCGGCGACCAAAATCTCAGGCGCGCGCGCCGTCATATCCGCGTCTCCGCCAAAGATCGTAGAGCACCACGCCCGTCGCGATTGCCAGATTTAAGCTGTCGGCGCGTCCGCGCATCGGTAATTTCACCAACGCGTCGCACGCCGCTTCCATATAGTCCGGCAAACCGGATTGTTCATTGCCCATGAGCACAAGCGTCTTTGCCGCCGCCGGTGAGTTCGCATCCATCGCCGCGCCCTTGAGCGAAAGCCCCAGCATCTCAAACCCGCGCGCCTTCTTGTAGCGCACCAGCTCATCGAACGAAGCGCGCGCGAGCTTCACGGCAAAGAGCGAGCCCATGCTCGCACGCACAGCTTCCACCGAAAACGGATCGCAGCTTTCACCAACCAGCACGACCCCAGCTGCGCCAGTGGAGTCCGCCGTGCGCAGAATGGTGCCCAGATTGCCCGGGTCGCGGATGCCTTCGAGCGCGACAACCGTGTCGCCGTCGATCGCATCGAGGCTGGCGAGACGCTGGCGATAGGCGCCAATCACCGTCTGTGGATTATCGCGCTTCGAAATCTGGCCGAGCAGCCCTTCGCCGGTTTCAACGACCCGCACCCGGCGCGACTCGGCTTCGCCGATCAGCTTGCGCACTTGGTCGCGCGTCAGCGCCGCGGGCGAGTAAAGCAGGATTTCCGGCCAAACGCCGAGGTCCGCCGCCGCCAGAGCAAGACGCGCCCCTTCGGCCAGGAACAGCCCGGTTTCGCTGCGGCCCTTTTTCAGGTGCAGGCTCTTCAGCGTCTTGATCAGCGGATTGGTCGCGCTGGTGATCTGGTGCGCCATAAGCTCTTCGGGCTCTCCCCAACGGGGGTTTGTGGTTTTCGCCTAGTTTGCCGGGCATTAGAAGGTGGTTAAGGCGGCAAAGGAATGCGCGTGGCGCGAGAAATATGATTGGCCTCTTCTTGTCCGAGGTGATCCTGTTCGTGGCGGCCGCTTTGATCGGCTTCGCCATCGGCTGGCGTCTTTACGTTGCGCTGGCGACGCCGCGCCGTCGCGCGGACGCGGCCGACATCGAACAACTGCGCTCAGCGCTCAGCGATGTTCAAGTGAGGCGTGCGCGAAACTCATGAAAGAGGGCGAGGAAACCTCAAGGCGCACCTTGATGCTGGCGGGCGCTGTGGGCGCGCTGGTGGCGATGGTGCTCGGCCTGCTTGCGCCGCACGGCGGCGCCGTCTGGCGCGTGCCGCAGGTGCTGGAGCAGCGCACCGCCGCGGCGCTCTCCGCTGGCGGCTATGGCGGGCTCGATATCGAGATGCGCGGCCAGCGCGTGATGCTCACCGGGTTTGTCGAAGACGAAGCCGACATCGAGGCCGCGCGCCGCGTGGCGCTCACCTCCGCCGGCGCCGGCGGGGCCTGGGCGGGAGGAGTGACGTCCGTGGATGTCTCAGGGGTCCAGGTCGGCCCGTTCGAGCGGCCCTATGCGTGGAGCGCGCGCCGCGACGGCGAGCGCGTCGTCCTAAGCGGGCCTGTTCCGAGCGAAGCCGCCCGCGCCGACCTCATGGCCGTCGCCGCCGAAGCCCTGCCAAACGCCGAAGCCATCGACGAGATGCGGGTCGCCGGCGGCGCAGCTTCGCCGTACTTCACCGACATGGCGCGTAACGCCGTGCGCCAGCTCGCCAGCCTGCGTGAAGGGGAAGCGCGTATCGTCGACGACCAGATCGTCTTCATCGGCGACGCCAACGAAGCGGGCGCCGAGGCGCTTCGCCGCGCCTTCACCGATCCGCCGGCGCCATTTCGCACGCGCCTTGAAGTGACGGTCGATGGGCTTGATGTCGCCCATCCCGAGCTCCAGGGGCTCAACCTCGTCGGCAGCGACGCCGAAACGTGCGAGCGCGCCTTTGGCCGATTGATGGAGCGCAACGTCATCAACTTCGCGCCGAGCTCGGCCGCGATCGATCCGTCGAGCCGCCAGATCCTGAATGCGCTGGCGTCGGTGGCTTTCCGCTGCGACCGCTTCTCGATCGAAGTCGCCGGCCATACCGATAATGTCGGCGCGCGCGAAATGAACATGGAATTGTCGCAGCGCCGCGCCGACGCCGTCGCTTCCTACCTCGCCGCGCAGGGCGTGGCGAGGTCGCGACTGATCTCCCGCGGCTATGGGCCCGACCAACCGCGCATGAGCAATACCACGTCCGAAGGCCAGGCGGCCAACCGGCGCATCGAATTTTACGTGAGCAGCTGATGATCTACCTGATCGGTCAACTCTCGATCTGGCTGGTGCTGACGGCGGCGTTCGCTGCTGTCGCTGGCTGGGCGTTCGCTTCTGAACGCAGCGCCGAAGCCGAGCGCTCGCTGCGCCGTGACCGCGATCATCTGATCCGCGATCTGACGCGTCTGGCGTCCGAAGACGCCGGCCCGAGCACTGCCGCAAGTGATGGCGAACGCGAGACCGACGCGCTGCGGCGTCAGCTCGAGATCCGCGATGGCCGCATTGCCGAGCTTGAACACAGCCTCGAGACCGCGCGCGCCCGCGCCGACGATGCATCCAACGACGCGGCCGATCTGCGCCGGCAGCTGGAGCAAAACAGCGCCGATAGCGACGAGCTGACGCGGCTTCGAGCGCTCGCCGAAGAGGTCGAGGTGCAGCGTTCGCAGGTCATCGATGTCGAACCCGAACCTCCGCATGAGCCGCCCGCGCCTTTAATCGATGAAGAGACTCTGGCTTTGCAGACTTGGCGGCTCCGTTATTTCGAGCAGCGCGTGCAGTACCTTGAGAATCTCGCGCGCGCGGCCCCACCCGCACCGGAGGAGCCTGCGACCATGCTGCCGCTCGAGTGGCGAGCACGCGAAGCCGAAGCGCGCGCGCAGTACCTCGAAGCCGAGCTGCGCCGCGCCAGCGAAGCGCCTGCGGTTGCTGAACACGATTTGCCACAGCCCGAAGAAGAGCCGGCGCCTTTCGCTTCCGACGCCGACATCGACGTCCTGCTGCGCTGGCGCTTGCTTTATCTCGAGCGCCGCACTGCGCACCTTCAGGCCCAGCTCGCAGAGGCCACCGCTCCAAGCGAAGCTGCGCCCGAACTGGAGTCCGAGCCAGTTCTCGCCCCAACGTCGGACCCAGATCGCTGGAAGTGGCGGGCGCGCTATCTCGAAGCACGCGTCCGGCATCTCGAACAACGGCTAACAGAAGCGCAGGCCACGCCCGCAGTCGCCGAAGCGCTGGCGCCTGTCGCAGAGTTTGAGCCAGAAGGCGAAATCGACGCGCTCGCTGAGCCGGAACCCACGCCTCCACCGCCCACCGTGCGCCCGCGCGGCGCAAAGCCGCCTGTGCTCGGTTCACCGCGCGATGGCGCGCCGGATGATCTGACCCTGATCGATGGCGTCAGCCTTATGCAGCAATCGACGCTTTATTCGGTGGGAATTTTCCACTTCGATCAAATCGCGGCGTGGACGCCCGAGAATGTCGCTTGGATCGATCAGTATCTGCGCCTCGGCGGGCGGATCGACGAAGAAGAATGGGTCGAGCAGGCCGAACTCTTGGCGCGCGAAGGCCCGGCGGCTGCGCGCCGGGCCTATGAGGAAGCGTAAAGCGGCCTAGTGGTGGCGCGGCTCAGGAATGCGCACGCGCTCTCGCGAACCATCGCGCCGTTCGATAAAGACCGTCCTGTTATCCGGACTCGCATACGCGCGTGAGCCGGTGGCGCGCGCCAATGCAATCTCACGGGCGGCGCGGTCGCGATAGTAGGCTTCGTTCTGCGTCGTCTGGGACATGTCTCCTCCTTTATCGTTGTCCCTTAGGTTGGGACGGGAAGCGCCGGCGTCAACTTACAGTTCCGTCGTGCGGAACCTCGTACCGCGCCTCAGCAACCCGCCAGCACAACCGCTAGCAATTCAGCGCCATGACGCTTCAGCTTGGCCTCACCAATGCCCGGCACGCGCCCGAGTGCAACCATGTCCGCAGGCTTTGCGCGCACGATTGCGGCGAGTGTCGCGTCGTGAAAGATAACGTAGGGAGGCACGCCATTGGCTTGCGCCGTCTCGCGCCGCCAGACCCGCAGCGCTTCGAACAGCTTAGCGTCAGCGCCCTCGAACCCTTCCTTCACTGCGGTCCTTGCCTCGCGTGAAGCACGGCGTTCTTCCTTGCTGCGCCGCGTCGGCTTTGCCGCCTCGCGAATGCGCACGACGCGCTCCTTGCGGAAGATCGCGCGGACGGCGTCTTCATCGCCGATGGAAAGCGTCGGTCGCTGATCGTCGCCCTCGCTCAACACGCCTTCGAACAGGAGATGCTCGATCACATTGCGCCAGACGGGCTCCGGCGTCTCCGCGCCAATGCCGAAGGTGGAGCGCGATGCGTATTGTTCATCCAGCCCATCGCCAGTGCGGCCCAGCAGGTGGTTCACCACGCGGCCGCGGCCGACGCGCTGATCCATGCGCATCACAGCGGAGATGGCCTTCGCGGCCAGCTCAGTCGCGTCGATCGAGACCGGCGGGTCGGTACAGATGTCGCAAACACCGCACGGCTCGGCGTTCTCTTCGCCGAAATATCGGCGAACGCCAGCGCGGCGGCAGGTGAGGCCATCGAGATAGGCGAAGAGCTGGCGCGCCTTCCTGATCTGCACGGCTTTGACCTGATCGCTGGCGCTCGACTGGTTGGCGAACATGATGGCCCGGCGCAGATCGGAGGCGCTATAGATGCAGAAGCCCTCGGCCATTTCGCCGTCGCGGCCGCCGCGACCAACCTCCTGCCAGTAGGCTTCGATGCTCTTCGGCGAATCCGCGTGGATCACGTAGCGCACGTCCGGCTTATCGACGCCCATGCCAAAGGCGATGGTCGCCACCATCACGACATCGTCCTCTTCCTGAAAGCGATGCTGACGATCGGCGCGAAGGCCGGCCTCAAGCCCGGCATGATAGGCGAGCGCGGGAATCTTCTCTTGCTGCAAATTGGCGGCGATGGTTTCGACATGATCGCGCGTCGCCGCGTAGATGATGCCCGACTTGCCGCGCCGCGCGCGCACCAAATCGAAGATGCGATCGTGCGGACGCGTACTCTTACGCTCTGCCGCGAGCACCAGGTTTGGCCGGTCGAAGCTGGCGATGAAGCTCTTGGCGTGGTCGAGCCGGAGCTGCGTGCGGATGTCGGCCTGGGTTTTGAGATCGGCCGTGGCGGTGACAGCCATGCGCGGCACGTTCGGGAAACGGTCGGCGATTTGGCCGAGCGCGCGATAATCGGGGCGAAAATCATGGCCCCATTGGCTGACGCAGTGCGCTTCGTCGATGGCGATGAGCGCGATCGGGCATTGTTCGAGAAAGTCGAGAAAGCCCTGCGCGAACAGCCCTTCGGGCGAGACGTAGAGCAGATCGAGCTGGCCGTCGCGCGCGGCGTCGAGCCATTCGCGCCGCGCCTCACGCTCCAGCGT
>JAEYPY010000234.1 GCA_023410295.1 Pseudomonadota bacterium | reverse complement strand
CGCGGTCAATTCGATAAAGGTACTCGCCGACTTCTTCGAGCATCAGCACGTGGCCGCTCAAGTCCGGCTCAAGTGACGTGCCGAGGATCGATTGCAGCACGGTGATGTTGAAGGCGGCGGTCTTCGCATCGAACATGACGCCGAGCTCGACGCTTTCTGGCGCGCGGTCGATCAGCCAGGCGAGGGCGCGTTTGACCGCCGCTTCGCCCCCTGCCCGCGTCATGTCGATCGGCAGCGGCCCGTGCGCCACATTGGCAAAGCCGCGCGCGTAGAGCCCGCCCAGGATCGCGCCATTGTCGCTGTAGCCGAGATAGGTCTTGCGCCGCGCGTGTTCGTTCAATCGCGCCAGCGCCGCTTCGGCGATCCGGCAGGCGCCGTAGCCGCCGCGCGCGAACCAGATCGCGTCGAGCGTAGGATCGTTGGCGTACTCCACGAACGCCTTCAGCCGCGCCTCATCGTCGCCGGCGAAGTGGCCGGCGCTCAAGAAGCATTGCGGATGGACAACGAGTTCGGGCGCACGATCGAGAAAATGGTCCGCGGCGAAGGCTTTCAGCCGCTCGGCCAGCGCCGGTTCGATGCGCGTGCCGGGCGCGACAATGCCAATTCGCATCGAGGGCGCCATGCTGTGTTCTCGTCCTTCCGAAAAGCGGCGTTTCTCGTCATAACCGGGGCCAATGAGTCCGGCCAAATCCTATTTCATGAGCGGCATCGGCGGCTCCGGCATGCTGCCGCTGGCGCTGATCCTGCGCGGCAAGGGCCATGAGGTGGCGGGCTCCGACCGCTCGCTGGATCAAGGCCGCCTCGGGCCGAAGTTCGAGTACCTGAAAAGCCAAGGCATCGCCCTCTTCCCGCAAGACGGCTCGGGTCTTGTCAGCGCAGACCAGGTTCTGGTGCGCTCGGCCGCGGTTGAGGACACGGTAGCCGACGTGGTGCGCGCCAAGGCGCTTGGCGCGCGCGACATGAAGCGGCCGGAGCTGTTGGCCGAACTGTTCAACGCAGCGCCGGTGCGCATTGGGGTCGCCGGCACCAGCGGCAAGTCGACCACGACGGCTATGATCGCGTGGATCCTGCACCAGGCCGGCCGCGATCCCACGGTGATGAACGGCGCGGTGATGAAGAACTTCGTCTCCGAAGATGCGCTGTTCGCCTCCGCGCTCGTCGGCAAGGGCGATGCGTTCGTGGCGGAGGTGGACGAAAGCGACGGCTCCATCGCGCGCTACGATCCGACCATCGCCGTCGTCAACAACATTGCGCTCGATCACAAGACCATGGACGAGCTACGCGCGCTGTTCGCGGGCTTCGTCGGTCGCGCCGAAATCGCGGTGCTCAATCTCGACAACGATGAGACCGCCGCGCTGGTGATGGGCGCCAAGGTGCGCGTGCGCACGTTCTCGCTGCGCTCGGGGCTAGCCGATCTGCATTGCGTCTCGATCAAACCAGCGCCGGATGGCATTGGCTTCGAGGTTTTGGAACGGGAGACGCGAGAGAGCGCTTCGGTGCAACTGAGCGTGCCTGGCGAGCACAATGTCGCCAATGCGCTCGCCGCGCTTTCGGCGGCGCGTGCGTACGGGATGTCGCTGAAAGACGCAGCTAAGGCGCTCGAAGGCTTTGCCGGCATCAAGCGGCGGCTCGAAGTCGTCGGTTCGGCCGGCGGCGTTACATTGATCGACGACTTCGCGCACAACCCTGACAAGATCACCGCGACGCTAGCGACGCTGCACGCCTTTCCGGGGCGCTTGCTGATCATGTTTCAGCCGCACGGGTACGGTCCGCTGAAGCTGATGCGCGATCAGTTCATCGACTGCTTCGCCCGCAACATGGATGGCGACGACGTCCTGATCATGCCTGATCCAGTCTATTATGGCGGCACCACCGATCGCAGCGTCACCAGTGAACACATTGTCTCCGGCGTGCGCGCGCGCGGGCTGCAAGCGCTCGCCTTCGCCGAACGGCAAGCCTGCGGCGACAAATTGTTGGAGATGGCCGAACCTGGCGACCGCATCGTCGTCATGGGTGCGCGCGACGATACGCTGAGCGTGTTCGCGGCGGACATCGTCGATCGTTTAGCTCGCCGGCGGTAAAACGCCCAGCAATAGCAATGCGCCGACGATCACCATGAGCGCGCCAAAGAGTGCAATTACGATCTCGTACCCCTGCATCGTGTCTGCGTCGAACGGCTCCGTCTGCTGCCAAATGAAGCGCTGAAAGGCCTCGTTCTGTCTGGCCCCTTGTTTGCGGAAGATTACAAACAAGAGGCCAGTGGCGATAAGCCCCCAGGTCGCTAGCGTGTCTAACACACCCTACTCCGCCGCTTGCCGCGGTTCTTCGGGCAGGGGCTCCAGCGGCGCAAAGCGCGCGGCGTCTTCCACCAGCAACTCCGCCCGCAGCGTGTGGTGGCCGTGTTCGTCGGTGCTTTCGTCGAGAATCTTGCCGGCGGCAGCGATCTGCGCGCGCACACGGCCGCTGTCGTCGGGCGGCAAGGTGAGGGTGATGACGCGTGTCGCGGAGAAGGCCGCGCGATCGATGGTGGAGAGCAGGGCGTCCATGCCCTCCCCCGTCTCCGCACTGATCGCAGCAGGGGGCAGGGCGCCCTGCCCGTCCCGCTCCGCCGCCGTTTCCGCGCGCCGCAGACGTGCGTCGTGCGCCGCTTCATCCAGAAGATCGATCTTATTCCAGACTTCCAGCACCGGCGGCATCTTGCCGTTGTTTTCCTTGGCCAACTGCTCAAGCACGCGCATCACATCGGCGCGTTGCTGCTCGCTTTCGGGATGGGCGATGTCGCGCACGTGCAGCAGCAGGTCCGCTTCGGTCACGGCTTCCAGCGTCGCGCGGAAGGCTTCGACCAGTTCGTGCGGCAGATCGGAAATGAAGCCGACCGTGTCGCTCATGATCACGGCGCGGCCACTTGGGAGCTTCACTTGACGCGCGGTCGGATCGAGCGTCGCGAACAGCATGTCGCGGGCAAGCACGCCGGCTTGGGTCAGGCGATTGAACAGCGTCGACTTGCCGGCATTGGTGTAGCCCACCAGCGCCAC
>JAEYPY010000172.1 GCA_023410295.1 Pseudomonadota bacterium | reverse complement strand
GAACAGCAGCGCATCACCAGGCTCGACTTCGGCGCTCGGCTTTTCCAGACGCCGCGTAAGGCCATTGTGCACGAGCCGCACACCGCCCTCGGCGACGAGACGCGCCGCAGCGGCGCGCGTTTTCATGAAGCGCGCGCGCACCAGCCAGATATCGACGCGCTGACGGGCCGCGTCGGTCAAGCGGGGGTTCTCCGGCGCCGGCGCGGCGGCGCGCTTTGCGGCGGCAAGAGGTTGGCGAGCGCGGCGAAGGCATTGTCGTGCGCCGGCTGCTCGCGCTTGCGGCGGCGCTGGGCGCTGGCGCGCCCGCGCGCGGGCGCCCCTTCTTCAGCGGGCGCCTTGCGATAGCCGAGCGCGTGCAGCACGCCCGGCGCCTCCCGCGCGGGCCGGCCGATGATGCGCGCGAGCATGGCGTCGGGTTTGACCTCTTCCGTTTCCAGCGCTTCGGCCAAGCGCTCGACAATGTCGAAGCGCACGGCGACGCGTCCGCATGGGCGATAGCCGGCGGCGGCGCTTTCGCCCCAGCTGCGCTCGCGGTCGAACGGCGCTGAAAGCGCGCCGGGCCGCGGCAGGAAAACGGCGTGCAGCTTGCCGGGATGGGCGTGATGCCAGAGCACGGCCAGCGTCGCCGCCGCGCGCGGGCGTACGAGCGCCGGCATGAACACGCTGTGGCGGCCGATGCGTACGCCGTGGCGCTTCAAGGCAACGCGGCCTTCCTCGGAGATATGCGCGAGATCTTCGTGATGCGCATCGAGCGCGCCGGCGTTTTCGATGAGGCGAAAGGCCAGTCCGCGCGCGTCGGTAGGCAGACGTCCTTCGCGCCAGGCATTTTCCAGCGCAACCAGCGGGCGGAGATCGTGCGCGACGGTTTGCGCCAGCCAGAGCTCCAGGCGTTCGTGCGCCGCGGCGCGTTCGCGCGGGCCGGCGCTATCGCCACCGATTAGCTCGAGCCTCGGCTTCAAGACAGGCGCGCCGGGCGCGAGCTTGGCGACGGCGACGCCTTCGACCTTGATGCGCCCGTCGCGGCCAAGTGCGATGGCGCTGTCCGGCGCGGCTGTGATCTGCGCCAGACGGCGCGACACTTCCGGGCGGAGCGCGCGCCAAGCGGCGTTGCGGAGCGCGCGGCCCTCGAGGCCATTGGTGGCGCGCGGATCGGGTTTGAACTCGAGCCCTTCGAGTTGGCCGACGAAGTGCCCTTCGACCGTCACCTCGCCCTCTTCCGAGACGCCGGCGAGCAACGCATCCTCGCGCTTCAAGCCCTTCAGAAGCGCGCTGGTGCGCCGGTCGATGAAACGCTGCGTCAGCGCATCGTGCAGCGCGTCGGAGAGCTTGTCCTCGACCTCGCGCGTGCGCAGACGCCATTCGTCCGCGTCTTCCAGCCAATCGGCGCGGCTCGCGGCGTAGGTCCAGGTGCGGATATTGGCCAAGCGCGACTGCAGCACATCGAGATCGCCTTCGGTGCGGTCGAGTTTCTCGATCTCGGCCGCCACCCATTGGCTCGGCACGCGGCCCTTGGGTTTGACGATATGGTTGGCGATGCGGACGGCGAGCTGGGCGTGCTCGTCTTTCGACAGCTTGCGGAAGTCCGGCAGCTGACACGCTTCCCAAAGCCGGCGAACATCTTCGGGCGAGCCCAGACGATCCATAAGATCGGAATCGTCAAGCGCGCGGCGCAGCACGAATTCATCGTCGGCGCCGCGGACGCGCAGCAGGCCCGGCTGCGATGGCGGCTTTTCAAGCGACGCGATCAGCGCCTCGACATTGGCGAAGTTCAGCACCTCGTTGCGCCATTGCACGGCTTCGATGGTCTCGAACTCGTGCTCCTCGACGCGTTCGACGATCTCTTCATCGAACGGCTCGCACTCGCCGGTCTCGCCGAAATCGCCGTCCCTGGTGAAGCGGCCGGCGCGGCCGGCGATCTGGGCGATTTCGTCGGGGCGGAGATCGCGCCAGGTACGGCCATCGAACTTGCGCCGCGAAGCGAAGGCGACGTGATCGACGTCCATGTTGAGGCCCATGCCGATGGCGTCGGTGGCGACGAGGAAATCCACTTCCCCGCTTTGATAGAGCGCGACTTGCGCGTTTCGGGTGCGTGGGCTGAGCGCGCCCATCACCACCGCCGCGCCGCCGCGGTGGCGGCGCAAGAGTTCGGCGATGGCGTATACTTCCTCGGCCGAGAAGGCGACTACGGCGGAGCGCTTGGGCAGCTTGGTGATCTTCTTCGGCCCGGCATAGGAGAGCGTCGACATCCGCTCGCGGCGCGTGATCTCCGCATCCGGCAAGAGCTTCTTGATCATCGGCCGCATCGTGTCCGAGCCCAGCAGCATGGTCTCGCCGAAGCCGCGGGCGTTCAGCATGCGCTCGGTGAAGACGTGGCCGCGGTCGAGGTCGCGCGCGACCTGGATTTCATCGATGGCGACGAACTCCACCGCGCGGTCAAGCGGCATGGCTTCCACGGTGCAGACGAAATAGCGCGCCGTCTCCGGCACGATCTTCTCTTCGCCGGTAATGAGCGCGGCCAGCGCCTCGCACTTGGTTTTGACGACCCGGTCGTAGACCTCGCGCGCCAGCAGGCGCAGCGGCAGGCCGATCATGCCGCTGGCGTGGCCCAGCATGCGCTCGATAGCGAGGTGGGTTTTGCCGGTATTGGTCGGACCCAACACCGCCTTGATGTTCGCCCTCTTGAGGGCGCGTGCAGCCATGAAAGCGAGGGTGGGCGGGGCCCGTGGCTATTTCAAGCCGCGGCAGCTGAAGTATTTCCAGTGCTTCATGAAGGGAAAGGAACGGGAACGAATCACTTTCGAATCGGACGATTTGATTCGTTCTTGTCGCGTTCACCGCTAAGTCTTGTGCTTAATACTTAAGTAACACACAAGACAGGAGCCGCGGCCTCCCGGCGCGCGGCTCCTCCTGATCATTTCGGACTAGTCCTTAGCGCAGGCGCTGGCCGTTCACAGTGAGGCGCCGGGCTTCGAGGCGGACCACGCCAACACCATCGGTCGGCATTTCGATGGTGATCGGGGCGTACATGCCGCTCGAGGTGCGGGCGAACAGGAAGTTCAGCGTCGCCGGCTCCTGGGGATCGCTGAAGCCAGCGAGCGGCCGGAACTGGACCCGGCAACGGATGCCCGGGCCTTGGTAGGCGCGCGAGTTGATGTTCACGTTCCCATTGGGGCTCAGGATGAAATCAAACCGGGAGCGGCCATCCATATAGACATGGAGCGTGCGCGAGCAGGGATCGGACGTGGAGGTGATCATGCTGGCGATCGCGGTGATCTGGTCGATCACGCCGCGGCGCTGCGCGGCGGTGGCGGCCGGGCGACCCATGCTCATGCCGGAGGGCACGGTGGTGGTGACGACATCGTTGGACGTGAAAGCGGCCCGGACGAGGCGGCCGTTCGGGCGGTCATCGCGCCGGCGCCCGCCTTGGTGCTCATAGGACGAAGGCCGGAGGGTGCCGTCGGAGGCCACGCTTCCGCGCACGGAATAGCGGTAATCCTGGCTGCGGTTGAGCGCCGCGCCGACCCAGCCCTTCATCTCGCGGTTGGCGGTGGCACTGTAGTTGTCGCCGGTCTGGCGGAAGTTAAACGTGAAATCGCCCGCCTCCACGCCGCGGGCATGGACGGAATAGACGCCTTCGAACGTCCGGTCGGCCGACTGGGCCGCGGCCGGACCGGTTACAGCAAGGCCAAGCGCCAGGGCAGCGGCTGCAAATAGTCTCATTGATCCCACCTAGGAAAAGCTCCAGCGGCATATAGGGCGCCAGCCTTGATCCTGGCATGAACCAAATGGGACCATTTCAAGGAAGTTGCGCCCCCAGCCGCACGCCCTCAGCTTGACCCCGGGCAGCCGTTCCATTAGGTGTCCCGGCTTCAATTTTCCGCCTCTTCGAAAGCGTAATCCCATGTCCCGCCGTTGCGAGCTGACCGGCGTCAACCGCCAGATCGGCCATAAGGTCAGCCACTCGAACATCAAGACCAAGCGCGAGTTCAAGCCGAACCTGGTCGATGTCACGCTGGCCAGCGACGCGCTGGGCCGCTCGTTTAAGCTGCGCATCACGGCCGCGGCGCTTCGCTCGGTTGATCACCGCGGCGGGCTGGACGGCTTTCTGCTCAAGGCCAACGAAGCCGAGCTCTCCGAGCGCGCCGCGAAGATCCGCCGCGACCTGAAGAAGAAGCTCGCGGAACAGGCCCCCGCCGCCGCTTAATCGGCCCGGGCTCCGCCCTCATCTTCCACGATATCGAACGCCAGCAGCAGCGTGCGCTGGCGCGGGCTGTAATTGTCGTCCGAGACGATATAGATGCGCGTGGCGCCATCGCGCATGCGCGCGGCGGCGATGCCTTCGAAATTGTCGAGCGGCAGCGGCGGCGTGAGATTGGCGAGTTCTTCTACACCGCTGACGCGTTCGCCTTCTACCAAAGCATCTTCGGCAAAGCGCGTGATGCGCGCGCGTGGGCCGATGATGGGCGCATAGAACCGCTCCAGCGCGACGAAGCCGCCATCGGGCAAGCGATCGAGCCCGGTCAGCGAATAACCGCGGCGCGGCGGATAGGCGGTGAGCGGCGCCACAGGTTCGCCGGCATCGAGCGGCACGCGCCAGAGCGGCGTTGTTGCGCGTAAGCCGCCTTCGGCGCCGACGAGCAAATCGCCATTCGCGGTGATGGTCAGCGCCTCAAGGCCAGCGTTGGACGGCAAGCGCCGCGTCTCGGCGAGCCGCGGGCCGGCGACGGATTCGCCGAACGGGCCATCGCGATTGAGATCGAAAATGCGGATGGTTTGGCTTTGCTCGAAGCTGACGGCGAAACGCCCGTCGAGTAATTGCGCCAGACCTTCGGTATCGCCGGCATGGCCGTGATAGGGCTGGCCATTGCCGTCGCGCATCATGGCGTAGCGCACCTGGTCGAGCCCGATCAGCGCGCCCGCCTCATCGAGCACGAGATGAGTGTCGAACCATTCGGCGTCGTCGTTCATGATCAGGAGCCGCTCGCCATCGAGCACCTCCAGACCCGAGAGCCCGCCGAACACGGCGTCAGGCGACGTCAGTTCAAGCCCGCCGCGGAAGCGCAAGCGGCCAATTTGCTCGCGCGGAAACGAGATCGGCGCTGCGTTCACCTCCACCGCGCGCCATTGCTCGGCAATCGGCGCGCCAGCGGACGATGGACCGCACGCGCTGAGGACGAGAAGCGCGACGATCGACGCAATGGTCCGCAGCATCAAGCCATCGCCTGCGCGCGTTGGCGTTGCTCGCGCGGCGAACGCGGCGGGGGCTGTTCGTCTGGGGTCTGTTCGTCGAACAGTTCGGCCAGCTTTTCGATCATGACGCCGCCCAGCTGCTCGGCGTCGGTGATGGTGACGGCGCGGCGATAATAGCGCGTGACGTCGTGGCCGATGCCGATGGCGATCAGCTCAACGGGCGAACGCGTTTCAATCCAGCCGATAACCGCGCGCAAATGGCGCTCGAGATAATTGCCGGGATTGGCCGAGAGCGTTGAATCATCCACCGGCGCGCCGTCTGAAATCACCATCAGGATGCGCCGTTGTTCGGCGCGGCCAAGCAAGCGCTCATGCGCCCACAGAAGCGCCTCGCCGTCGATGTTCTCCTTGAGCAGACCCTCGCGCATCATCAGGCCAAGATTACGCCGCGCGCGCCGCCAGGGCGCATCGGCGGCCTTGTAGATAACGTGGCGGAGATCGTTGAGACGGCCGGGTTGCGGCGGGCGGCCGGCTTTCAGCCAATCCTCTTTCGAAAGCCCGCCCTTCCAGGCGCGCGTGGTGAAGCCAAGAATCTCCACCTTCACGCCGCAACGCTCCAGCGTGCGCGCGAGAATGTCGGCGCAAAGCGCGGCCACCATGATCGGCCGACCGCGCATCGAGCCGGAATTGTCCAGGAGCAGAGAGACAACCGTATCTTTGAACGGCATGTCCTCTTCTTGCTTGAACGAGAGCGCCGACAAGGGATCGACGATGACGCGCGTGAGGCGCGCGGTATCGAGGATGCCCTCTTCCAGATCGAAGCTCCAAGACCGGTTCTGCTTGGCCAGTAAGCGACGCTGCAGCCGGTTGGCGAGACGCCCGACCACGCTTTGCAGCGGCTTCAGCTGCTGGTCGAGATACGCGCGCAGCCGCGCCAATTCCTCGCCGTCGCATAGATCTTCGGCGGTGATGATCTCATCGTGCGCCTTGGTGAAGACCTTGTACTGCGCGCTTGGATCTTCGGGCTCGTTGCGTGATTTGGGACGGATCGGCTTTTCGCCGGGCTCTTCCTGGTCGCTTTCCTCGCGCTCATCGGAATCCATATCGGTGTCGACGGAGACGGTGCGATCAGTATCGAGATCGACATCGCTTTCGACCATCTCCATCTCGGCGGGCATTTCTTGTTCTTGCTCGTCTTCACCCTCGGATGAATCGGATTGCGGCGGCGGCTGTTCGCCTTCGGCCTCTTGCGGCTCCTCGTCGTCGCGCTCGTCGGGGCTCAACTGATCGCCGATGCCGAGATCGCTCAGCACGTCGCGCATGAGGCGCGCGAATTCGTGCTGATCGCCGGACGCTTCGGAGAGCTTGTCGAGCGCCCCGCCGGCGTCGCGCTCGATTTCGGTTCGCCAGGCATCGACCATCGCTTTCGCGTTCGCCGGGGGCGCAGCGCCGGTCAGCCGCTCGCGCACCATCAGCGCGACGGCGTCGGCGAGCGGCGCGGTGGCGCGGTTCGACATGCGCGCGGCGCCGCGGCGTTCGAGCGAATCCGTCAGCGCGGCGGTCAGATTGTTGGCGACGCCTTTCATCGCGTTCGCGCCTAAGGACTGCACGCGCATGTCCTCGACAGCATCGAACACGAGCCGCGCCTCCGCGCCGTGTGGGCGCAGGCGCGCGTGCTCGGCAGCATCATGGTGCGCGAGCTTCAGCGCCAAAGCATCGGCCTGACCGCGGATGCGCTCGGCCTCCGGCTCGGAAAGTACGCGCGGGGGATGCGGCAGCACGATCTTGCCGGGCGTCGCGCGCGGCCCCTCGGCCCCGAACGACACCTCCAACTCCTCCTCCCGCCCCGCCAGCGCGCGCGTCGTCTGTGCAAGCGAGCGCTTGAAGAGCTCAGTCGGGGTTTCGCGTTGGGCCATTGGCCCTCAAGCCACCTTCACCCGCGTCGCGGCTTCCGGCAGGTCGGCGCCGAAGGCGCGTTGGTAGAATTCCGCCACCGTCGGCCGTTCGAGTTCGTCGCACTTGTTCAGGAACGTCATCCGAAACGCCAAGCCGATGTCGCCGAAGATTTCGGCGTTCTGGGCCCAGGTGATGACGGTGCGGGGGCTCATGACGGTGGAGATGTCGCCGTTCATGAAGGCGTTGCGCGTCATGTCGGCGACGCGGACCATCGACATGATTGTGCGCTTGCCTTCAGGCGTATCGTAGCTCGGCGCCTTGGCCAGCACGATGTCGGCTTCGACATCGTGATCGAGATAATTGAGCGTGGTCACGACCGACCAGCGGTCCATCTGCGCCTGGTTGATCTGCTGCGTGCCGTGATAGAGGCCGGTGGTGTCGCCGAGGCCGATCGTGTTGGTCGTCGCAAACAAGCGGAAATACGGATTGGCGGTGATGACGCGGTTCTGATCGAGCAGCGTCAGCTTGCCGCTCGATTCCAGCACGCGCTGAATGACGAACATCACGTCCGGACGGCCGGCGTCATATTCATCGAAGCAGATCGCCACGGGACGTTGCAGCGCCCACGGCAGCATGCCTTCGCGGAACTCAGTGATCTGCTTGCCGTCTTTCAGAACGATCGCGTCCTTGCCCACGAGATCAATACGCGAGACGTGGCTGTCCAAATTGATGCGCACCAGCGGCCAGTTGAGGCGCGCGGCCACCTGCTCGATGTGCGTGGACTTGCCGGTGCCGTGATAGCCCTGGACGATGACGCGGCGGTTGTGGGCAAAGCCGGCCAGGATCGCCAGCGTCGTCTGCGGATCGAAGCGGTAGGCGTCGTCGATGTCCGGCACGTACTCGGTGCGCTTGGAGAAGGCCGGCACCTTCATGTCGCTTTCCACGCCGAAGGTGCGGGCGGAAACGGTCTTGTCCGGCTTCATGGTGAGGAGATCGTCGGCGCTGGTCATGTCGTCTCGTTATATGGGGTCACCTAACCTACCGCGCCGCAGCATCGAGAGGAAAGCGGCGAATTGACGGGCGCCTTAGACCAGTCCGCCGGCCTTCAGCGTCTGATAGGCCTTGAGGACGCGCTGCAAATTGGCTTCCGCGCCCCGGTCGCCGCCATTGGAGTCGGGGTGCCAGCGCTTGACTAGCTCGGCATAGCGGGCGCGGATCTGGGCGGGGTCGGCGTTTTCCTCCAGCGACATGGCTTCAAGCGCCAGCGTCTGCAGCCGGGTCAGGCGGCGGCGCGATTGCGGCGCAGGCGTTTCGCTGTTCGACCCGTTGCCGAACATGCCAAACGGGTCGGTGCGACGCCCGGCCTGAAAGCCGCGCATGGCCGAGGAGAAGCGGTCGAGCCGGCCGGAGCGGAAGGTCCAGGTCGGCCGATGGCCGGTTTCCTCGCGCCGCTGGTAATCGGCCAGCTCGGCATCGCTCATGCCGGAAAAATAGTTCCAGCGACGATTGTAGTCCGCCGCGTGCTGGATGCAGAAATGCCAATATTCATTCTCGCGGTCGCGGCCTTTTGGCGCCAGATGCGAACCGGCACGCGTGCATCCTATATGATCACAAGGCTGCTCATTCGGGGCGCGGTCGATCTGCTCCGCGTCCGGCTTCTTGACGCGGATATCGACAAACTTCGGGCGATAAGCGAACGCTTCCGACATGAGCGGGTGAGTATGGGCGCCAAGAGTTAAGCGGACAAGGAATTGACAGGCGACAAAAAGCATCTTTCGCGAGCCGCGCGTATGGAAACACAGCTGCGCGCTGAGTTCGCGCCGGTTCACTTTGCGTTGACGGATGAGTCCGCGCGCCATGCTGGACACGCGGGCGCCAGGCCGGAGGGCGAAACGCACTACCGCCTAGCCATGGTTTCAGCCGCTTTTGAGGGGCTTTCGCGCGTGGCGCGGCAACGCCTTGTTTACCAAGCGCTGCATGAAGAATTCGACAGAGGCTTGCACGCGCTCTCGCTGGACCTCAAAACGCCTCAAGAGGCGGGTTCCGCCTAAGCGGGGATAAGAGATGCTGCGGCGCGTGCTGGCGTGGACGGCATGCATTTTGGCGGGCGTGCTCTTAGGGGCGGCTTCGGCTTGGGGCGCGCTCGAATTCGGCCGTTCCAGCTTCAGCGCTGAGTATGGACAGTGGGCGCATAGCCGCGCCGCGGGCTCGACCGCCGCCGACCCCTACACCCGCGCGATTATCGCCCGCGAAGGCCTGCTCGCGCTGTCGGCGCGCGAAGCGCTCTACTTTACGCTGACCGAGGACGATCAAGGCGCGCCGCTCGACGAAGCGTGCGTCTATGAGCTGCGCGGGCGCCCGCTCGCAGCGCGCTGGTGGTCGGTGACGCTTTACGCCGACGACAACTTCCTGGTTCAGAACAACGATCACGCCGGCTCGATCGACGCTTCGGCAGTTCGCGCTGGCGGCGACGGCTATTGGCGTGCGCGTGTTGCGCCGGTGCGCGGCGATGCGGCGTACTGGCTCTCCTCGCGCGCCGCGCGGCGTGACTTTTCGCTGACGTTGCGGCTCTACAATCCGACGCGCGACTTCCGCGCGCGCGTGGAAACCTTGCCGGTGCTGACGCGCGTTTCCTGCACGGGAGCGGCGGCGTGACCGAAGGCGCTAAATACGTCTGGGCCGTGCTCGCCATCGCGGTGCTGACCCACTTTGCCATCATCCATGCAGCGCCGCGTATGATGATGGGCGTCGCTATGGAGCGGATCGGCGCGGCGGGGTCGAACATCTGGCAAGTGGCCGAACGCGTGACACCGTCCTCGCGCGCCATCGTGCGGCCTTCGCCAGACTTTGCCTACTCGGCCTGCGTCTACGATTTGAGCCGCGGGCCGATGACGATCCGCGTTGCGCCCTGGATGGATTATTGGTCGCTCTCGCTCTATGCGGCCAACAGCGACAATTATTTCGTGCTCGATGATCGCGAAGCGCGTTCGGGCGCCGACATTGTGCTGACACGCAACCGTGATGCTACGGCTGAGAGCGCCGAGCGCGTCGTGGTCAGTCCCAGCACGCGCGGCATCGCTCTGATCCGCCGCCTCGCGCCAACGCCCGATACCTACGATCGCGCCTCAATAGTGGCGCGCGGCGATGTGTGCGCGCCGGCGTCGAGCTGATCAGAAATCCGCCAGCCTGTGCGCGGCGAGGCGCGCGAAGTTCAGCGTCACGGCTTTGCGCCGCGCGCCGGCCAGCGGACGCACCGGGCTTTCGCGTAGAATGGCGCCGCCGAAACCGTCGGCGACGATGAGGCCGGCTTCTTCCGGGATGAGTTGGCGCGGAAAGGCCTCGGTGACGCCGAAGAAAAAGCGGTCGCAATAGTCGAGATAGTCGGCCCACTTCTCGGCGCAGGCATAGTCGGCCAGGCACGACTTGGTTTCGACGATCCAGATCTCGCCCTTCTGCGTCAGCGCCATCACATCGGCGCGCCGGCCGTTGGCGAGCGGCACTTCCAGCGTGGGCGCGAGGCCATGCTGGATCAGCATGCGCGTGACGCCGCGCGCGAGCAGCGCGGTGACATCGGGCCGGGGGAGTGGGCTGACTTCCATCGCTCACCCTTTTCCCACCGTCGGTGCGGCGGAACAAGCGCGCGGAACTGTGCCGTGTGAGGCCGCGTTCGCTGCCCAACACTAGAGGCAATCCTGATGCGCATGATGTTTCCGGCTGCCGCGGCCCTCTTCCTGGCCGGATGCGGCATGGGCGCACCTTTTCCGGAGTTCGGCGGCGCGAGCTACCGCGTCGAGGGCGTCACCGCGAGCGCCAATGGCGGGCCTGCGACACGCACGGTAATCTACCGCGATGGGCGCAAGATGCGCGTCGAAGCCATGCTGCCCGAGCATGGGCAAGCCACCATCGTGTTCGATGAGGCGACGGGATCGGCCTACGTGCTCAATCCGACTGGTCAGCTGCCGGGCGCGGATTTGGCGGCGCTGCATGCCGCCGCCGACCGGCGCGGCATCGCGGTGCGGCTCGAAAATGCGCTCGCGCCGCAACCGTTGGAAATGGCCTGGGAAGCCCTGGGCGAGGAGCACGCGCGAGCTACAGGCGGATGCCGCGTCGCCGGCATACGCGGCACGGAATGGACGCCGAAAGAAGAGCCGGCGCCTGGCGTTCAGCGCAGCGCCTGCATCACGCGCGACGGCATCGTGCTGCGCGTTCGCGAGAACGAGCGTGTGTTGTGGGAAGCGCGCACGCTTGAGCGCGGGCCGCAAAGCGCGACCCTGTTCGGCGTGCCGCAAGGCTATCGTTTGTTCGATCCAGCCAACGCCGAACCGGTGATCGGCCCGACCGTGCAGCTCGACACCGTCACCGGCGCGCCGACTGTATCTCCGGGCGCAGGCCGCTAACCGAGCTACAAGAAAAGCCCCGCCGCTTTCGCGCGCGGGGCTCAACTTAGCGTGCGTACGGAAATTTCGCTTATTCGGCGGCCACGGCCGCAGCTTTCACATCGTCGAGCGCGGCAGTGTTGATGCCGAAATTGATGGTCTTCAGATACTGAATGCCTTCATCGGCGATCGCATCGCCGACCATTTCTTCGCCTTCGGCCTTGAACTCCTCGAAGTTCACGTAGGTGGCGTAGAACGGCGCGGTGCGCTCGGTGATGATGCCGGCGTTCCAGAGCGTCTTCACCAGTACGCGGAAGATATTGGTGGCTTCCTTCATGTGCTCGCGGCGCGCTTCGTCGGTCGCGACTTCCTGGAAGCCCTGCATCACCTTGTCCGGATCGAGGCCGAACTGCTCGTAGATCGCCGTCATCTGGTGCGGCGCGACCAGGTTGAAGAGCAGCGTTTGGAAGCAGTGCGCGGCCCAGTTCTCGACGATCTCGTGCTCTTCCTTCGAGAGCTTCGGGATGGTGCGGTCGGCCCAAATCTTCCCGAACTTGTGGTGGAACGCTTCGTCGGTCATGACGAGCTGCGTCAGCTTCTTCGCCAGCGGATCGTTCCATTCCTTGAAGATCGAAGCGAAGGCGCCCATGGCGAGGCCTTCGACCAGCATCTGCATGCCGATGATCTTCTTATAGACCTCCGGCGCGTGCACGATTTCCTGCAACAAGCCGGCTAGCACCGCGCCGCACGGCAGCGGCGTGCCCCAGCGCTTGATGATGTACTTGGCGAACGCGGTGACGTGACGGCCTTCTTCGCGCGTCTGGTTGGCGGCGTATTCCTGCGCGCCCGGATCGCGCAGCACATGGCAGAGCGAAGCGGAAAGATTCAGCGCGCCCTGCTCGCCATGCAGGATGGCCGACATTTGCCAGCGCGCCATCTGGCTCTTGAAGCGCAGAAGCTCGGCCGGCTTATCGGCGAAGTGGTTCTTGACGTAATCGGTCTGCAGCGCCGGGACCATGTGATCCGGGATGAAGTCCGTGGTGTCCGGATCGAAGTCATCGTTGAAGTCGATGTACTTCTTATCGAGCGGATCCCAGAAGTGATCGTGCGTGGCCGAGATGATCTTGTCGAAGGCCGACGAGCGGTTCAGGTGCCGGTTGATGTCCAGCATCTGGCTGAAATCGGTCGGCGGGACCGCGTCGTACACCTCGTCCTTAGTGATCTGGCGGATTGGAGCGGCGGAATCGGCCATCGCGTCGTCTCTCCCGGGTAGGCCGCGCGTGCGCCGGCCATTGTTCTGGATGAGCGACGATAACCTCACCCTTGATGGGGATCAAGGAAAAATGACGCCTCCGTCAACTTGGTGACGGATCGTTTACGGACTGGCCGCGGCCGCCGCGCCGACACTCAGGGTGTAGGTCCCGGCGTGCTGCCGGCCGCCCGCGTTTTCGATCACCACTTCGACGGGCAGGCCCTCGGCCGGAACGTCAATTTCCGCTGTGCCTTCAGTGCCATCGCGGTCGGCGACCACATACAGGAGCCGCACCGTCCGCCGCTCGCCGTCGGGGCCGACGGGATAGACGGCCACGGTCTCGCCGCCCGGGGCGTCCGTGCTGGCCTGCAATGTCAGCGTGTTTGGGCCGGGCGTGGCGGCGTTGAGCGTATGGCGGAAACGGGAGAACTCGGCCGCATCCCAGCTGCCGGTATATGGACCGAGATCGACAGCCGGAGCCGGTGTTTCGGCAGCCGGCGTCTCAGCGGGCGGCGCCTCGCTCGCAGGCGGCGAACAAGCAGCCAACGCCAGAACGGCAAGCGCGGCAATCCATCTCGGCATCTGATCCTCCCTCGATCCTGAGCGTCGCATGCTAGACTCTTCGCGCCATGATCGGAACCGTGCCTTCGCTCGACGACCTCGACCGCCTCGCTCAGCAAGCCTGGGAGGCGATGCCTGAGACGTTCCGCGCTATGGCAGGCGATGTGCTGATCCGCATCGAGGACTTCGCCGATGAAGCCGTGCTCGCTGATCTCGGCATCGAAGATCCGTTCGAACTCACCGGGCTCTATCACGGCGTCGATCTTACGCAGCGCTCAATCATGGATCCGGCGCCCGCCCAGCCGATGGTGTTTCTCTATCGCCGCGCCATCCTGGATGAGTGGATCGACCGCGGAGACGTGACGCTGGAAGAACTCGTCTCACACGTGCTGGTGCACGAGATCGGGCACCACTTCGGCCTCAGCGACGAAGCGATGGATCTGATCCTGGAGCAGACGGATTAAGCGCTACTCAGCCGCCACGTGATGTGCGGTCACTTCTTGCGCTTCCGCGACCGCTTCGGCGGCTGGCGCAAGCCAGCGCTCATGCTCGCCATCCCAGCGCCGATCTCGTCCGAGCGAGAGAACGTATTGCCCGGGATGGCGGCCAATGGCGCGCTCAAGCTCATCCAGCAAAGCGTGCGTGATGCGCGTGTCGGCGCTTTGATCGTCCGGCGCGGGCGGCGCGATCGGGGCGCCCCATTGAAGCACGATGCGGCCCGCTTCCAACACCGGCACGCAGGAGATGATCGGACGCTGCGACATGCGCGCAAGGCGCGCGGTGCCGAGCGCGTAGTTTTGCAGCGCGCGTCCGGCGAAGGGACGCGCCACGCCGCCCTTGGCGCTCGGCCACGGCGCATCGGTGGCGATGAACACGCAGGCGCCGGTTTGCTTCAGATGCGTCACCAGACGTTCAACGATGCGCGGCTGGCCGACTTCGACGATCTCGACATCGCCATTCCGGACGCGCTTCAGCGCGTCCGCCATGCGACCGAACTGCACATTGAGCCGCAGACCGCGCATGCCCGATCCGTGCTTGTGTACCGGCGCCATCACCGCCGCGAGCTTGTGGGGCACGATCGTGGGCAGATAGGCAGCGATGGTCGACTGGCGCGCGAAGTGGCCTGCGGCGACAATGAAGGTCGCGTTTGGATCGCGTAGCAGCGCCGGCTCGTTGAGGGATTCAATGCGCCAATTGCCTGCGCCTTCGCGTTCGTTCGCAATGCGCGCCATGATGACATGATCAAGAAACGGGCGGGTTAATCGCTCACGCGCAATCGCGAACGCTTCGGTCGCGCTGAACATTGCGCCCATGCGTGTCGCCGCGCGCCGGCCAACGGGCGACCATGCAGCGAGGAAACCGATCGCGTCAGCCAAGCTCAGGGCCCACGACCGCGGCAATACGGCCGACGCGAGATCGAGGCTGCTGAAGGCGATGAAGTTGAGCAACTCATCCACGTCGTGCGAGAGCGCGCGAATGCCCGCATGGGCGCGCCGCCGCAGAGATGCTTCGTCCTTCGC
>JAEYPY010000152.1 GCA_023410295.1 Pseudomonadota bacterium | reverse complement strand
GTCCACCAGTGTCGCTGCGCGGCTGATGATATCCACATGACCGTTCGTCAGTGGATCGAACGTGCCCGGATAAAGGCCCACGCGCAGCTTCTGGGTCACTTGCCGGTCTCCTCGTCGCCGCCCTCGCTGACATCGCCGTTTTCGCCATTCTCGGCGTTGATGGCCTCCAGGCTCTCCGCCGCCACGACGTGTTCGTCATCGCCCACATTGATCAAGATGACGCCTTGTGTCGCGCGCCCTGCAATTCGGATCTGGCCGACCTCGGTGCGAATGAGCTGGCCCTTGTCCGTCACTAGCAGCAACTCTTCCTCGTCCTTGACGGGGAAGGACGCAACGAGACGCGCATCGCCGGTGAGCTTGTGCGCTCTGAGACCTTTGCCGCCGCGTCCTGTGATCCGGTACTCGTACGACGACGCCCGCTTGCCAAGTCCGCCGGACGTGACGGCGAGGACGAACTCCTCCTGCGTCTTGAGCCACGCCAGACGCTCAAACGGCACTTCGGCGATTTCACCGCCGTCCTCGCTGGCTTCGGCGTCATCGGCCTCCGCCGCTTCTGCTTCAGCATCGCCGCGCGCTTGCGCATCCCAGCGGAAATAGGCGCGCGCTTCGGCGGGCGTCACTTCGACGTGCTTCAACACACCCATGTCAATGACGCTATCGCCATCAGCCAGATTGATGCCGCGGTTGCCGGTGGAGGTACGGCCGGAGAAGACACGCACGTCCGTCGCCGGGAAGCGAATGCACTGGCCGTTCGCGGTCGTAAGCAGGATGTCGTTCTCTTCCGAGCAGATCTGCACGTCGACAATGCCGTCGCCCTCATCGGGCTTCATGGCGATCTTGCCGCCGCGGTTCACCTGCACGAAGTCGCTGAGCTTGTTGCGCCGGACATGGCCCGAGCGTGTCGCGAACATGACATCGAGCTTGTCCCAATCGCGCTCGTCTTCAGGGAGCGCCATCACCGAGGTGATGGTCTCGCCGGCCTCCAGCGGAAAGAGATTCACCAGCGCGCGCCCGCGCGAGCGTGGATCGCCCTGCGGCAAGCGCCATGTCTTCATCTTGTAGACCATGCCGGATGAGGAGAAAAAGAGGATCGGCGCGTGCGTGGAGGCTACGAACACGCGCGTGACGAAATCCTCCTCCTTCATCTGCATGCCGGCGCGCCCGCGTCCGCCGCGGCGCTGCGTACGATAGAGCGCCAGCGGCGTGCGCTTGACATAGCCGCCGTGCGTCACCGTGACGACCATGTCCTCGCGTGGGATCAGCGCTTCATCGTCGATGTCGCCTTCGGCTTCCGAGAATGCGGTGCGACGCGGCACGCCGTAGGCTTCCTTCACTTCGGTGAGCTCGGCGCGAATGATGTCGAGGATGCGCTGGCGCGAGGCCAGGATCGAAAGCAGCTCCTTGATCTCTTCGGCAATCTCGTTGGCGGCCTTAGCGATATCGTCCCGGCCAAGGCCCGTGAGACGCGAGAGCTGCAACGCGAGGATGGCGCGCGCCTGCTCTTCGGAGAGGCGCACCGTCCCGCCATCGCTCACTATTGTGCGCGGATCGGCGATCAGCGCGATCAGCGGCAGCATGTCGCCAGCCGGCCAATCACGCGCGACAAGGCGTTCGCGCGCAATTCCGGGATCTGAACTCTCGCGGATGAGGCGGATGACTTCGTCGATATTGGCGACGGCGATGGCGAGACCCACGGTCTCGTGGCCGCGCTTGCGCGCTTTCGCCAGGCGGAATTTGGTGCGCCGTGTGATCACCTGCTCGCGGAACGACAGGAACGCCGTGAGCATGGCCTTTATGCCCATTTGCTCCGGCTTGCCCTGATTCAGCGCCAGCATGTTGACGCCGAACGAAGTCTGCAGCTGCGTGAATCGGTAGAGTTGATTGACGACGACGTCAGCGACCGTATCGCGCTTCAGTTCAATGACGAGGCGAATGCCGAGACGATTGGATTCGTCGCGCACTTCGGCGACGCCTTCGACCTTCTTCTCGCGCACCAGTTCGCCGATGCGCTCGTACACCGTGGCTTTGTTCACCTGATACGGAATTTCGTAGAAGATGATCGCCTCGCGGCCGCGGATCGTCTCCATCTTGTAGCGCGCGCGCGTCAGCACCGAACCGCGCCCGGTCGTCAGCGCCACGCGCGCGGCGGTGCGGCCAAGGATTTCGCATCCAGTCGGAAAATCCGGCCCCGGCACGATGTCCAGAAGATCGGCGTCGGAAATATCCGGCCGCTCGATCATCGCCATCGCCGCGTCGCACACTTCGGAGAGATTGTGCGGCGGAATGTTCGTCGCCATGCCGACGGCGATGCCGCCGCCGCCATTGACCAGAAGGTTCGGATAGCGCGCCGGCAGCACCACCGGCTCTTGGCGTTCGCCATCGTAATTGGCTTGGAAATCGACGGTGTCTTCGTCGATGTCGGCCAGAAGCGACATCGCCGGCTTGGCCAACTTGCTTTCGGTGTAGCGCATCGCCGCCGGCGGATCGCCATCGATGGAGCCGAAATTGCCTTGCCCGTCGATGAGCGGCAGGCCCATCGAGAAATCCTGCGCCATGCGCACGAGCGCATCGTAGATCGCAAGGTCGCCGTGCGGGTGATAACGGCCCATCACCTCGCCGACCGTGTTGGCGGATTTGCGGTATTTCTTGTCTGGCGTGTTGCCAGCTTCGTACATCCCGTAAAGGATGCGCCGGTGCACAGGCTTCAGGCCATCGCGCACGTCGGGCAGCGCGCGCGAGACGATGACGCTCATCGCGTAATCGAGGTACGAGCGCTTTAGCTCATCCTCGATGGTGATGAGCGAAACGCCTTTGGGAAGGGAAGGCCCGCCGCTATCAGCGGGATCTGACGTGTCTGACACGGATCGCCGGTCTAAATCTGCTGTTCAGGAGTTGATGAAAAAGGAGAGAAAATCTCGCCCTCGAATCCATCGCAAACTAACATCGTGACGGCCCCGTCGCAAACCAAGGAGCCCCTCATGCGCCCTCTCGTCGCCCTCCTTTTTGCAGCCCTGCTGACCGCTTGCGCCAGCTCTGGCGGCACGAGCGCCACGCCGCGCCAAGTTGAGCCGCGGACGGTTTGGATTGTCGGAACGGAAGGGCGCGCGATCGGTCAGGCGACTTTCACGGGTGGGCCCAACGGCGTGTTGATTCGTATGGAGTTTTCCGAGCGATCACTCAGCCCGGGCTGGCACGGACTGCATCTGCACGAACGCGGCGATTGCAGCGATTTCGCCGCAGGCTTCCAGGCAGCGGGCGGCCATGTCGGCATGAACCAGCGTATCGCGCACGGCCTCATGAATCCGTCAGGTCCGGAAGCCGGCGATTCGCCCAACATCTTTGCCCCGCCGGCCGGCGCCTTCGGCGCTGAAGTTTTCGCCCCCTATGTGCTGCTCTCGGCCGAGCGCGTGCCGGGCAACGCCAACCGACGCGAGCGGCTGCCGTTGCTCGACGCCGATGGCTCTGCGCTGATGATCCATGCCGGGCCCGACGATCAGGTGACGCAGCCGATCGGTGGGGCTGGCGCGCGCGTCGCCTGCGCCGCGCTTACGCCACTGCCTTGAAGCGCCGCTCGGCCAGCGCCACCAGCGCGACGCCCGCCATCGTGATCGCGCCGCCGATGAGAATCTGCGGCGTGATGCGGTCACCGAGCATGACACCCGAGAGAGCGAACGTGATCACCGGCGTCAGCAACAGATAAGGCGTGGTGCGCGAGACTTCGTATTTCTGGACCAGCTTGAACATGAAAGCATTGGCGACAATGGAGGAGACGATCGCGCCAAAAGCGATGAACACCCAGATGCTCCAATGCGCGGCGCGCGCCTCCTCGACATGCCCGCTCTCGAACATGAGCGAACCGAGCGTCATCGATGGAAAGGTCACAAGCGCGATCCAGGCTTGCGTCGCCCATGGGTCGAGCCCGCCGCCGATCATGCGAACCAGCAC
>JAEYPY010000089.1 GCA_023410295.1 Pseudomonadota bacterium | reverse complement strand
CTTCCACGAAGCGCTCTATGCGCGCTCGGGCCCGAGCGAAAGCGGGCTCGCGGAGACCGCGTGCGGCATCGGCAATTCGCTGCAGCCGCGGCTCATGTTCGACGAACCGCAACCGTTCGACCCGCGCGCCAATGAAACCGGCGGCGAAGACGATGCGCTCTTTAACGCGTGGGCTGAAGCCGGGGCGCGCTTCGCCTGGGCCGCCGACGCCTGGGTCGTCGAGCATCTCGGCGCCGAACGTACGACGCTGCGCCACGGCCTCAAACGCGCTTTCGCCTACGGCCAAGGCCCATGCGAAACCGCCTGGAGCACGCGCGCGCACGCTTCGCTCGTGCGTCACATGCTGATCGGCGCGGCGCAGATGATCTGCTTCGGCGCGGCGGCGCTCATCGTTTTCGCCGGGTCGACGCCCCGCGCGCTGGCGCTGCTAGACCGCGCAGCGCGGGGAGCGGGCAAGGTGCTCTGGTTCTGGCCGCAGCGGTTCTATGGCGAAGCGCTGACGCGTCAGCCGGCCTGACGCAGCAGGCGATCGATCGTCATCACCGGCGCGCTGGCGCCGGCATAAACCAGGCCCATGAGGTTGGCGCCGGCTTCGATCAGCTTCTGCTTGGCGGCGATAGCCGCGGGCGCGGCGCCCGGTTCAGCGCTCACGACCAGCACGACGCCGTCCATGTTCGCCGCGACGCGCAAACCGACCTCGCTGCGCGCCAGCGCTGGCGCATCGACGACGGCGATCGCGCCGCTGGCGCGCACCGCGTCCCAATAATGCGGCGGGCCGCTGATGGCGATGCGCGCGTTTTGGGGGATGAGCCGGGGATCGAACACGCCGGCATAAATCCGCGAGGCGCCGACGCGGTGAAACGAGAACGCCGGCATCGGTTCGCGCAGCCCAACGCCGCCCGGTCCGCGCACGCAATAGAAGCTGACGCCGCCCAGCCGCCCGTCCGTCTTGGGTCCAAGCGTCCCCTTTGCTGAGAACGCGCGCGCCAGTGCGTTGCGCTTCAAGTCGAGATCGATCGCGTAAACCGCGCCCGGACCCGCCGCTGCGGCAACCGCGCGCGCCGCCGTGGTGACGCCTTCGCCGCCAGAGGCGGCGATGAACATGATGGCGCGTCCCTCGCCGGGCGAGCGGCGCGGCTGCGTCGATAGTGCCGCGAGCACGCCATCGACGGAAAAACTCGGGCTCGTCATGC
The DNA here is from genome assembly GCA_023410295.1 of Pseudomonadota bacterium. Classification (GTDB taxonomy): domain Bacteria; phylum Pseudomonadota; class Alphaproteobacteria; order Caulobacterales; family Aquidulcibacteraceae; genus Vitreimonas. The sequence continues at coordinate 4,096 of JAEYPY010000089.1, read as the reverse complement.
GCCGCCCTTCACCAATGTCAGCGACGGCTTCGCCTTCGCCGGTTTTTCCGACTTTGCTTTCTCAGCGTTCGCAGCAGGCGCACGCGGCATCACCGCCAGCACTGGCGCATTCAGCGTACGCGCCGCGCTCGATGGCGTCGGGAATGCACGGCGCGAGAGTGCGCGAACCAAGCCTGCCGCCGTAGCGACAATAGCTGCAATCAAGATCGTCACGATCACGATCGGCCAGCGCAGGCTCTTGCCTTGTGTCGGCACGGCCGCCTGCTCGACGGGCGTGATGTTGTCCGTGGCGCGGCCCAGCATCTGACTGCGGGCGCGCGCATCTTCGGCGCGCACGGCGAAGTTCTGGGCGCTGTCGTTCAGGATCTGGCGCTCGCGCTGCAGCTGTCGGAAGCGCGGCTCAAGCGCTTGCATCGTGCGCAAACGTTCGCGCACCTCGGTCCGTTGCTGAGTCAACGCCGTCTCGCGCCCGCGCTGCGCGCGCGCTTCAGCCTCCATGGCATAAAGCTGGCTCGCCACGTCCTGGCGTACTGGATTGGCGCCGCGGCGCGTGATGCTGGGCGGATCGCCGCCGGCGAGGAAGGTCTCCAGCTGCGCGATGCGGCGATCGACTTCGCGCACCGGCATGGAATCCTGCTGGTAGCGCGAGAGCAGCTGTTCGCGCTCGAGCTGCGCCTCGACGAGTTCGCGGCGTGCGTCGGATTCCGAATAGAGTTCGATCTGCTCGGGCTCGGCCTGATACTGCGCCCGCAGCGCCGCGGCGCGGGCTTCGGCTTCGCGCCGGCGCGTTTGCGCGTCGAGCAACTGGGTTTCGATGTCGCCGGCGCGTGCGGCGAGGGCCGCGAGTTCGCTTTCGAAGTCGCCGATCTGATGCTCGGTCAGGAACGCCGCCAGCGCGGCGCTTGCCGTTGCAGCGCGCGTCGCTACATCGCCGCTTTCTTCGGCCAGCGCTTCATAACCGCCGCCCACCAGCACGGTGCGGCGATGCTCCAGATATTGCGAGACGAGTGTGTTGAGCGCGTGCGCGGCGATCTCGGGGCTGCGATGCTCGAACGAGAGGCCGATCGCCGGCGTTTGCGGCGCGGTCTCGATGCTGAGGTGCTGCGCGAACGCGCGCTCCGCCGCCGCCACCTGGCGTGCTTCGGAGGCGCCGCTGCGGGTGATCTCGGGGTAGAGATTCTCAAGGCCCACCGCTTCGATCGCCCGGCGCACCACCGCGCCCGAACCGATCAGGCGCATTTCGGCGTTGACGACGGCCTGCATGTCCGGCGTTGCGCCCGCGCCGGCGCCGCCCGTGGTCGGCTGATAGACGTATTCATCGCCCATCCGCACCAAGAGCTCGGTGCGGGCAGTGTAGGCTTTCGGCGCCAGCAGCGCCGCGACAAGGCCCAGCGCACAGATGGCCGCGCCGAGGCTCAGCACCAGCATGCGCTCAGCCCACAACATGGCGACCACATCGGCGAGCGACAGGCGCGGCGTCTCAGCCCAGCTGAAGCTGGGCCGCGCGCGTGCGGCCTGGCTGCTCGTCGTCATCAGCGCTCCTTGCCCCGCGAGTCTGCCCGAATTTGGTAAATGATCATTCACCGCTGTCGCGCAGGCTGGTCCCGCCAGCGCACGTACCGTTAACGGGCGTGCGCTAACAAAGCGTTGGAGTATTCGAATGCGCAGCGCGATCGCCGCCCTTGCCCTTCTGGCGCTTAGCGCCGCAACGCTTTCCGCATCGGCGCAGGAAGCGACGCCGCCAGAGCCGAGCGCCGCGCCGGTCATGAGCTATTCCGATGAAACGCCGGTCTATCGCTTCTTCCCCGGCGACGAAGTCGAGATCACGGTCTTTTCGGCTCCAGAACTAAGCCGCGTCGCCACCATCGGTCCAGATGGACGCTTAGCACTGCCGCTGATCGGCGCGGTGCGCGCGGCCGATCTCACGGCTGACGAACTGCACGACGTGCTCGTCTCGGCATACGCCACACAACTGCGCATGCCTGAGCTTTCGGTGACGCCGCGCTCCTACGCCTCGCGCCAGGTGTTCGTTGGCGGCGAAGTCGCGCGCCCGGGCATCTACGAAATGCCGGCGAATATCGACGCTTTCCAAGCGGTTGCGCTCGCCGGCGGCTTTTTGCCGAGCGCCCGGCGCGGCCAGGTGCTGGTGCTTTCGCGCGCCAGCGGCGAAACCGAAGTCAGCGAAGTCGATCTTTCGACGCGCGCCATGCGCCGCGGCTTTCCCAACGCACAGCCGCTCGAGCGCTATGATGTCGTGTTCGTGCCGCGCTCACCGATCGCGCAAGTGAATCTATTCATGCAGCAATACGTCCGCGACGCGCTGCCAGTGCAGTTCAGCTTTTACTACGATCTGCGCGGCGACCGGAACAACTGACGCTCGCACGCTTGTGATCGCGCTCTCGCCCGCGTGATTTTACGGCGGCGCGGACCGCGCGCAGGCTTCCCCTCAACGAAAAAAGAAGGAGGCTGGCATGACGGCGGCGACAGCGCGCGCGCGCGCGCAACTCGAACGCGCGGCCGATCCGAACGTCATCCCGTTCATCGACGTGCTGCTGGTGCTGCTGATCATTTTCATGGTCACGGCGCCGAAGCCGACGACGGACATGCGTGTGGATCTGCCGCGATCGACGGTGGGGCCTGCGAGCGAGATCGAGCCCACAATCGTGCAGATTCGCGCTGGCTCGGCAGGCGCGCGCTATTTTGTCGGCTCGGAAGAGGCCTCGCTCGGCGCGCTCGGAGAGTTCGCACTGGCGCATATGCTGGCGTCGGACGCCGCGATCACCCCGGAGCTGGCGCTCAGCGAGGGCCGCATTTTCGTCCGTGCCGATCTCGACGTCGCCTATGCGGACGTCGTCAGCGCCGTCGAAACTCTGCAGCACGCCAGCTTCCGCCAAGTATCGATTGTCGCGCAAAACGCGGACGAACCGGCTTAACGCCAGCCTCGGCACGTACTGCATGAGAATGTCGTCGAGTTTCTCGCGGCGATCAACGCGAGCCCGCCCGTGGGTCCGCACCACTTGCGACGTCGGCCTCGCCACGGTTGCGCCAAACCCTGCGCCATAAGTAGCTCGCCGAGATCGCGGCCATCCACCAATACGAAAGCGACACGCCGACCATAGCGATCCCTGCGGAAGGTGGGACGAACCTGAACCTGCGCCGCGGATCGCACCAGCCTGATTGCGGCGCGCGTGGCCTCTTCACCGCGCATGCGCTCGCGATGGCACCTCGCGTTGTCGCCGGTCTCGGGCGCATCGATGTTGGCGAGGCGATAGCGAATGCCGGCGGCGCGGTCGTCGATCGTGTCGCCGTCGATGACCCAAGGCTTGGCCATCGGGAGCGGGGTTTTCTCAGCTACGGCGTTGGCAAAGCCATGCCACAGCATCAGCACGGCGCCTGTAGGCACGGCTGCAGCAACGATTGCGGCGCTGATGGCCGCCAAGCTCATGATCAGGATTTCGGAATCACGGAGCGCAAGGCTTGCTAGAAAAGCGCTCAGCCAGTCCGAGATTGGCTGCGCTGCAGCGAGCACAGCCACGCCGAACACGATGACGAGCCCGGCATCGACGCGCTTTCGACGGCGCGCGTAGGTTCGCTTGGCCTTCATCAGCACATAATATGCGAGCGGCGCTTGGGGCGCCTCTCACATGCTTAGTGGTGCTTAACGTTGAGCCACTCGCGCGCGCGGCGCTGAGCTTCGGCGACCGCATCGCGGGTCATCAGATCGGAAAGCTCGCGGCGGCATTCTTTCGCCGCTTCGGACCCACGCGCCGCAGCGAGGTTGAACCACATGTGCGCCTGCACCAGGTCCGCGCCTTGCCCGGTCGAATAGATCAGGCCCAGTTTGTAGAGATTGTCGCAATCGCCCTGACGACGCACCGCTTCGTGCGCCTCCGCGATTTCAGAATCCGTGCACGCCATTTTGGCCGCTCCCTTGTGCCACTCGGGAACGTCTGGGTATGCCCATGTCCGTTCCACCCCACTGACGTGCATTTCTCGCGCCGTCGGAGTGGACCAATAACGTGCATAACTTGCGATAAGCTTAAGCGGCGTCAGCCTTGTTTCGGTTTCGGCGAGTTCAGCACGCGGCACGTCTTAC
>JAEYPY010000085.1 GCA_023410295.1 Pseudomonadota bacterium | reverse complement strand
CGCCGGACGAACAGCTCGCCAACGACGCGGCCAAGCTCATGGGCGAGAAAGCGCCCATCACCGATGGCCTCGATCTATGGGGCCCCGCGCCTGCGCCGCTTTCGGTCATCCGCGGCATGCACCGGCGCCGCTTCCTTATCCGCGCCAATCGCGGTGTCGACGTCAGCGCCTTCCTCTCGGCGTGGGCAAGCCGCGTCAAACTGCACAGCGCCGTGCGCGTGCAAATCGACGTCGATCCCTATTCATTCTTGTAGAAGAAAAAGAACCGCCGGCGGGAAGCCGGCGGTCCCCGGAACGCAACACTGAAGGCGTCATACGCACCGAAGCGATCTAGTGCCGCGCGGCGCGCCCGCGTCGTCCGCCGTTCTCCGCAACCTGACGGCTCTGCGCGAACTCTGGAAAGGTCTCCTCCAGCGAATCGCGATCCGGCAGGATGTAGAACACCCCGCCGCGCTGGAACGCCGGCGTGATGATCGCTTCGTAGAAGTCAGGCGCGACGTTGATGCAGCCGTGGGTGATGCGATTGTCGTTGGGCGTGGCCGAAGCGAGCCGCTGTTCGCGCCGCTCCGAACGTACGCCCGTCGCGGTCGGGTGGATCGAGACTGCGGATTCATAATCCACCCACAGCACGCGTCCCGCGTCGAGCGAGGGGCCGAAGCCGCCGACGAAGCGGCCGGCCGGCGTGGTGCGGTCTCGGCCGGGAATCTCGCGCAGCGCAAGGCCAGCGATGCCGGGAGCGGTGTGATCGCCAACGGCCGAGCCAAAAAGGCCCGGCGCCGCGCCGCGTAAACGGCCATCGGCGCCAAACACCAAGATCTGCGCCGCGCGCTTGTCGATGATCGCGAACGGATAGCCTTGGCTATCCCGGGTCGCGACAACCCAGGCGGCAAGTTCGATCGCGGTTTGGGACACCTCCTGATCCGCCGGCAGCTGATCCGCAACCGAAGCCGGCTGCGCGCTGGCGTCCTCGGCCTCGGCTACGCCGAAGGTCGCGAACACCAGCGCCAGCGAGCCAATAACGGCCCGGAGTTGAATTTGCGTCCATGTACTCATGAGGCGGTTCCTCAACGAAAGCGAAAATTCCGAGCTAAACCGTCGTCACGAAATGGGCGCGACGCGATTAGCCGCGGGGCGTACGAGCTGGGCCGGATTCCAGCGCCTGAACGCGGCTTTCAATCGTGTTCAGCCGTTGGTTGGCCTGTTGCGCGGATTGGTTAGCGGCTTGAGCGTTCTGAGCGGCGCTCTGCACCTGCGCGTCGATGGAGTCGAGGCGCGTGTTGATCTGGGCGATGTCATCCCGGGTCGCGCAAGCGCCAAGCGTGAGCGCCGCGACAGCCGCAACGCCAAGGGTCTTGATCATGTGCATTCTAATATCCCTCATTCTACCCGACCTAGTAGTGCGGAACGCAGCTGCGCCACATGGCGGTTACTGCCCCGACGGGGCTAAACCCCGGTACTCCGTTATGGTTCCGCGACGAGTTTCAGTCAGCCCTGAAACGCATGTTTCGTGGCGACAAATTGGCCATCGCTGCGGTTTTCGCCTTACAGGCGAGTAACGCTGGCCTGCGCTTGCAACCCAACCCGTCCGTCTACGTCGCAATTCCCGGGAGCAATGCCGCCGCGCTTTGCCACGACGCGCGCAGACAAATCGCGCCCGAATACAACCGGCTTCACAGCATTTCGCGCGACAGTCATAGTCGCCGCATGAGCTACGCACCGTTCGATCTCTCCGGAAAAGTCGCGCTGGTCACAGGCGGCAATGGCGGCATTGGCCTTGGCATGGCCGAAGCCCTCGCGCAGGCCGGCGCCAATGTCGAAATCTGGGGCACCAATCCGGACAAGAACGCTCGCGCGCTTGAGCGTTTGAAAGCTCACGGCACGAAAGTCACCGCCCGCATCGTCGATGTTTCAACAGAAGCCAACGTCGTCGCCGGCATCGAGGCGATGATCGCCGAGCACGGCCGCATCGATTCCTGCTTCGCCAATGCCGGCATCTCCAACCGCTGGAAATCCTTCCTCGACATCGGCGGCGAGGACTATCGTCGTGTCATGGCGGTCAATCTCGACGGCATGTTCTTCACCATGCGCGAAGCCTGCCGCCACATGAAGGCGCGCGCCGAAGCCGGCGATTCCGGCGGTTCGATCGTCGCTATCGCCAGCATGGGCGCCATCTTCGGCGCCGCGCGCAACCAAGACTACACCGCCTCCAAAGCCGCCATCATAGCCGTCACCAACGGCATCGCCGTCGGCTTCGCCAAGTACGGCGTGCGCGCCAACGCGGTGCTGCCCGGCTGGATCGAAACAGAGATGACCGCCGCCTCGCAGGCCAGCGAGGTCTTCACGGAGAACGTCATCAGCCGCGTGCCCATGCGCCGCTGGGGCAAGCCGGAAGAATTCGGCGGCATCGCCATCTATCTCGCCAGCGACGCCTCGCGTTTCCACACCGGCGATTCCATCATGATCGACGGCGGCTTCTCAAAATTCTGATGCTGCGCGCTGCGCTCACCGCGCTTGCGCTGCTCGCCTTCACTGGCTGCGCGCATGCGCAGGTGAGCGACCGCGAGACGCGCGCCGCAGAAGCCACAGCGCGTGTCATCATCCAAGCGCTCGCGCCGGAAACGTACGGCGATTGGGCTTATCGTTGGGACGCGCTCAGCGCACGCCTTTCGCGCCACATGCACTGGCATCTCTACGGCCCCGACATCGAACAGCCGCCCGACGCCGTCGTGCGCCGCAACGGCTGGATCGACGGCGAGGGCAGCCAGATCGGCGTCTCCGCAAACGGCGTCGCCGAGCGCGTCAGCCACCTGACGTTCGAAGTGCACGCCCTTAACACGCTGACGCTGCTCGAAGCGCTGCGCGCACAAGGCGCGCAAGTCTCCTTCCAAGCCGACTGGGAAGAATCCTCGGATTACGTCGTCAGCGCGCCCGGTCGTGACAGCGCCATGCTCACCAGCACACGCATCTGCCGCCCGCCCGAAAGCCGGGCAGGGCCCTCCTGCCACACCGAACTCACGCTCGCGTTCGAGCTGCCCTAGGTGAAGAACGCGATCGTACGAAACTCGATGCTTTGCCGCGGCGGCGCATCGGGCGGGGTCGTCGGATCGGCGAACGCAGTATGCGGTGTGAAGCGGGCGACGTCAGTGCGGGAATCGTAGCACTTGATCAGCAGCGCCTCGTCGAGCTGCACGCGGGGGAAATAGCTCCAGCGTTGCGCCGGATTGTAGCGCAGCCCGTAAATCTCGCCGCGCCGGTCTGGATAGATGATTTCGGTGGCGATGAGATCGCTGGGCTCGACGCTGCGCGCATCGGCGAGTGCAAGCGGCCAATCGTCGGCGGCCCAGCGTACTGGCCGCCACACATTGATGAACGCCACGCGCTTGGCCAGCGCCGCGCCAGGGCCAAAGAAATCGCGCAGCCGCTGCGTGGCGGAGTTTTCCGTATAATCGACATGCACCCGCGTCGAAGGCTGGCGCTCGGCATCCGGCGCGCGCCGCCGGCGGGTGTGATCGAACACGAAGACGTGTGCGGCGCGCGGCGCCGCGGCGACGAGATCGGCGGCTTCTTCGCGGCCGAGCTTCAGCACTTCGTCTTCATCGTCAAAATCCCGCACGCTGGAGATGTGCGGGATGAGCGCAAAGCCTTCGCGGTCAAGCTTCGGCCGCTCCACCGCCGCGCGCGCGTCGCGGATGAAGGTTTCATACGCACGATGCGGCGCGCTGGCCTCGGGCGGCGAAGCCCCATCGCGATAAATCACCGTAGGACGCTTGTCGTCCGGTTCGATGAACAGCATCGAGCCGCGCACAGCGCGCGGCGCCAGGGCAGGCGGACGTTCAACTACAAGCAGGGACATGGGGGCGATCTCCAAGAGGCTCGCCGCCAAGATGTGGATGTGCTCGCGCCGCCGCGAACCATCTTTGCTCGCCGCCGCTGTGAGCCGCGCTCACAACCGGCGCGCCGCTAGCCCTCAAACCCCTTGATCAGCAGCACCACCGCATCGGCGCCGGCTTTGCGATCTTTGGCGATCTCATTGTACTCCGGCGATGTCGCCCACGCTTTGAACGCGTCCTTGTCGGCGAACTGCATCAGAACGACCTTGTTGCGGTCCCACCATTGCCCTTCCAGCACGCGCGGATTTTCATCGGCGGCCAGCAGCTTGCCGTTATATTTTTCCAGCACAGGCATAAACCGGCTCATGTAGCGCGCATACGGCTCGGGATCGTGGATGCGCAATTGCGCCAGAGCGTACACACTCATCGAAACACCTCAGCGAAAGCGCAGCCGCGCACAGACTTGGTCGGGCGAGTAGGGGATTGGGTTCAGCTCCCCGCTCGGCAGCGTCTCGAATGAGATCGGCTGCTTCAGCCCCACGATCATCGCTGCGCCGTCCGCTTCGTAATAGCCGATCGCCGCCGGACCCTCCGGTCCACAGATGAACGGCGCGCCGCGATTGCCGGTGCGCGTTGCATTATAAAGCACCGGCGTTTCACCACCCATCAGCCCCATCAGCTGCGCCAGCGGCCCGTCTGGCCGCTGCGCCGCGAGATCGTGCGCCGTGTGGTTGCCTTGCTGGAAGTTGAGCGTGCGTC
>JAEYPY010000067.1 GCA_023410295.1 Pseudomonadota bacterium | reverse complement strand
GATGGGATTTCATGCGGCCTCTTCTTCCACTGACGCAGCGGCAGCTTCAAGCTCTTCCGGAACGAGCCAGCCGGAATAGTGCGTGAGGCGCCCGATCAGCGGCAGGGCGATGGGCACGTCGAAGCGGACGCGGCCCTGCGCGTCCATGGTTTCCGTTGCGGTGGAACGGGGCGCGAGCCAGCTGGGCAGCGGCATGGCGCCGATTCGCCAGCCGATGACGCTCATCGACAAGGCTTCGGCGTCCGCGCTCACGCGCATGTCGAAACCAAAGGGGCCGAAGCTCTCGCGCACGATGCCGGGCGCGATCGCGCGCAAACGGCTGCGCATGCGGCGATCTCCGAACTGACGCGTCCACACCTCCCCTTCCGGCGATAGATCCTTGGTCACGCGCAGCGTTTGAGCGGCGCTCGCGCGAGGCATGCCGAAGAGGCGCGCAACCAACGCCGCGATCGGCGAAGACGGCGGGGCGATCGACGCTTCGCCGCGGAGGCGCGTGACCGGCCCGGCTTGGTGCGCGGCGCGAACCGCGGGAGGCGCGTTGAGAAAATCGCCGCCAAGCGCTGTTTCGAAGGGCGAACGCAGCGGCGTGGTTTCGATGCGGGTTTCGAAACCGTGGCGCTCGAACTCCGGCGCGAAATCTCGGAGACGGAGCAAGGCGACGCACGCGCCAGCGCCCACCGGCGGCGTTTCGCCGGCAATGAAGCGCCGGGCCAGCGCGAGCGCGGCGAAAGTCGGCGTGTATGGCCCTTTGCCGTCCTTCGCCAGCATGCTCCAGCGCGCATAGACCGGCCGATCCTCGCCATCGCGGCCGAACACTTCGACAATCATGCCGCCGCGATCCGTACCGAAGGGGCTGAGCAGATTGCCGGCGAACAGAAGCGCCTTGGCCCAACGGCGCGGCTGGCGCAGCACGCCCGAGCGGCGGAGCGCCGCGATCATTTCCATGCCGCGCTGCATTGGCCAAAGCTCAAGACCGGCCATGAAGAGCGCGGAATCCCGCGGCGCATAGCGGGCTGGGATGAGATCGAGGTCCGGCGTCTCGGCCAAGGCAAAGCGGCGCCGGCCCAAGCCCGGCACATCGATGACGCCGCAATCCGACCAGCCGCTGCGCACACGCCAAGCGCCACCTTCGAACACGCGCACCGACGCGCCGGCCCAAGACAGAATAGCGCGCATCACCGCCACGCCGCGCTCCATCTTATTCGCCGGCGCGATCCCCGCGCGCACAACATCGATGCGCCGCCAATCACCGCAAAGCTCATCCAGCGCCGCATGCGTCAGCGCGGGCGTGGAACTGGCGCCGGTGATTGCGGCGACGTTGTGTGCGAAGGCCAGGTCGTCCAGTTGCGGGAACGCGGCGACGAAATCACGTGCGTCGGCGAGATCGAGATAGTGCGCGCCGGCTTCGATCACGGCGCGGGCGAAAGCGAGGTTGGCGCCTTGGAATGGCCCGGCTGCATCGATGACCAGATTGGCGCCGGTTGCGCGGATGTCGGCGGCGGAAGCGGTTTCACGATCGAGCGCGATTGCTTCGGCGGCGCCGAGATTCATGGCCGCTTCGGCCGCGCGATCGAGCGAGCGACCGGCAATGATGATATGGGCATTCGTCGTGGCGTTGAGGCCCTGCGCCAACCGCGAACCGAACACGCCGGCGCCGCCAACGATGAGGACCCGCTTGCTCATGTGGCGCGCAGTTCCTCGCGGCGTTCGAGCAAACGCGCGCGCAGCTCAGCGTCCGGCGCCCAGCATTCGGCTCTGCGTCCAAACCAACGATAGCGGTTGCGGGCGATGCGATCATAGAGCCAGTTGCGCAAGGGCCGTGGCGCCATTGCGAACAATGCAATCCAGCTCTTGCGCGGCAGATTGTTCGCCACCGCAAGCGCGGCATCGAACTTGAAGTGCGCAACGCCATCGACGACAACGATGTTGGTTTCTGGATTATCGGTCGAGACGCCGAAACGTTCGGCCAGGGCGCGGCCAGCTTCCGATTGGATGGCGACGAAAGCGAAACGCCGCTCTGGATCGCGCGCATGCACCCAGCGGGCCCAGCGCGAGCAAAGCACGCAATCGCCGTCAAAGACGATCAGGTCTGGCAGACCCTCAGCCGGCGCAGGCGCCCATTGCATAAGTTAAAGCTAAGCTTGCCGCGGGGACGCCGGTATGAGGCAAAGCGTCCGTTAGACCTTCAACGCCTCGATCGCCTCCGCCACGGCCACAACACGCTTGGCTTCCTCCAGGTGCAGCAACTCGGTCATTTTGCCATCGACCTTGATGACGCCTTTGCCGGCGTTTTCCGGCAGAGCGAAGGCGGCGATCACGGCGCGGGCGCGGGCGAGTTCTTCGGGCGTGGGCGCGAAGGCAGCGTTGGCGGCTTCGATTTGGCTGGGGTGAATCAGCGTCTTGCCGTCGAAACCGAACTCGAGGCCTTGGCGGCACTCGGCTTCAAAACCCGCGGCGTCGCCGATGTCGTTGTAAACGCCGTCGATGGCCGAAAGGCCGTGAAGCCGCGCGGCGGTGACGGCGAGCGATAGAGCGGCGTGGAAC
>JAEYPY010000066.1 GCA_023410295.1 Pseudomonadota bacterium | reverse complement strand
CGCATAGAGCGCTTCGTGGAAGCGCGCATTGGGCGCGCCGGCCGGCGCTCGCGCGCGCACCGGGCCGAACACGCTTTGCGCGCCCGTCGTGCGCCGCACGGCGATTAGTGACGCCAGCCAATGCGGCGGCGCTTCTTCGTCGTCATCGAGCCACGCGACCAGCTTGCCGCGCGCCAGCCTCAGCGCGGCGTTGCGCGCGTGGGCGACGCCGGGGCGCGGCTCGTGCGCCCAGCGGAATGGGATCGCGGCTTCGCGTTCGAGCGTCTCGAACGCCGTGAGCGCCGAACCTTCCGGCGAATTGTCGATGGCGATCAGCTCGATACCCTGGACGCCCAGCTGCGCCAGCCCCCAGCGTGCGGCGCGCAGGAACGCGTCCGGCCGCCGGAACGTCGGAATGAGCACGCTGATGGTGGTCATGTAAGCCTCCGTGCCAGCGCGGCGCTGACGGGCAGAACGATAAAGCCGAGCTTGTGCGCCGTGCGCAGCAGCGCATCGAGGTCTTGGGGCTTTGTGCCCCACGGCGAGGGCTGATCCGCCACATCGTGCGTGAACGCGATCACCCACGCACGCTTGCGGGCGGCGCGCTTCAGATCGCCCTGCAACCGGGCGAGCGCGCCGGCGCCGAACAGCGGATAGGCGCGCAGCTGGGCGAGGTCGCATGGCCCGACGTTGAGCCCCGGCAGAACGCCGCGGGCGCTGGTGAGGCGTCGCGGCAGATTGTCTTTGAGCGCTGGATCGGTCTCGCCGTAGGGATAAGCGTGCGCAACAGGCGCCGGCGCGCCCATGGCGATCAGAGCATCGCGGTTGCGCGCCAGATCTTCGAGTGTTGAGTAGAAGTCGCGCCGCGCGCAGTCGGCGTGATGGGTGGTGTGGCAGCCGATCTCGTGACCGTTTGCGACGAGGCGCTGGATATCGGCGGCGGTGAAGTGGCGGCCTGAAGGACCATCCGTTCCGGCAAGGCCCGACGATGCGTAGTATGTGCCGCGGGAGCCGTGATATTCGAGTACGCGCGCGCCTGCCTCGGCGGCGCTGATCGGGAAATCATCGAATGTGATCGAGAGCACCGGTTCGCTGAAGCGGAGATCCGCCGGACGCGCGGCGTGCATCTGCGTGAAGCGGCGGCGAAACTTGCTCAGCGGACCGCGTGGCGGGGCGTAGGCGGTGCTCATGGCAAATGCTCCGCATAATGCGAGGCGCGGAAGAGCTTAAGCGCCATGCGCCGAAGCGGCATGGGCGCGGCGCCGATTGGATCGCGCGCCAGCCAGGCGGAGGCGCCACGGACGGCCCGGCGCGCGGGGCTTGCGCGCAACAGTCGCGCGGCGCGGTGGCCTGCGAAGCGGCGTACGTCGTGCGGGTGCTTGGCGGCGAGACGCGCGAAGTTGGGCCCTGCCTCGGCGCTCTTCCGCAATAGTGTTTCGGCGTTGTCGAGGCCGGCGTGCGTGGCGGGATTGTCGATGTGCAGAATTTCAGTGACGCGCGCGGCGCGCAGCGCCCACTCGGTGTCCTCAAAACCCCAGCCGCGGAAGCCATCGTCGAACGGATGCGCGGCGAGGAAGCTGCGGCGGACGAGCAAGTTCGCGGTGGCGACGCTTTGCGCCGGCGCCTTCTGGCGGTCGGCAAGGCTGCGGCAATCGGAGCGGCCGAAAAGATCGTAATGCAGCGCGGTGGCGCGCGTGCGTGCGGCGTGGCGCAGCGAAAGGCCGCCGAACGCGACCTCCGGTTGCTGGCAGCGTGTGACCGAGAGCCAGGCAGCGAGGAAGCTGGCGCGGTCGGGGATCATGTCTGCATCGAGGAAGAGCACGTACTCACCCCGCGCTTCAGCGATGAGACGATTGCGCGCCGCGGCGCGGCCCGCGTTCTGTTCGCGGACGATGATGCGCACTGGCGCGCCCGTCGCTTGCGCGGCGGAGATGACGCGCGCGAGCAAGCCAGCGTCGCCGGAGCCATCGTCGAGGAGGATGAACTCGACATCCGCCGGCGCATGAGCGCAGCGCGTCAGCAGCGGCGAGGGATCGTCGCGATAGAACGGCGTCAGCACGCTGAGCCGCGGCGCCTGCTGCTGTGGTCCGAGGCGGATGACGCGTTCACGGGCGCGCATTGGAGCGCTCCATCAGGAAAGGTTGAAGGCGGCTGAGCAGCGTCGCCGCGCGTTCGCGCACGCCGCAAATGTCGAGTGCGAAGGCGGTGGCGGCGTAGACGAGCGCCCCGACGCTGACCTTGGCGATGAGGCCGAAGAAGCCGCTGGAGGGGCCGAGCGCCAGCACCGCCGCGGCCATAGCGGCCGTGGCGATGGCGATGCGGGCAAGTTCGCTCGCTGCGATGGGTAGTGCAATGAGCCGTCGGCCAAAGCCTGCGAGCAGCACTGCGCCGCATGCAGCGCCAGCTGTGGCGGCCATGGCTGCGCCCGCAGCACCGTGTTCGCGCGCGAGCGTGAGTGTAAGCGCGAGTTGGACAGCGCCGGGCGCGATCATGATCAGCGCGCGCAGGCCGGTGCGGCGCGTGAGCTGGAAGGCTTCGGAGAGATAGTAGAGGTTGAAGCCGGAAATCAGCGTTGCGAGCGCCAGCCACGGCAACACGTTCGCGGTGGCGGCGCGAAGCCCCTCGCCGATGAAGAGTTCGGAGATCGGCGTCGCAACAAGCGCGAGACCCGCCGCTGCCGGTAGCGCGAGCGCGGCGAAGATCGTCAAGGCGCCGCGGCTGACTTGTTGCGCCGCGCCCGCGCCGCGTTCCTCGTACGCCGAAAGCAGCAACGGCGCGAAGGCCGAGCCGATTCCGAGAAAGACAAGATCGATCGGGCGCGCAAGGCCGAAGGCGGCAGCGTAGGCGCCGAGTTCTGCGACGCCGGCCTGGTGCGCGAGGATGAAGCGCGCGGCGGTTTGCACGCCGAGATCAAGCCCGAGCGCCAGCGCCAGCGGTGCGCCGTAGCTTGCGTAGGTGCGCGCGCGGTCGAGCGAGGGCGCGCCGCCGCGGGCGCGCCGCAACAGCCGCGGCGCATCGATCAGCGCGACGATGGCGCCAGCCAGCAGAAGCCCAGCGAACGGCGCAGCCGCACCCAGATCGAAGCGCATAAGCAGCGCAACGCCGGCGGCGAAGCCGACAGCGAGATAGGCCGTCTCAAGCGCCGCATACCGGCCGATGTCGAACGCCGCCCGTTCGCTTTCGCGGGTGATGCGGGTGAGGAAGCGGAAAACCGCCGCGCCCGCGGCGAAAGCCGAAAGCGCCTCCACGTCGTCCCGCACGCCGACGAACGCGAGCAACGTCGCCGTGGCGATGAGCACCACGCCGCCCAGTGCAACAGCGAGCGCCAGCAGCGTAGCGAAATGATCGGCCAGGCGCTTTTCAGCGCGGGCGGCGGAGAAGAAGCGAAACGCGGCCGCCTCAGCCCAAGTGAACAATAGCGTGTGCGCGAGCATGGAGGCCGAGAGGGCGAGCGCATAGCGGCCGAACTCATCGGGGCTCATCAGCCGCGTAAACGCCGCGATCGCACCCAGCCCGATCAGGGCTTGGACGATCTGCAGCGGCACAAGCAGGAGGGCGCGTGCGCTCTTCACCGCGTGCCTTTGTCGCCCAGCAACACCGGCACGGAGCGCACCAAGATCTCCAGGTCGAACCAGAGCGAAGCGCGCGCGACATATTCTAGATCGAGCTTGACGCGCCGGCGCAGCGCGGCGGTGGTGTCGACCGGCCCGCGCGAGCCGTTGATCTGCGCCCAGCCGGTAATGCCCGGCTTCACGCAATGGCGGTGCGCGTATTCAGCGACGATCTGCGTAAGCTCGCGCTCGGCCGCCTTCATGCCGACAGCATGTGGGCGCGGGCCGACGAGACTCATCTCGCCGCGGAGCACGTTGAAGAGCTGCGGCAGTTCATCGAGGCTGGTGCGGCGCAGGAATTGGCCGACGCGGGTCACGCGCGGATCGTTCGCCCGCACTTGCGCCAGCGGCGCTTCCGGTTCGTGGCGCATAGTGCGGAACTTAAGCACGGTGATGATGCGGTTGTTGAAGCCGTGGCGGCGCTGGCGATAGAGCACCGGGCCGCGGCTGTCGCAGCGGATGGCGATGGCGATGGCGAGCATCGGCAGCGCGCAAACCGAAAGCAGCACTGCGCCCAGCACCAGATCCTGCGCGCGCTTCAGGAAGGCGCGGCGATGGTTGCGCGGACGACCAGAGACGCAGGCGACGGCGGCGCCGGTCAGCTTGTCGAAGCGGCGGCCACGGACGTTGAGGGCGTCGTAATCGAGCAGCAAGTCGACCCGGTTCGGCACGACGCGCAGGCGCTGGATCATGTCGCGCACGCGGCCTTCGGCCTTCTGCGTCACGGTGATGACGATGCGGTCGACGTTCGGCAGCCCATCCCAGTTCAAGAGATCGTCGAGATTGCCGCCGACGGGCGCGGCGCCAACCGCCGTTGGCACGCGCGAGAGGCGGTCATCGACAATGGCGATGATGCGCGCTTCGCCGGACTTGGCCGCGCGTTTGGCCATGCGTTTGGCGGCGGCCGTGACGCCAACCAAAACGATGGTCTCCGAGAAGACGCCGGCGCGGTGCGCGGCGCGAATCCAGACGGCGAAGGCAGCGTGCACGCCGGCGAGGATGATGGCGGCGACAGGCAGCGTAGCGGCAAGCGCCGCGGTAGAGCGCGCGTCTGGCGCAAGCAATGTCGAGGCGCCAAGGCCGAGGATGACGCCCAGCGCCAGGCCGCCAATGCCGCGCTCAGCACGGATGCGTGCCGGGCTGACGCGGTAGGACTCAGTGATCCAGAGCCCGGCTTTCAGCGCTCCGGCAGCGCAGACGAACGCCGCCGCCCCGCCGAGCGAAAGCTCGAGCAGGCCGAGCCCTGTGCCCCAATGCGCGGCGAACTCCGCGGCGACCAGTACGAAGACCCAGTCGAGCGCCTGGATGAACTTGATCGGCGTGCCGGGTTCGATGTGGGCGCCGCGACGCTTCAGTTCGGGAAAGGCGAAGGCCGGGGCGGGCGCGGAATCGTTGGCGGGCGGCGCGTCCTCGGCAGCGAGCCGGAAGCTTTCGTCGGCCGGGACCGCGTATGCGCGCTCATCAAGGTAAATGTTGAGGCCGCAGAGGCAGAACTGCCCGGCTAGCTCGGCCAGGCGCTGCGCCTCCAGCATTTCCGGCGTCGGTTCGGCCTCGGCGGCTTGCGCCAAATCGGCGCCCGCGCTCTGCAAAGCAGGCTGCGACATCGTTAATTCGCCCCTCAGACTAAGTTTCGTTGCGCCCTTCGCGCAAAGGCCGCGCCAGTTAAGGATGTGTGGGGGTGGGAAATGCGCCTTGCGGGCGCGGCCAAGAGCAGGCTAAGCGGATGGACTGCTGGAGACGTGGCCGAGTGGCTTAAGGCGGCGCCTTGCTAAGGCGTTGTACTCTAACCGGGTACCCAGGGTTCGAATCCCTGCGTCTCCGCCAGGCTTTCCCCACCCGCCCGCGCGGGGTCTCGACTGGTAAGCTTAGTGGAACATCCGTAACATCGGGGCGTGTGGCGGTCGTTGCAGCTGGGCCTGGTCGGGGCGGTCTGCGTCTCCCTGGGCGCAGCGTACGCGCAGGAGGCGGGCACAGCCGTCTTCACGCCCGACTTTTTTAATCAATACACCCCGCGCACCGCGCTCGACATGGTTGAGCGGGTGCCGGGCTTCAGCATCGACGGAGGCGAGGACCGCCGCGGCTTCACCGGCGCGCAGGGCAATGTGCTGATCGACGGCGAGGCGCCGGCGGCGAAGGCACAGGAGATCGAAGCGATCCTAGCGCGCATCCCAGCCTCGGACGTCGAACGTATCGAGCTGGTGCGTGGCGCTAGCGCGGGGTCGGCGCAGGCGCTCAGGGTTAACGTCGTGCGGCGCGGGGCCCCCCCCCGGGCCCGGGGGGGGGGCGCCGCCGTGTCCGGACCGTCCGGGCACCTCATGACACGACCTGGAGCAGGGCACGCATGACGACGCAGCAGGCACGGCTCACCGTGCTGGCCGGACCGACCGCCGTGGGCAAGGGCACGGTG
>JAEYPY010000060.1 GCA_023410295.1 Pseudomonadota bacterium | reverse complement strand
CATCGCTCCGCAGGAAGGGCAGTTGGCCAATGTTCGAACCGACGCGACGAGCGATGTGATTGAGCGTGAAGTTTCGTCGCGCGGTTGAGCAAAGCGAAGCAGAAGCCCGCCGAACATGAAAAGGCGGGAGCATGCACAGGGGATTCGTGTCTCGAACGCACGAACCCGCACGCCATCGGCCGAGCCGCCTCCGAGAGTGAAAAACCTCCCGCGACGGCGCCGATGACTAACGATCACGGGACGCGGGTTTGCCGCGTCGATAAGCGCCGAACCAACGGCGCACTTCTTTAGCGTGACAAATCCGCGTCCCGCCTTTCACTCGTGTAAGCGAGTGAAATCCACCGAAGCCTTGGCGAAGGTGGACGGTCGTTCGATCTCAGGATCAACAAGGATGACGCATGCGCATTTCGTCATTCCGGACGCGCGAAGCGCGATCCGGAATCCAGGATACCACGCTCAGCCGTCCGCCTCGCGTGACCACACATACTTGATGTCTAGATCGTGGGAGAAGAACGTGGGCCGTCCCGCGATCCACAAGGTCGGCGGGCCTGCGAAAAAAAGGACATCCTCCGCAAGACTGGCGCCCGGTCGTAAGTAGTTATTTAGCGTAATGGAGCACTCGTCCTGCCAAGTTGACCAGTTCGCTTCATGACGTTCTCCAACGCGCCATTCATGCCAATACGTCCCGTCAGCCTTCAACATGACAGTTTCGGAAATAGCCGTCCCATGTGCGCGATACACGCCGACGAGTTCGGATGAGGAGTAACAGAACGAGCAGGAGCCAAGCACAAACGGCGTGGTCGCCAACGCGGCGAGCATTGCGCGTCGAGTCGTCATGGAGATCGCCTCACAAACCGCAGCCACACCGGCGCGCAATCACCCAGCTTTTTCGCTTCGTACCGCGTCGTCACATGTCCCGGCCAAGGGGTGCGCCAATCCTCCGCGCGCTCAGCGGTCCAAACAAACCGCGCGTCACGCGTAAAATGCCAAAGCGTCCAGGAAGCGTAATTCGCCCAATCCGTCGCGAAGCGCACTTCGGCGCCGGGCTTCAGCACCCGCGCCAGCTCGCTCAAAAACTCTGGCTGAATCAGCCGCCGCTTATGATGCCGCGCCTTCGGCCACGGATCGGGAAAGAGGATGTAGCAGAGATCGAGGCAAGCATTCGGCAGCCGCGCCATCACCTCGCGCGCATCGCCTTGATGCAGGCGCACATTGGTAACGCCGCTCTCCTCGATATGCCGCAGGCACGAGGCGACGCCGTTCAAGAACGGTTCAACGCCAATGAAACGCCGCTCCGGATGCGCCGCGGCCTGCGCTACTAAATGCTCGCCACCGCCAAAGCCGATTTCGAGCACCAGCGACTCCCCGCCCCCTTGCGGGGAGGGGCCGGGGGCAGCGCCAAAGTCGGTGAGAGCAGCGCCGACACCCTCCTCCCTGCCCTGCGCCGCAAGGTGGGAGGGAGAAAACAGCGCCGCCACCTCAATCGCCCCCTCCGCCGGCACGGCCAGGTGCGGCAGCAGCGTCTCCATCAGCCCGGCCTGACGCGGCTTCAGCGTCCGCGCTTTGATGCGGCCATAGGTGCGCATTGGCTGGCGCGTCATCGCGCGACCGGCGCTCCAATGCAGACCCCGGGCGAGGTCCAGGCCCCGCCGGCGTCGAGGCAAGCGTTCACCGCCATGAAATCGCGCATGTACCACCCGGCCAGGAGGCCCAGCCCAAGCGCCGCGAGTCCCACGATCCACAGCATCGGATGGCCTTGCCGCTTTCGGACCGGTTCCGGCCTCTTGTCCTGTCTTGCTTCCGTCATTCTAGCACCTGCCGCCCATGTGAACTCGCGCGGCGACCTTATATCTGATACCTCACATCCCACACCCGGAACATTGCGGAGGCCCTGATGCGCGAGCAGCTCAATTTCTACATCGACGGCAAGTGGGTCGCCCCCGCCAAGCCCCGCACGCACGATGTCATCAATCCGGCCAACGAAGAGCCGTGTGGGCGCATCTCGCTCGGCAGCGCCGAGGACGTGAACAAGGCCGTCGCCGCCGCGCGCCGCGCGTTCGAGAGCTATTCGCAAACCTCGATCGACGAGCGCAAAGCGCTGCTCGACAAGATCATCGCGATCTATCAGCGCCGCTTGCCGGAAATGGCCGAGACCATTTCCATGGAAATGGGCGCGCCACTGCCGCTCGCGCAAAGCTCCCAAGCGCCGGCTGGTCTTGGCTATCTCATGGACGCGCGCAAGCAGCTCGACACGTTCAAGTTTGAGGAAGACGGCGCTGGCCATCGCATCATCAAGGAGCCGATCGGCGTCATCGGTATGATCACGCCGTGGAATTGGCCGATGAACCAGGTCTGCGCCAAGGTCGGCCCCGCGCTCGCGGCCGGCTGCACGATGGTGCTGAAGCCGTCCGAACTCGCGCCACTCAACGCTGTCCTCTTCGCCGAAATCTTGGATGAAGCCGGCGTGCCGGCCGGCGTGTTCAATCTCGTCAACGGCGACGGCCCAGGCGTCGGCTCGGCGCTATCTTCGCACCCTGATGTGGACATGCTGAGCTTCACCGGCTCGACCCGCGCGGGCACTTCGGTGATGCAGAACGCCGCCAACGGCATCAAGAAGGTCGCGCTCGAACTCGGCGGCAAGAGCCCGAACATCATCCTCGACGACGCCGACCTGCAGAAAGCCGTCGCGCGCGGCATGATGCATATGGCCAACAACACCGGCCAATCCTGCAACGCGCCCTCACGCATGCTGGCGCCGAAGGCCAAGTACGAAGAAGTCGTGCAGATCGCCGCCGCGACCGCCAACAGCATCAAGGTGCAAGCGCCTTCGACGGCCGAGAAAGGCGCCATCGGCCCGCTGGCGAACGCGAACCAATTCCAGAAGGTGCAAGGGCTGATCCAAAAGGGCGTCGATGAAGGTGCGCGCGTCGCCGCCGGCGGCGTTGGCCGCCCCGAAGGCTTCAACCGCGGCTATTACGTGAAGCCCACCGTGTTCGCCGACGTGAACAATGAGATGACCATCGCGCGCGAAGAAATCTTCGGCCCGGTGCTCGTCGTCATTCCGTACGAAAGCGAAGACGAAGCGATCAGAATCGCCAACGACACGCCCTACGGCCTCGCCGCTTATGTGCAAGGTTCGCAGGATCGCGCGCGCGACGTGGCGAAGAAGCTCCGCGCCGGCAACGTGCATATCAACGGCGCCTTCGGCGGCATGGGCACGCCCTTCGGCGGCTACAAGCAATCCGGCCTCGGCCGCGAAGGCGGCAAGTTCGGCTTGGAGGAATTTCTCGAAGTCAAAGCCGCGATCGGCTGGGAACCGAAGGCCTAAGCGTAAACGAGGCGCAAACGCGCGCTTCACGGCGTATTAGGCATGAGCGGGCAGAGTGCGCGGGCCATGAACCCGCCGCTCGACCCCTTTGCGCTTGAGTTCGATTCCATCGAGATCGATCCCACACGTGCGCCTTCGCCAGCTGCATTCGAGCATGCACTTGCGCTCGCCGCGCACGAAGCGCCGGGCTTTTATTTGCTGGACAATGCCGGCGGCCGCTTCGTCATCGACCGCGAATTCGGCGTCGTCTCGCTGCGCGATGAAGGCATCCTGCTGCTCGAGCGCGACACCGTGCAGGTCGCGCGCATCAAGGTGATCGAGAGCTCAGGCGCCAGCTACGAGATGGATCTGACGCTGCGCCTAACCGGCCGCGTGCCGCAGGTCGTCGGCGCGGAAGACTTCGCGCTGCCGAGCGACGTGGCGCCGGCGATCGAACTGCCTCCCGCGCCGCAGCTCGCGCCGCGCGACACTGTGCATTGGGCGAGCTACGCGCCAAGCACATCGAACCACGCCGCCGCTTCGATCGGCGATGAAGACGCGCCGTTCGGCGCCCTGCTCGGCCCGGACATGCCGCGCCGCCTCGGCGGTTCGGCGTTCCTGTCTCTGAACGAAGCGCTGCCCGCGCCCGCGCCGCGGCGCGCGCACTGGTCGGTCTGATCAGGTCTGCGGCGGCTGCTGGATCGAGTGCAGGTACGCGATCAGCGCATCCACGCTTTGCGGATTGAACTGAAACTCGGGCATCGGGTGCGTGACCTGAATGCCTTCGATCAGCTCTTCCTTCAGCACGTCTTCGCGGTAACGCGAGAGCACCGTCCGAAACGGCGGCGCCTGGGCCATCGGGCTCTCGCCATAGGTGCCGATCGAGTGACACGCCGCGCATTGCGCCTCGGCAATGTCGCGCCCGTCATCGGCCAGCGCTTGCTGTGACACCTGTGCGGTAGGGTCAGATTGCGCCGCGCACGCGCCCAGCACGAACGCCGCCGCCAACAGGATCGCCAATCGCTTCATCCGAACCTCCATGCGGGCAAACTTAGCGCAGCCGCGCGGGCGCCTGTATAGAAAACTGCATGATTCCCGCCGCCGCGCCCGATCCCGCCATCGCCGAAGCACGCCAGGCGCTGGCTGACCGCACGCCCGTAGTCTTTGTCGTTGGCCGCGCCGGAACCGGCAAGAGCCATTTCATCCGCTCGCTGGTCGAGGCCGACCCGCAATATCCGCAGGCCGTGCTGGCGCCGACGGGGCTCGCCGCCATGAATATCGGCGGCCAGACGGTGCATTCCTTCTTCGGCTTCCCGCCGCGGCCGCTGATCGGCAACCACGAAAAGCCGAACTGGTTCTTCACCCGCACCGCGCGCGCCATCAATCGCCTGATCGTCGACGAAGTCTCGATGCTTCGCGCCGACGTACTGGACGCGATGGACCAGCACCTGAAGGTCGCGCGCAAATCATCGCGCCCGTTCGGCGGCGTGCAAATGTTGCTGGTCGGCGACTTCTATCAGCTGCCGCCGGTTGTGCGCGGTGAAGAGAGCCAGCTCCTGGAAGACGCCGGCTACGCCACGCCCTACGCATTTTCCGCGCACTGCCTGCGCGACGCGCCAATAGCCGGCATCGAGCTGACGGAAGTGCATCGCCAGACCAACCACGATTTCATCGCGCTGCTCTCTGCCATCCGCGAACGCCGCGGCGTCGATGAAGCCGTGACCATCCTCAACACGGTTTGCCTCGATCGCTCGCTCCCGAAGCGCCCCGTGCTGCTGTGCGCCACCAATGCTGTCGCCGATAAATACAACGCCCATGGCCTCGCTTCGCTCGAAGGCGCGGCGGCGCGTTACACCGGGGCGTTCGAAGGCGAAGCGCCGCGCGCGCAGGGTGATCGCTTCCCGGCGCCGATGGAGCTTACGCTGAAGCGCGGCGCGCGCGTCATCTTCACGCAGAACGATCCCGAGGGGCGCTGGGTGAACGGTTCGCTTGGCACCGTGCTGGCTCTCGATGAGAACATCGTCACCGTCGCGCTCGATTCAGGTGACGAAGTGGACGTCGAACGCGCGGTGTGGCCGCAGGCGCGCTGGACCTGGAACGCCAAGGAAAACCGCATGGAGGTGAAGGAGGAATTCAAGTACGTGCAATTCCCCCTCGCCCCGGCCTGGGCGCTCACCATTCACAAGGCGCAAGGCATGACGCTCGACAGCGTGGAGATTGACCTTGGCCGCGGCGCGTTCGCGCCGGGCCAGACTTACGTCGCGCTCTCGCGCGCACGCAGCATGGAAACGCTGCGGCTGACGCGGCCGATTTCCGCGCGCGACGTGCAAGTCGATCCCGCAATTGCAGAAGGGCTGGAGCGGTTGGGTGTTTAAGCGGGCCGCGCCAATTACATAAACGGCCGTCGCGGGCTCGCGGTGTGCTCCGCGCGCACGACGCCGTTATCGTCCTGCTCCACCAGCTTCACGTCATAACCCCAAAGATCGGCGACGTGTTGCAACACTTTTTCCGCGTCGCTCTCTTCCAGCACGATGCCGTCGAGCACCCGGTGCGTCAGCATTAGCTTGCGGTCGCCGACGAGATCGACATCGACGATCTGAATGTCCGCGTCGCGATAGGCCGTATCGTAATGCTTGGAGAGCGCGCGCTTGATCTTGCGATAGCCACGTTCGTCGTGGATCGCGGCGACCTGCATCTCCTCCTCTTCCTCATCGTCACGCACATCGAAGAGGCCGAAATCGCGGATGCAGGCGGGCGAGAGGAATTGCGAAACGAAGCTCTCGTCACGATAGTTCGCCCAGATGTGCCGCAGCGTGCCGTAAGGATCGCCGTTACCGGCAATATCCGGCATCCATTCGCGGTCCTCGTCCGTCGGCTTGGTGCAGATGCGCTCGATGTCGCAGCACATAGCAAAGCCGAGCGCGTAAGGATTGATGCCGCTGTAGCGCCGGTCATCGAACGCCGGCTGCATCACCACGCTCGTGTGCGAGTGGATGAATTCCAGGAAAGAGCCGTCGTCGATCTGCCCCTTCTCGTGCAGGCGATTCATGATGCGGTGGTGCGTGTAGGTGGCGCAGCCCTCATTCATCACCTTGGTTTGCCGCTGCGGATAGAAGTACTGGTTGATCATCCGCACCATGCGCAGCACTTCACGCTGCCAGCCCGCGAGACGCGGCGCCGTCTTCTCCAGGAAGTAGAGCAGATTCTCTTCCGGCAGGCCGAGCAGCGCTTTGCGACGCGCGTCTTCATCGCTGCTGCGCTTGCGCTTGCCGCTTGTCGGCACCGTGCGCCAGAGATCGTTAAACAGCTGCTCGCCGTGCCGGCGACGCTCTTCCTCGCGCCGCTGCTCGGAGCGCAAATCCGGCATGCGCTTGCGCGGAAAGCGATGGATGCCGTGGCTCTGCAACGCGTGCGCCGCGTCAAGCAAGCGCTCGACATTCTCCTGCCCGTAGCGATCCTCGTATTTCGCGATCAGGCCGCGCGCGAATTCGAGATAGTCCAGAATGCCGTCCGCGTCCGTCCACTGCTTGAACACGTAATTGTTCTTGAAGAAGTGGCTGTGGCCGTAGCCGGCATGCGCCAGCACCAGCGTCTGCATCGTCGCGGAGTTTTCCTCCATGATGTAGACGATGCACGGATTGGAATTGATGACGATCTCGTACGCGAGGCCCTGATAGCCCTTGCGATAGAGCGCCTCGTTGCGTGCGAACTCCTTGCCGAAGCTCCAGTGGCGATAAAAGAGCGGCATGCCTGTCGAAGCATAAGCGTCCAGCATCTGCTCGACCGTGATCACCTCGATCTGATTGGGATAGGGATCGAGCCCCATCTCCTTGATGCCGATCTCGCCGCATGCTTCGTGCACGCGCTTGATCAGGTCGAAGTCCCAATCGGGGCCGCTGTAGAGCAGCTTGGAATCAGCCAGCATGCTCATCCGCCGCCCTCCGCGGCCACGCCTTCCGGCCGGCGCGCAAACAATTCGCGGAACACCGGATAAATGTCGCGCCGGTGACGTACTTTGCGCATCGCGAACGGCTGATCGTCCGGAATGCGCCGGTACGCGCGCCAGAGATTGGTGCTGGGTTCGCCCGCGCCCGGGTGATCGTCTTCATCGTCCATGCCGACTTCGACGTAAGCGTAGTACTGGCAGATCGGCAGGATCGCGTCTTTCAGCTGCGCCAGCACCACGGCATTGTCGCTTGAGGTGTTGTCGCCGTCGCTCGCTTGCGCCGCGTAGATGTTCCACTGATCGACCGGGTACCGATCGCGCACGATCTCCTGCATCTTGAAGAGCGCAGTCGACACCACGGTGCCGCCGGTCTCGCGCGAATAGAAGAAAGTCTGCTCATCCACCTCCGACGCTTCGTGCGTGTGACGAATGAAAACGACATCGACGTGCTCGTAACGCCGGTTCAGGAAGAGATAGAGCAGCGAGTAGAAGCGCTTCGCCAAATCCTTCATGTGCTCGTTCATCGAGCCCGAGACATCCATCAAGCAGAACATCACCGCTTTCGCGATTGGCTTTGGATTGGATTCGAGTCGCCGATAACGCACGTCCACCGGATCGATGTAGGGAATGCGCTTGGTGCGGGTTAGGCGCTTTTCGAGGTCCGCGCGCAGTTTCACCAGTTCGTCGTAATGGCCGCCTTCGCGCTCGAGTTTTTCGATCTCTTCACGCAACGCGTGAATTTCCTCCGGCTTCGGCCGCTTCAGCGCGATCCGGCGCGACATCGAATGGCGCAGCGTCCGAGGCACGGAGATGCGCGACGGCGGACCCGACACCGAGTAGCCGGCCTGGCGCCACAGCACCGATGTCGCGCCCGTCACTTGGCGCTTCGCCAAGTCCGGCAGTTCGAGATCTTCCAAATAAAGATCGAGATATTCTTCGTCTGAAAGCGCGAAGCGAAACTCGTCCTCGCCTTCGCCGCTATCGCTCGCCTTTGAGCCTTGCCCGCCGCCCTGATCGGGACGCGGGATGGTGTCGCCGGTGACGTATTTCTTGTTGCCAGGCAGCACATAATCGCGCGCGCCGCCTTGCGAAGCCCGGCGCAGATGCGGCTCGTGAACCCCGCCGGCTGGAATCGAGACCTCCCCGCCCTTGCCCGCATCCTTGATCGAGCGGCTGGACGAGGCTTCGCGCACAGCGCGCCGCACCTGCGCGCGGGCGCGGCGCAAGAAACGCTGACGATTGGCGAAGCTTTTGCCGCCCGGATTGAGCCGCCGATCGATGATGTTCATGCGCCGGCGCCTACCCCGCTTGCTTCACGCGCATGTACCACTCGACCAGCCTGCGCACCTGCCGCTCGGTGTACCCGCGCTCGACCATGCGCATCACGAATTCTTCGTGCTTCTTCTCGGTCTCGCCGTCCTTCTTCGAGCCGAAGCTGATCACGGGCAGCAGATCCTCAACTTGGGAGAACATGCGCCGTTCGATCACTTCGCGGATTTTTTCGTACGAGGTCCACGACGGATTTTTGCCGCCATGGCTGGCGCGTGCACGCAACGTGAACTTCACCACCTCGTTGCGGAAATCCTTCGGGTTGGCGATGCCCGCCGGCTTTTCGATTTTAGACAGCTCTTGATTGAGCAGTTCGCGATTTAAGAGCTGGCCTGTGTCAGGATCCTTGAAATCGATGTCTTCGATCCAAGCGTCAGCGTAATCGACGTAGCGATCGAACAGGTTCTGCCCGTAATCGTGGTAGCTTTCGAGATACGCCTTCTGAATCTCGTTGCCGATGAACTCGGCATAGCGCTGACCAAGCTCGGCTTTGATGAATTCGAGTAGCTTGGCTTCCGTTTCCTGCGGGAATTGTTCGCGGCGGATTTGCTGTTCGAGCACGTACATCAGGTGAACCGGATCGGCAGCCACCTCGTTGGTGTCGTGATTGAAGGTCGCGGCCAGCACCTTGAACGCAAAGCGCGTCGAGATGCCGTCCATGCCCTCATCGACGCCGGCAGCGTCCTTGTATTCCTGCAGCGTGCGCGCCTTGGGATCGACTTCTTTGAGGCTCTCGCCGTTATAAACGCGCATCTTGGCGAACAGGTTGGAGTTCTCGTGCTCCTTCAAACGTGAGAGCACCGAAAACCGCGCCAGCATTTCTAGTGTGCCCGGCGCGCAGGGCGCTTCGGCTAGCTCTGATGTGCGCACCAGCTTTTCGTAGATCTTCTTCTCTTCATCGACGCGCAGGCAGTACGGCACCTTGATCACGTAGATACGGTCGATGAAGGCCTCGTTGTTCTTGTTGTTCTTGAACGACTGCCACTCGGCTTCGTTCGAGTGCGCCATGATGATGCCGGTGAACGGGATCGCGCCGATATTTTCCGTACCGACGTAATTGCCTTCCTGCGTCGCCGTCAGCAGCGGGTGCAGCATCTTGATCGGCGCTTTGAACATCTCGACGAATTCGAGCATGCCCTGGTTGGCGCGGTTGAGGCCGCCAGAATATGAGTACGCGTCGGGATCGTTCTGCGCGTGCATTTCGAGCTTGCGGATATCGACCTTGCCGACCAGCGAGCTGACATCCTGGTTGTTGTCATCGCCAGGTTCGGTCTTCGCCACGGCGATTTGCCGCAGTCGCGATGGGTTGAGCTTGGCGACGCGGAACTTGGTGATGTCGCCGCCGAACTCGTCGAGCCGCTTCACACACCAGGGGCTCATGAGCCCGGTCAGGCGCCGCACTGGGATGCCGTATTCGTCTTCGAGCTTTGCACCCCAGACTTCCGGATTGAAGAGCCCGAGCGGGTGCTCGAACACCGGGCTCATCTCGTCGCCGGCCTTCAGCACGTAGATCGGCTGATCCTCCATCAGCGCCTTCAAGCGCTCCGCCAGCGAAGACTTACCGCCACCGACGGGCCCGAGCAGGTAAAGGATCTGCTTGCGCTCTTCCAAACCTTGCGCGGCGTGGCGGAAGAAGGCGACGATCCGTTCGATCGTCTCTTCCATGCCGTAGAATTCCGCGAACGCCGGGTAGAACCGCACCGTGCGGTTCATGAAGATGCGCCCGAGCCGCGCATCCTTGGATGTATCCACCATTCTGGGTTCGCCGATCGCCGCAAGCAGGCGCTCGTGCGCGCTCGCATAGGCCATCGGGTCGTCGCGGCAGAGCGCCAGGAAATCCTGCAGCGACATTTCCGCTTCACGCCGCTGTTCATAGGAGCGTGCGTAGCTGCGAAAGAGTTCTTCAGACATTGTGCCTCCGTCGCGCCCCGCCCAGACTCTAAATAGGTAGTCCGTGCGGCCGACGCTTACTAAATCGCCATGAGGAACATGGCGCCAGCAAGGAGAGCGCAGCGCAGGTGCGCCTAACCCGCCCCAATGCGGAACACAGCATCGCATGATTTGTGCCCGTCCGCGCGCGGCGATGTTTGAAAATTTGGACTCCGCTGCAGTCGCGCCATGGTTTTGCGCACGTGCGCCCGCGCGGGCGTCTTAATGAAACGCAAAAGCCTAGATTTTACGCGCCCTTAAGCACGATGCCTCATTCCATGAGATCACGCACGCGAGGCTATGATGAGTGAAGGTTCCTGGGTGCTGAAGGGTGTTGAGCCGGCGGTGCGCGAAAAAGCGGTCGCGGAAGCCGAGCGGCTGGGCATGAATCTCAGCGACTATCTCACCGATGTCGTGCTGAAGAGCGCAATCGTCGATCAGCTGAGCGCGCTCCGCGAGGATGAACAAACTACGGCTGAGGCCGATCAGCGCGCGATCTTTGCGCCGCCGCCTGAGTCGCCCGAAGGTTTTGCCATCCGCCAGCGCCTGAAGGCGCTCGAACGCCGCCTCAGCACCGCCACGTCCAGCCTCGACGGCGCGGTCGCCGCGCTCGACACCTCGCTCTTTGATGTGACGGCCCGCGTCGGCGAAGTCGAAGCGTTGGCCGGCGACACCGCCCACGCGCTCGGCCAAACCCAGCAAGAAGTGAACAACACCTTCACCGGCGTCCAGGTGCACCTAGCGGTGATCGAGGACAATCTGACCGCACTCGGCCATGTTCAGGACGAGCGCGCCACCGGGATAGAGCGGCGAGTCAATTCGGTCGAGCAACGGGCCGACAGCGCCGAACGCTCGATCAACATCCTCGCCGACGCCCACGAAGCTCTGAAGCACGCCGTCGCAGACGATTTCTCAGCCCTCGCCCACGAGACCACCGACCGCCTCAGCGCCGGCCTCGCCGAAGTCCAGGCTGCCGCCGACGCTGCCGCAGCCCAGGCAGACGCCGCCGTCGAGCACCTGATCAACGAACTCCGCGGCGTCCGCGAAGTACTGGAGCAGCGCCTGACTGACAGCGCCGCCGAAACCCGCGCGCGCATGCACGCGGCTTTCGCCGAAGCTGGCGAGCGCATGGCGGGCATGAGCGACCGCATCACCGAGAACGAGCGCTTCACCGCCCGCGTCACCGAGCAGCTCCGCGCCCAGCTCGTCGATGTCGAGGATGGCGCGCAGACCGCGCTTGAAGAGACCGCCAACGCGCTCCGCGCCGCCGACGCTGCGCTCGCCGCCGACATCTCGCGCGCCGCGCGCGAACAGCACGCGGCGCTCGAAAAAGCACGCGCCGGCCTCGCCGCCGAAATTGTCGCCGTGCGCGAAGACCAGCTCAGCCACCAGGCCCGCTTGAAGCTCGTGGACGCCGCCGTCGGCAACACCATCAATGAACTGTCGGAGTTCCGCGAAACCACCGAACGGCGCATGGCTGAAGCCGCGTCGGACGCGCGCGCCACCGTCCATCGCGCGCAAACGCATTGGGAAGCACGCTTCGACGGTCAATCCGCCCGCGTTGGCGAAGTCGATCAAGGCCTCGGCAATCTGCGACAGACCCTGCGCGCCGAGATCGAGCGCGTCGAAGCCGCCGCCGAGCATCGCATCGAACTCGCCGTCCAGGGCATTGCTGCGCAAGTCGAACGCGCCCGCGAGCAAACCGCCGGCGACATCAACCTCCTGCGCGAAGATCATGCCGGGGCCCTCGCCCGCCTTACGCTGCTGGATGGCGCGCTCAATCGACTCGAAGCTACGACGACGCCGCTGGAACAGCGTCTCACCCAGCTCGAACACGCCGCCGCCAGCACCGAAACGGCGCAAGCGCTGGCCGTCCTGCGCGAGGAGGTCGCCGCGCTCGTCACGCGCGTCAACGCCGCCGAGACAGACACCGCCCTGACCAACCGTATCCAGGCGCTACAAACGCAGATCGAGGCGCAACAAGCCCAGTCCGGCGACATCGCCGAGCAAGTGCAAGGCGTCGCGCGTATGCTCAACCGCGTCGCCGCCCAAGCCGTTGAGAGCGCGACCAAGACGGACGAGCGAGCGCACCAGCTCGAACTGGCGCTCGCGGACCTGCGCCTCAGCCACCTCGCCGCCGCCGAACAGAGCACGCCGGAAGAGGTTGTGCGCACGTTCGAAGATCGCCTTGTGGCCATGGAGCAGCGGCAGGCTCAGGCGCTGGATACGTTGCGCCAGGACGTCGCCCGCTTCGTCGCCGACAACGACCGCCGCCTGGCTGATCTCGAAGCGCCCGATACGCGCGATGTCGCCGCCGAGTTCGACGCGCTGCGCGCGCGCATCGAGGAACGCATCATTGGCGTTGAGACCCGCAGCATCCGCACGCTCGAACAAGTGGCCGATACCGTCGCCGCGATTGAGCAGCGCTTCATTCAGGCCGGCGGCGACGACGCGCTCAAATCCACGCGCAGCGCCTAAACCGTTTACGCTTCGCTAACACCTGGCGCGCTCACCATGACGCGTGCTGCGCCGCTCTCTCGCACCCCTCGTAATTCTCCATATCTGCGCCGCGCTCATCCTGGGCTTGGGCGTTGTCCCCGCGTTCAGCGACGCGCCTCGGGCCGAAGCGCCGAGCCAGCCTCCCGCCGTTTCCACCGGCAGCATCCGCGTGTTCGACGGGGACACGCTGCATGACGCGGCGCATGGGGTCACCTATCGGATCGAGAACATCGATACCCCGGAGACAGGCGATCGCGCCCATTGCGCCGCCGAACGCGCGCACGCCGCGCGCGCAACACGCACGGTGCGCGCGATGATACGCAGCGCCCGCGCTCTCGACATCTATTCCGCTGGCCGCACCGACCGCTACGACCGGGTGCTTGCGCGCGTCAGCGTCGATGGCCGCGATCTCGGCGAAACGCTGATCGCGTACGGCCTCGCCCGCCCCTGGCGCGGCCGGCGCGAACCGTGGTGCGACGCCCGCGGCGACCTCATACTCTAACCACCCGTCGCCGAGTTTGGCGCTTGCACAGGCTTGGACTCCGGCGAGCCACGTTCGCGCAGGAAGATCGTCAGCACCACCAGCACCGCCGTCGACAGAAACTCGCTCTGCCAGTTCTGAAACGACTCGAACCAGAACTGCGCGTTGCAAAGATGCTCCAAGAGGCTGGGCGACTCTTCGCCATGCAATCCCGCGTCCTCCGCTGCGTGTTCGGCGCTATAAAAGAGATG
>JAEYPY010000056.1 GCA_023410295.1 Pseudomonadota bacterium | reverse complement strand
GCCACCGCGCGTATAGCAAACCGCCGCCGTCTTTCGACGGCGGCGCTAGTAAGTTGGATTTGTGTACTGAGGATCAACCTCTGGAGTGATCCTCTTGGATACCCTTGGCGCCAAGGTCCGGATCCGGCTCGTGCCCCGGAACAGCCACCCCTTTCGCCAGCTTCGAGTTCCACATCCCATAGAAGAAGTAGAGCACAAAGCCGCCGGCCAGATAGACCAGGAAGAAGTTGCGCGTTGCTTCGTGCGCCATCAGTGACATGAGCAGGAAGAAGCACATCAGCGCGCCCAGCAGCGGCGTGATCGGGAACAGCGGCGTCTTGAACGGACGATTGATCTTCGGCCGCGCGTAGCGGAGGTAGATCACCGTCAAGCAGACGATCGCAAACGCCGCCAGCGTCCCAACGTTGGTCAGGTTCGCGAGCGCGTCGAGCCCCATGAAGCCAGCGAAGCCGCACGCCAGGATGCCGACCAGGATGGTGTTGATCCACGGCGTCTTGAACTTCGGGTGCACGTTGGCGAACACCTGCGGGATGAGGCCATCGCGCGCCATGGTGTAGAAGATGCGCGTCTGCCCGTAGAGCAGCACCAGCATCACCGACGACAGGCCTGCGAAGGCGCCGAGTTTCACGATGAACGCGAACCACGGCAAGCCGATCGCATCGACCGCAAGCGCGATCGGAGCCGGGTTGTCGAGCTGCTGATAGGGCACGATGCCGACCAGCACCGCGCACGTCATGATGTAGAGAATGGTGCAGATGATCAGCGAGCCGAGGATGCCGATCGGCATGTCGCGGCCCGGATTCTTCGACTCGGCGCCTGCAGTGGAGACCGCCTCAAAGCCGATATAGGCGAAGAAGATGGTCGCCGCGCCGGTGATGAGGCCGGGCACGCCGTATTGGCCGGTGTCCGCGCCGGTCAGCACGCCGCCCAGTGCCCGTCCGATCTGAGCCCAGATGCTCATGTCGGTGCCTGGCGGCGGGGCTGGGATTTGCTCTGGGATCAAGGGCGTCCAGAGGTCGGGGTTCACATAGCCCGCGCCGATCACGACGAAGGCGACGACGACGCCGACCTTGATGAAGACGATGATGTTGTTGACGAGCGCCGATTCCGAAATGCCGAGGACGAGCAACGACGTCACCGCAACGAGGCCGATGATCGCCGGCAAGTTGACGATGCCGACACCGATCACTTCATTCGTAGTGTGGTCGATCACTTCGACGCCTGGGGCAGCTGTCAGCGCCGCGGGTATGTGTATGCCGAGATCCGCGAGCAGGCTGACCGTGTAGCCCGACCAGCCGACCGCCACCGTGGACGCAGCGAGGCCGTACTCAAGCACGAGCAGCAAGCCCATCACCCAGGCGACAATCTCGCCCATGGATGCGTAGGAATAGGAATAGGCCGAGCCCGAAACCGGGATGGCCGCCGCAAGTTCGGCATAAGAAAGCGCCACCAGCGCGCAAAGCGTGCCGGTGATCACGAACGAGATCATGATGCCGGGGCCGGCGAATTCGGCGGCTGCGCGGCCCGTGAGCACGAAGATGCCGGTGCCGATGATGCAGCCGATGCCGAGCAGCACCAGGTTCAGAGCGCCGAGTGATTTCTTGAGTTCGCCGTGCTCGTGCTCGGCGTGCATTTGTTCGACCGACTTGCGGATGAAGAGACGGCCGAGGCCGCCCGGGCGCTTTGACCCTCCCGCTACATTGGTATTTGACACGTTCGATCCCCTCCCTGGGCTGACGCGGGCGGGAAGCTAAACGCGCGTTTAGGGGCGCACAAGCGCTGGAGGTCGCTTTTAACCTGCGGCGAGCGCTTCCGGCACAGTCCAACCCCGGCGCGCACAGGCGGCGAGGACGGTATTGCGCAATAGACAGGCGATGGTCATCGGCCCAACGCCGCCGGGTGAGGGCGTTACCGCCGCGGCCACCGCGATAGCTTCGTTATAATTCACGTCGCCGACGAGCTTAGTCTTGCCTTCGCCCTTCTCGGGCGCAGGCACGCGGTTGGTGCCGACATCGATAACGATGGCGCCGGGCCTGATCCAGTCGCCACGCACCATTTCCGGCCGGCCAACAGCGGCGACAAGGATGTCGGCGCCGCGGCAGATCATGCGCAGATCGCGCGTCTTGGAGTGCGCCAGCGTGACGGTGGCGTTCTGCTCGAGAAACAAGAGCGCCGCCGGCTTGCCGACCAGGATGGAGCGGCCGATGACGACGACGTTGGCGCCGGAAAGATCAGGCCGTTCGGTCTTGGCCAGGATCACGCAGCCAACAGGCGTGCAGGGCCTGAGGCCCGGCTTGCCCAGCACCAGCTTGCCGGCGCTGGCCTCGGTGAGGCCATCAACGTCCTTCATCGGATCGAGTGCGGCCAGCGCCGCAGGTTCGGAAATATGCTTCGGCAGCGGCAATTGCACGAGAATGCCGTCCACCTCCGGATCGCGCGACAGCGCATCAACGCGCGCGATCAGGTCTTCCTGCGTGGTCTCCGCCGGCAAACGGATTTCGATCGAGCGCATGCCGACTTCGTTCGTCATTTTCACTTTGGAGCTGACGTAGACGTGGCTCGCCGGATCATCG
Source organism: Pseudomonadota bacterium (assembly GCA_023410295.1). Classification (GTDB taxonomy): domain Bacteria; phylum Pseudomonadota; class Alphaproteobacteria; order Caulobacterales; family Aquidulcibacteraceae; genus Vitreimonas. The sequence goes on along the minus strand of JAEYPY010000056.1, from coordinate 4,006 downwards.
CCAACGAGAACCACCGCGAGCGCCGGCTGACCCGGCAGGGTCTTCACCGCCGCCGCCACATCAGCGCGCACGCCTGCGGCGATGGCTTTGCCGTCGATGCTGCGCCCGGTCATGGCTTCTCCTCGAATCTGGCGATGAACGCGGCGATCTCTGCCTCGCTTGCGCCGTCGATTTCCAGCGTTTTCATGCGCGCCGTGGCGCCGCGCGTCACGCTGACCTTGCTCTTCGGCACGCCGAACGCCTTGGCGATCAGCACCTCAAGCGCGCGGTTAGCTTCGTTGTTTTCCGGCGCGGCGCGGACGCGCGCCTTGAGGTAGAGGGCGCCGTCGTTGTCGCGCGTGCGGCCGTCAATCCGGTCGGCGCCGCCCGAAGGCGTCAGCCGTACCTTGAGCCGGCTCAGAGCACCGGCCCCCCGCCGGTCAGCACGAGGTAGAGCCAGAACAGCAGGGGCCGCACCAGCATCTGCAGCACCAACAGCAGCACCAGCACCGAAAGGTCGACCCCGGCGATCGGCGGAATGATCCGGCGCAGCGGCCGCAGCATCGGATCGGAGACGCGCCGGGTGAACTCCCACACCGCGCCGACGAACTGATTGCGCCGGCCGACGATGTCGAAGGCGTAAAGCCACGAAATCACGACATAAACGATGAGGACGACGATCAGAATCCCGATCAATGCGTCCAGCAGATTGAAGATGATGCCGAGAAGGCCGCCCGAATACATGTGAGCCCTCTAGCCCGCCCCGGCCGGATTCGGCAACCGCCCGCCGGGGCGTGCCGCTACTCGGACGTAAGAATGGTGGACCCGAGGAGGATCGAACTCCTGACCTCCGCATTGCGAACGCGGCGCTCTCCCAGCTGAGCTACGGGCCCTCAACCGTGGGACGCGCGATATAGGGCGCGGGCCCGGTGAACGTCAATTGGCTGGCGTCGGCCGACGGGGAGCTTCAGCGGGCGCTGCCACCTCCCTTTCCCGCAAGGTTAACGCTTCCGTAAAATGAGCGTCCGACACTCGGTGGATGCGCTTTGCCGGGATTCTGTGCGCGCTCGCCGCTCTGCTAATCGCGCCTTTGGCCGAGGCTGCGGACCTGCGCGTGGCGGTCACAGGCGTCGACGGGCGCCCGGTGGCCGATGCTGTGGTCACAGTCCGCGTCGCGCGACCGCCGTCTGGCCGCATCCAATTTCCTTGGCCGATGCGTATCGCCCAGCAGCACATGGAGTTCGATCCGTTTGTGCTTATCGCACCGGCGGGCGCGACCGTTGCGTTTCCAAATCTCGATCCGGTGCGTCACCACGTCTATTCGTTTTCGCCCGCCGGGCCGTTCGAGCTGCGTCTCTACGGCCGCGATGAAAGCCGTAGCGTCGCTTTCCGCACCGCGGGCGTGATTGCGATCGGCTGCAACATCCACGACAACATGTCGGCGTTCATCTACGTGGTCGATACACCGTACGCGGTGACGACGAATGGGCAAGGCATCGCTGTCATTAGCGATCTTCCCGCTGGCGCGGCGACACTGCGCGTTTGGCATCCGTACAGCCGCGCGCCGGACGGACACACCGAGCGCACCATCACGCTGCCTGCAACCGGCCAGGCTTCAGAGCAATTCCAGCTGCGCCTGCGCGCCCCACGCGACTCGGGCGGGCACTACTAGGCGCGGGCGATGTTCCGCCGCCTCCGCCTCAAGCTCACCGTGCTTTACGCTGGGCTCTTCTGTGTCGCGCTTTTGTTCATCTCCGCCACCGCGTTCGCGATCATCAATGCGAATGCGGAAAACATGGCGCGCGAAGAACTCGAAGCCACCGGCACGGTGTTCGACCGCGGCTGGGAGTTTCGCTTTCAGCGTCTCTCTGACGTCGCCGCGCTGTCGGCGCGCGATTTCGGCTTTCGTCAGGCCGTGGCCACCGGCGATGTTCCGACCATTGGCTCGGCACTTGAGAACGTGCGAGGCCGCTTGGACGCTGATGTGGTGTTCATCGTCACGCCCGATGGACGTCTGCTCGGCCAACAGGGCGCGCTGACGCTCGACCGACGCGAGCACCTGCACGACGCGCTTGAGACGGATGAAGCGCCACGCGGCGTCATCATGATCAATGACATGCCGCACCAGGCCGTGTCGGCGCCGATCTATGCACCGAGCTTGCTCGGCTGGGTCATTGTCGCGGAGCGTTTGGACGCCGCTGAAATGCGTGCGCTGGAGCAGCTCGCAGCCATCCCACTGGACGCGGCCGTGCTGGTGCAGCGCGGCAATGAGTGGATATCGAGCGAAGCTGCGGCGAGCGCGGATGCGCGGCTGCAGACTTTTGTCGCTGCGTCGCTGCAAGGGGAGGCGGGGCCGAGCGTCCTAGACAGCGCCGACGGCCCGGCCATGACCCTCGCACGTCCTTTCCGTGCGCTCGATGGCCATGCGAGCGCACTGGTGCTGCGGTATCCCATGTCGCGCGCACTGGCGCCATATCAGGGTCTATTCGGCGGTTTGGCGTTAATCGGCGTCTTCGGCATCTGCCTCTTGGGCATCGGCAGCTGGATGCTCGCACGCAGCATCACCCAGCCCTTGTCCGATCTGGAGCGCGCCGCGGAGCGCTTGCAGGCCGGCGTCTATGATCCTGTCGAAGTGCGCACGCGCGATGAGATTTCCCGCCTTGCCGGTTCGTTCAACGCCATGGCGCACGCGATCCAGGCGCGTGAAAAGAAGATCGTGCATCTCGCCATGCATGACGCCGAAGCTCGGCTGCCGAACCGCCTTGCCTTCGAACGCCGGATTGAAGCGCTGGGCGCCAAGGGGCCACTCACCGTTATCGCGATCGGGCTCGACCGGTTCGGCGAGATGCGCGGCGCGATCGGTTATGCGCAGGCGGGCGCGCTCGTCCGCCATATCGGCGAACGGCTGAAGCGGTTGGCCCCCGATTGCGCCATTGCGCGGCTTTCGTCTGAAGTGCTCGCCGTCGCAGCGCGGGTTGGGGGCGAAGAGGAAGCACTGAAGCGGGCGCGCGCTTTGCTCAGCGGTCTGGAGCGTCCGATCCGCTTAGCGGACCAGCCCGTCGATGTCAGCGTGACGCTTGGATTGGCGCTCTCGCGTGCAGACGATAGCGATCCGCGCAAGGTCGTCGAGCGCGCCAGCGTGGCGCTGGATCAGGCGCGGGCGCAGCGCGTCAAGCTCTCGCGCTTCGATCAAGCGGCGTATGGCGATCCCTCACTCAATCTTTCGCTCATGGGCGACATGCGGCGCGCCATCGCCGAGAGTACGATGTGCGTCCACTATCAACCGAAGCTCAATCTGCGCAGTGGCAAGATCGACGCGGTGGAAGCACTGGTGCGCTGGCCGCATGCGCGCCGCGGTATGATTGCGCCTGACGTGTTCGTGCCGATGGCGGAAGAGACCGGTCATGTCCGCGCGCTGACGGAGTGGGTGCTGCAGCGCGCGCTTGCAGATCAGGCCACGCTTTCGGAAGCAGGCTGGCCGCTCGCTATGTCCGTGAACGTTTCCGGCCGCGTGTTGGGGGATCGCGAGTTCGCGCGTCTTGCGCTCGCCGCAACGGCGAACGTGCAGCACCGCGTCTGCTTCGAAATCACCGAGACGGCGATTATCGACAAACCTGATCTCGCGCTCGAGCACATTGAAGCCTTCGTCAATGGCGGTATCGACATTTCCATTGATGATTATGGCTCGGGGCTGTCGTCGCTCGCCTATCTCAAGCAGCTGCAAGCGCACGAACTCAAGATCGACAAAGCGTTCATCCAAGGCATCACCAACAGCCGCCGCGACGCGGTGCTGGTGCGCTCCACGATCGAACTGGGCCATGGCCTTGAAATGAAGGTTACAGCTGAAGGCGTTGAAGGCCAGGTCGCCTACGCCATGCTTGCGGCCATGGGCTGCGATTATGCGCAAGGCTTTTTCATTGGCCGTCCCATGCCGGTTAACGAGCTTTTGACGCTGTTGGAGGACCGTCGGCACGCTGACTCGTTAGAGCAGGCGCGAAGGACGGCTGTGTGAAACGCGGACTTGGGT
>JAEYPY010000035.1 GCA_023410295.1 Pseudomonadota bacterium | reverse complement strand
GCGCTGGCGACGTCGGCGGGTGCTCTCTCGGTGCTCGCCATGGCGCCCTTTCTTCTGTGGCCGGTACTCATCCTGACGCTCCCGGTGCTGGTGTGGCTGCTCGACGGCGCGGTATTGTCTAGATCGGGCGGCACGTGGCGGCAGCGACCTGCCATACAGGCGGCACTCGTGGTCTGGCTGTTCGCGTTCGGCTACTTCTTCGCCGGGCTCTTCTGGATCGGCGAGGCCTTTCTGGTGGAGGCCGAGAAGTTCGCGCTGCTGATCCCTATTGCGGTGACGCTCATGCCGGCGGGGCTCGCATTGTTCTGGGCTGGCGCGGCAGCGGTCGCAGCGTTCGCATGGCGACCGGGCCTCATGCGCGTGCTGGCGCTGGCACTCGCGCTCGGGGCCGCGGAATGGCTGCGCGGACACGTGCTCACTGGCTTCCCATGGAATGTCATTGGATACGCGCTCACCTATCCCGACAGCCTCATGCAGTCGGCGGGGCTCATCGGTATCTATGGGCTCAGCGTCGTCGCCGTATTCGTCCTGGCGGCGCCACTGGTGGCCTGGGTGGATGGTGCGACTTGGCGCGGCGGCGCGATCACGCTCGCGACGATCGCGGCGCTCATGGCCTACGGCCATTGGAAGCTGTCCGAATCGGCGCCTGCAGCAGCAGAGGGGCCACGCGTGCGTCTCGTGCAACCGAGCGTGCCCCAGCGCGAGAAATGGCAGTCCGAGCACCAGCGTCGCATCTTCGACCAGCATCTTAAACTTACGACGCAGAACGCTGCGGGTATCGAGGATGGCGCGGCGGGCGTCGATCTCGTGATCTGGCCCGAGGCGGCCATGCCGTTCCTGCCGCTCGATTCGCCGCGGGCGCTGGAACTCATTGGCAAGGCGCTGCCGGCGGGCGCGTTTCTCGTCTCCGGCGCACTCCGCGCCGATCCACCCGACCCGAGCCGGCCCGAAGCGCAGCGCCGCCTCTACAACAGCCTCATCGCGTTCGGCGCAGGCGGACGGCCGGTCGCGATTTATGACAAGATCCACCTCGTTCCCTTCGGCGAATACCTGCCGCTCAATACGTGGCTCGACGCCATCGGTCTCGAGCCGCTGACGCGCCGGCGCGGCGGCTTCACGGTCGGCCCGCATCCGCGTCCGCTCATGTCGCTGCCGCGCGCACCGTCCTTCGCGCCGCTCATCTGCTACGAGGCGATCTTTCCGCGGGCCATCGTTCAGGGAAAGGAGCGCCCGGGCTTCCTCCTGAACGTCACCAACGACGGCTGGTTCGGCAATACGACCGGCCCCCGCCAGCATCTTCATCAGGCGCGCGTGCGGGCCGCCGAGGAGGGCCTGCCGCTGCTGCGGGTCGCCAACAATGGCATCTCCGCGGTCGTGGACGGCCACGGACGCATCCTCCATTGGCTCGGCCTGGATGTGGTAGGCGTCATCGATGCGCGCGTGCCGCCCGCCATGGCGCCGACGCTCTACAGCCGTTTTGGGGATCTCGGGTTCGCGCTGATGCTGCTTTGCGGCGTGTTGATCGTATTGGCCGGACGGCTGCGGACCGGCCGCGCGACCGCTATTCCGTGATCGGGGGAACAAAGCTACATTCGGCCGCTTGTGGCTGGGCCACGAACGGGCGACGGCGGCGAGCTGGCGCTGCCGGCGAGGAGGGAGTTCTAGGTTGCGGGTCGGTTGTGGGACAAATCAGGCGTTGGGGGGGAGCGCTGCCGTACGCGCGCCCATCGTCGTGTTGTTTTTTCTGCTCCTGTCCATTGCTCTCCTCGCCTCGGTCTCCGGTCCTGCGTCGAGCCAGGAGCCGGGCTGTACGCGCGAGGCCTTCGAGTCGGTCGTCGGCCAGTCCGCTGCCGCCCTGCGAGACCTGACCAGCAAGAATCGCCCGCTCTTCCAGGCGCGGCTGCGCGAGCTCAAGGATAAGCGCGGCTGGGCGCACGATCAGTTCCTCAAGGCGGCGGCGCCGATCGTGCAGGACGAGAAAACGGACGCCTACGACAAGCAGTCCAGCGCACTGCTCGCCGACATCGAGCGCATGGGCGCCGAGGGATCGGCCGCGCCGAGCCCGGACTGCGCCGCCTTGGCGCGCCTGCGTGACCGCATGGAGGCCCTTGTCGAGGCGCAGCGCGAGAAGTGGGCTTACCTCATCGGCAAGGTCGATCGGGAGCTTGCCCGATGAGGAGCAAGGCGGCGGCCAAACCGCCGCCTGAGGCTGGGGCTGGCGCCGATGGCTGGCCGGCATGGCGACGGGTCGCGCTCGGTGGCGGCGGCGGCATGTTCATCGGCATCGGCCTCGGACGCTTTTCCTATACGGCGATGGTGCCCGCGCTGATTTCCTCGGGCGAGCTCACGGCACTCGAGGCGGGCCGCGTCGGTGCGCTCAATTTCGCGGGCTTCGCCCTGGGTGCGCTCATCTCGGTATCGTTGAGCGCACGCTTCGGTGCCGTGCGTACGCTCTCGACCGCGGCGGCGCTCTCGGTGGTCGCGCTCGCGGCCTCGGCGATGCCGCTCGGTTT
>JAEYPY010000010.1 GCA_023410295.1 Pseudomonadota bacterium | reverse complement strand
CTACCTGGGCCCGTTGGTCGTCGTGCTCGCGCGCTGATCTGGACCGCCGGCCATATCTGCCCTTGAGCCGGCGGGTCCGGACCGCCATGAGGGGGCCAATGGCCGTACAAGACGCCCGCCTGCCGCCCGCCATCCCCAGCTTCTGGACCGCCCAGAGCCGCGTCCGGGTCCGCACGCTCATCCTGCTGCGCTGGCTCGCGGTGGTCGGTCAGACCGTGGCCGTCCTCTTCGTCCGCTACGTGCTCGACATCGAATTCCCGCTGAGCTGGGCGCTGGCGGCCATCGGCGCCTCGGTGGCGCTTAACCTCGCGCTCATCGCCGCGCGCCGCGCGCAAGAACTCGCACGCGAGTGGGAGGCGGCGGCGCAGCTTGCGTTCGATGTCGTGCAACTCGCCGTTCTGCTTGCGCTGACCGGCGGCCTGCAGAACCCGTTCGTGTTCTTGTTCGTCGCGCCCGTCACCGTGAGTGCGACCATTCTGCGCCCCGCCGTCACCGCCATGCTTGCAGCGCTCACCTTCATCTGCGTCGGCGCGATCTCCGTGCTGCGCCTGCCGCTGCCGTGGCCGGACGCGTCCGCATTTTCACTGCCGCCACTTTATCAGATGGGCATCGCCGCCGCCGTGCTCGTCGGCCTCGGCTTCACCAGCGTTTACGCTTGGCGCGTCGCCGCCGAAGAAGAGCGTCTCAACATCGCGCTTTCCGCCGTGCAGCAGGTGTTGGCGCGTGAACAGACGCTTTCCGCGCTTGGAGGACTTGCCGCCGCCGCCGCGCACGAACTGGGCACCCCGCTCGCCACCATCCATCTCGTCGCCAAGGAAATGGCGCGCGGCGTCCCGCCCGACGATCCGCGCGCGGAGGATCTGAACCTGCTCGTCCAGCAAAGCGAACGCTGCCGCGCCATCCTCGCCCAGCTCAGCGCCAACCGCGAACAGGGCGACATGATGATCCAGCGCGCGCCGATCCGTTCGATGCTGGAAGAAGTCATCACCCCGCACGAAGGCCTCGGCGCCGAGATCGTCATCCAAACCGAGGGCGATGGCCCGCTAGAGGTCCGCCGCATGCCCGAGATCGTTCACTCCCTCGGGGGCATCGTTGAAAACGCCGTCGGCTTCGCCAAAACCCGCGTCGATATCGAAGCTCGTTGGGATGCCGACACGATCGAGGTCACCGTCCGCGACGACGGCCCCGGCTTCGCCCCAGGGGTCATCAATCGCCTCGGCGAGCCCTATCTGACCGAGCGCGACGAAGAAGGCACCGCCGGCGGGCTTGGTCTTGGCTTTTTCATCTCCAAAACCCTGCTCGAACGCACTGGCGCCAAGCTTGAAATGCGCAACCGCCGCCCGCCGCACGAGGGCGCCGTGGTTAAAGTCCAGTGGCGACGCAGTTCAATTGAAGCGCCAGCGCTTTGATTTGCGGCCAAATGCATTAAATACAGCCCATCTGTTTGCAGACCCCGAAAGCGCCATGACCCTCGCAGCGCCCCTCGAAGGCGAAAAATCTCTTTTGATCCTCGACGACGACGCGGCCTTCCGCACGCGTCTCTCCCGCGCGCTTGAGCAGCGCGGTTTTGAAGTCACCTCCGTCGGCAGCGTCGCCGAGGCCAACGATATCGCCGCCAAGGGCGCGCCGGCCTACGCGGTGCTCGACCTTCGCCTCGAAGACGGTTCCGGCCTCAACGTCGTGGAAGCGCTGCACAAGCACCGCCCCGATTGCCGCGTCGTCATGCTGACTGGCTACGGCGCCATCGCCACCGCCGTCGCCGCCGTGAAAGCAGGCGCGATCGACTATCTCGCCAAGCCAGCCGATCCGGAAGACATCGTCAAAGCCCTGCTCGCCGCGCCTGACGACAAGCCTGAGCCGCCTGAAAACCCGATGAGCGCGGACCGCATCCGCTGGGAGCACATCCAGCGCGTTTACGAACTTTGCGGCCACAATGTCAGCGAAACCGCGCGCCGCCTCAACATGCACCGGCGCACGTTGCAACGCATCCTGGCCAAACGCGCCCCGCGCTAGTGCTGGCTCTCGTTGGCCGGCGCACGCGCGGCGCCGGCGTCTCGCTGCAGCGCCAGTGAGAGCTTCAGCGCGAGTTCGCTGTCATCGAACGGCTTCCTAATAATCTGCTCATCGCGCTCGTCGGTCAGCGCCGAGACATCGGCAAAACCCGTGGCGAACACAATCGGCAGATGCGGCCGGCGCGCGCGGATCGCTTTGGCCAATTCTGCGCCGTTCATACCCGGCATGGCGAAGTCCAAGAGCGCCACATCGACCTGCGCTTCCGCCAGCAACTGCAGCGCCGCGCCGCCGCTGCCGGCTTCCAGCACGGCATAGCCCAGCTCGCGCAACACAGAGGCGCTCACTTCGCGCACGGCGCTGTCGTCATCCACCAAGAGCACGCAGCGTCCAGCCCCGCTTGCGGGAATGCGCTCGGGTTCGATCATCGCTGCCCCGTGCGCATGCCCGTTCGAGGCGCGCGGCAGATAGACTTTCACACTCGTGCCGTGCCCCAGCTTCGTCTCGATGCGCACACCGCCGCCTGACTGCTTGGCCAGCCCGAACACTTGGCTGAGGCCGAGCCCCGAACCCTTGCCGACTTCCTTGGTCGTAAAGAAGGGCTCGATGGCGCGCGCCAGCACCTCCTCGGTCATGCCAGAGCCGGTATCGCTCACCGACAGCATCACGTAATCGCCCGCCGGCGGCTCGTCCGGCCGGTGCGGCGGCCCCAGCGTCACCGACGCCGTCTCCAGCACCAGCGTGCCGCCCACCTCCATTGCATCGCGCGCATTGATCGCGAGATTGAGGATCACAAGCTCGATCTGCGTCGGATCGATCATGGCCGGCCAGAGATCGTCGGCGAGGATCGTCTCGATCCGCACGCTGCCGCCCATGCTCGATTGCAGCATGTCGCGCATGCTGAGCACGGTTTCGTTGAGATTGACCGACTTCGGCTCCAGCTTCTGCCGGCGCGAGAACGCCAGCAACTGCGCCGTGAGCTTGGCCCCGCGCTCAGCCGCTTCAGCCATCATGTCGAGCTTGCGCCGCTGTTCGGCATCGTCGATTACCTTGCGCAGGCGCCGCACCGTGCCCAGCACGACCATCAAGAGGTTATTGAAATCGTGCGCCACGCCCGACGTGAGCTGGCCGATCGCTTCCAGGCGCTGCGCCTGCCGCAAGGCCGATTCAACCTTCTCGCGTTCCACGATCTGCGATGCGAGCTCGCGGTTCGCCGCCTCCAGCTCCGCGGTGCGCTCCTTCACCCGCTGCTCAAGCAACACCTCCGCGCGCTTGATCTCTTCCAGGTGTTCGCGCGCCTCGTACTGGCGCCGCCGCCCGCGCAGCGCCGTCTGCACCACGCTTACCAGCGTTGTCGGATGGAACGGCCGCTCCAGAAAGCTCACATTGCCCAGAACCAGAGAGACGCGTTTGGCCGCAGGGTTGCGCTCAAGCGTGCCGCCGCGATGCGCTAGCAGGACGAAAGGAAAGTCGGACCACGCCGGCTGCTTTGCGATGACCGCGGCGAGATCGGTGAGGTCGCTATTCTGCAGCGCCTCTTCGACGATGAGCGCCGCGCCGGCGCCGCGCGAGAGCTCTGCGCATAGCGCGTTCAACGTAACGCAGATGGTCGCTGAAACACCCGCCTCGGCGAGAATGTCGTTCGCTATCGCGGCGTCTCGTCCGCCCGGCGCGAGAACAAGGACACGGAGCGGATCCGCCTCTGAACTCATCCCGGCGGCTCGCCCATGAGCCCGCTATCCTTGCCGACGAAGTTCGGCACGCCGCGCAGCACGCCCTGAAAGCCGGTCAGTGGTTTGCCGAGTGTGAGCCCGCCTGCGCCGATCCCGTACTCGCGGATCGTATTCTCGTGTCGCCCGCCGCGCTTCTTGATCACCGAAACAGCGCGGCGTACGACGCCGAGAGCTTCGAAGTAGCGCAGCAAGATCACCGTATCGGCAAGGTAGGTCACATCGACGGGAGCCTTCATCTCGCCGACCAGGCCATGCTGCGCGACGGTCAGGAAGGTCGCCGCACCTTGGCGGTTCAAATACTGAAGCAGCTCATGAATGTGCAGGACGAGAAAACTCTCTTCCGGCATGGCTGCCTGATAACCATTGAGGCTATCGATGATGACTGTCTTGATCTGCTGCTCGTCCACGCAAGTGCGAACGCGGGCGCTGAATTCGCCCGGCGAGAGTTCGGCTGCATCAACCTGGTTTATAACCAATTGGCCGGATTCAGTCAGTTCCTCAAGATCAACACCAATGCCTTTCATGCGGTCGAAGAGCAGGCCGAGTTCTTCGTCGAAAATGAAGAGCGCTGCCTTTTCGCCGCGCTTAACGG